>NZ_CP012024.1:2753250-3055000 GCF_001050115.1 Bacillus smithii | reverse complement strand
ATATTTATGCTAATCGGCTCGTAACGGATATGCGCTTTCCGTTGATAGCGCTGGTAGTTTCAGGCGGCCATACGGAATTGGTGCTGATGAGAGAGCACGGAACATTCGAAGTGATTGGGGAAACAAGAGATGACGCGGCCGGAGAGGCTTATGACAAGGTAGCCAGAACATTGAATCTAACCTATCCCGGAGGGCCGGTCATTGACCGTCTTGCGCATGAAGGAAAAGCATTGATCGATTTTCCGAGGGCTTGGCTGGAAGACGGATCCTATGATTTCAGTTTTAGCGGATTAAAATCAGCAGTCATTAATACTTTGCATAATGCGGAGCAAAGAGGGGAACAGTATCATCCTGAAGATGTGGCTGCAAGTTTTCAGGCGAGTGTGGTAGAAGTATTGACTGAAAAAACAGTGAGAGCCGCCAAACAATTTCAAGTAAAACAAGTTTTACTTGCCGGGGGCGTGGCAGCAAATCGTGGTTTGCGTAGCGAATTGCAAAAGAAAATGGAAGAATTGAAGGATGTAGAGTTAGTCATACCGCCTTTATCGCTATGTACGGATAATGCAGCCATGATTGCGGCTGCAGGGACCATTTTTTACGAAAAAGGAAAACGAGACGGCTATAACATGAACGCCTATCCCGGATTGGAACTGGATCACGTTTAATCTCATTCTTAGATGTAAAAAAAGGGTTTTTGCGGGGATCCATCTTTAGAAAAATAGTGCTGTTTCTAATCGAGATGAATAATGACGTTTTTTGACCGGCAGAAGGGCGCTGCCGGTTTTTTTGTCTTCCGGTGAGAATCGTGGAAGGGCTTTTTGGTGAAAAGCTGTGGAAAATAGAATCGTCAGGAATCACTATTGTTCATAACATGTGGATAATATGTGGAAAACAAAGAGCATTATGTTAAAAACTTTTTTTAAATGTGGATAAATTTTGAGGGTAAATTTGGAATATTGTCAATAAGTCTGTGGATAATGTGGAAAAATGTGACCTTTGCTGTGGTTTCAATAACAACGATGTGATTTATTTTGTGGATAATTAGGATGGCATCAATCCGTTGGCAGCGATTTTTTGTTGATAAAATATCGGAAATAACGGTGTGGAAAAATCGTGTATAAAGGATTTTCATTTATGGTGTAAAAATCTAAAGAGGCTGTAAGCAATGATGCTACAGCCTCTTTTTTCATAGAGAATACAGGATGTCCGAACAATGAGAACTATAAACTTTCCTGCAATTCCGTCCATTCCTCCATAAGCTGATCAATTTCTGCTTTCAGCTGTTCGATTTCCTGATTGATGGCATGTGCCTTTTCATAATCTTGAAATATGTCAGGCTGAACGAGAAGTGCTTCTTTTTCTGAAAGGAGCGTTTCTTTTTGTTCAATCGTTTGTTCAATTTCTTCAATTCGTCTTCTTTTTTTTCTCTCCGCTTTTTTCGCTTCTTTATCCAGTGCAAACGTGTTTTTCGAAGCGGTTGTGTCATCAGAGGTACGGCGATTTTCTTGTTGTTCCAAAAGCGATAATTCCAGCTGTTCTTGTTTTTTGTTTACATAGTAATCGTAGTCTCCCAAATATTCAGTGGTCCCGTTAGGAGAAAGCTCGATCACTTTAGTGGCAATTCGGTTGATAAAATAGCGGTCATGGGATACGAACAATAATGTTCCCGGATAATCGATCAAAGCGTTTTCGAGTACTTCTCTGCTGTCAAGGTCAAGATGGTTCGTCGGCTCATCGAGAATTAAGAAATTGGCTTTCTTCATCATGAGTTTGGCAAGGGCCAGCCGTGCCTTTTCCCCGCCGCTTAAAGAGGAGACGGTTTTCAAAACGTGATCGCCTGAAAAGAGAAAATTCCCTAAAACGGTCCGAATTTCTTTTTCATTGTAATCAGGAAAATCATCCCACAGTTCATGAAGGACGGTTTTATTTGAAGTTAAATTGGCTTGTTCCTGATCATAATAGCCGATTTCGACATTGGTGCCGAATTGAACAGATCCTTTGATCGGCTGCAGAAGCCCAATAATCGATTTTAATAGAGTGGTTTTTCCGACCCCGTTCGGTCCGACAAGCGCAATGCTTTCCCCGCGGGTTATGTTCAAATGGATATTTTCACTCACAGGACCGCGGCCGTATCCAATGGCTAAGTCTTTAACGCGCATCACTTCATTGCCGCTTTGCTTTGCAATTTCAAACGAAAATTGAGCCGATTTTTCATCCCCTGCAGGTTTTTCCATCAGCTCCATTTTTTCCAGTCGTTTTCTTCGACTCTGCGCTCTTTTTGTCGTCGAAGCGCGAGCGATGTTTCTTTGGATGAAGTCTTGGAGCTTTTCAATCTCCTCTTGCTGCTTTTCGTATTGTTTCATTTCCCGTTCATATTGCTCTGCTTTTTGAATCAAGTAATCACTGTAGTTTCCATAATATTTTCTAGCCTTATGCCGGGAAATTTCGTATACTTGGGTCACTACTTTATCAAGAAAATAGCGGTCATGGGATACAATCAGAATGGCTCCCGGATAATTTTGCAAATATTGTTCCAGCCATGTTAAAGTTTCAATATCTAGATGGTTGGTCGGCTCGTCCAATATGAGAAGATCCGGTTTGGAGAGCAAAAGTTTCCCGAGGGCCAACCTTGTTTTTTGACCTCCGCTTAATGAGGAAATTTTGGTTTCATAATCATAGTCTTGAAAATGAAGACCGTGCAAAACGGAACGAATATCGGCTTCATACTGATAGCCGCCTTGTTCTTTAAATTGAATTTGCAATTGGTCATATTCTTTCACGATTTTCTTAAATTTTTCCGGATCGTTATAAACGGTCGGATCGGCCATTTGATTTTCCAAATCTCTCAGTTTCTTTTCCATCTCCCGCAGTGGGCCAAAAACGGACAGCATTTCATTCCAAATTGTCAAATCCGATTCTAAGCCGGTATCTTGAGCAAGATAGCCGATCGTCACATCCTTTGGCTTGATGATTTCGCCGGAATCATATGATAATTGGTCCGCGATGATTTTCAGAAGCGTAGATTTGCCTGCTCCGTTTCGCCCTACTAAAGCAATCCGGTCACGTGATTGTATTTCCAGTTTAATATTCGATAAAATAAGTTCAGAACCATAATATTTTGTGAGTTGAAGAACTTGCAGTAGAATCATTGTTTTATTCACCTCAATTGCTATAGTGTAAGTGTACCTTATAGCTCCTTAAATGGGCAATGGAAAGAAACAGAACGGGGGAAGTGTGAGACGGAAAGAACGGGAAATCGAAGCAATCTCTTCGGTTGTTAAGTCAAGCTGCCGGCAGGAAGCTACAACGAAGCATGAATTGACGACGATCTTACATCCGCTGGACATACGTTTTTAGATCGATGTCCACATTATACACAGACATTCGCAAAAAAATAGTGTATCATAATGGGGAGGCATTCATCGTGTCGAAATTTACTCATTTTAACGAACAGGGAAGGGCTAAAATGGTTGATGTCAGCCATAAACCAGAAACAGTCCGTACTGCCGCCGCCTGTTCAAGCATCCAAGTAAATGAAGAAATTTATGAAGCCATACAAAATGACCGGATTCAAAAAGGGGATGTGTTGGCCGTAGCACAAGTGGCCGGAATTATGGCGGCAAAGAAAACATGGGATATCATTCCAATGTGCCATCCCATTCCCATTAAGGGGATCGATATTTCCTTTTCGTGGGAGACATACAACGAGAAATTTACTTTGAAAATTTTGGCTAAAGTAAAGACCGTAGGAAATACAGGTGTAGAAATGGAAGCGTTGACAGCCGCTTCTGTTGCGGCTCTTACCGTTTATGACATGTGCAAAGCCGTAGATAAAGGGATGGTCATCGGACCGACCTACTTGCTCGAAAAAACGGGCGGTGTCTCCAGTCCGGACTATAACAGAGATCATCATTCATAGTTTTTGGAAGTTGTGGAGGAATGAGTATGAGTCAAGAAGCCATGAAAATTCCACAAGCGACGGCTAAACGTCTGCCTCTTTATTACCGATTTTTGCAGAATCTGTACGCCTCAGGGAAAGAACGAGTATCTTCAGCAGAATTAAGTGAGGCGGTCAAAGTGGATTCCGCCACGATCCGCCGTGATTTTTCCTATTTTGGCGCCTTAGGGAAAAAAGGCTACGGATATAATGTCAGCTATTTATTGTCGTTTTTCCGAAAAACGCTTGACCAAGATGAAGTGACAAGCGTCGCACTGATTGGCGTGGGGAATTTAGGCACAGCGTTTTTAAATTATAACTTTATGAAAAACAACAATACGAGAATCGAATGGGCGTTTGATATCGACAAAAATAAAATTGGCAAAAAAGTTGGCGATGTAGTGGTATATGATTTAGCTGAATTGGAGGAGCGATTGATGGGCGAGAATGTTCCGGTAGCCATTTTAACCGTTCCGGCTTCGGCCGCCCAAAGTATTACAGACCGTCTAATAAAAGTGAACATCAGTGGAATTTTAAATTTTACGCCGGCAAGAATATCCGTTCCTCCTTCCATTCGAGTCCACCATATCGATTTAGCGGTTGAATTGCAATCATTAGTATACTTTCTGAAAAATTATCCTGAAGAGGAAGAAGTGGAAGAGAAACTCGATAGAAAAAAGGATTTACATCATTTATGATAAAATGAAAGAGGTGGAATACATTGGGAATGGGACCGGGCAGCCTTATTTTAACTGCGATCGCAGCTTTATTAATCTTTGGACCGAAGAAACTCCCTCAGTTGGGGAAAGCAGCCGGGGATACATTGCGTGAATTTAAACAAGCAACTAAAGGCTTAGCAGACGATGAAAAAATGAAAAAGAACGACGACAAGTAATGATAGGATGAGCGATCATGAATCGAAAAGACATGACGGTACTGGAACATATCATGGAATTAAGAAAACGTCTCATCATTGTGATCGTTTTCTTTGTGATCGCTGTAATTGTGGGTCTATTTACAGCGGAGCCGATGATTAAATTTCTGCAGCATGCCGATCTGGCGAAAGAGTTGACGATGAATGCATTTCGCATTACGGATCCTATGAAAGTTTATTTTCAAATGTCCTTTGTGATCGCATGCATCTTAACTTCCCCAGTTCTTCTTTACCAGCTTTGGGCCTTTATCAGTCCCGGGTTATATGAAAAAGAGAGAAAAGTCACGTTAAGTTATATTCCGGCTACGGTATTGTTATTTCTTCTCGGCGTTGCTTTTTCCTATTTTGTTCTTTTTCCGTTTGTGCTTCGTTTTATGACAAACTTATCTGAAAAACTGGGGATTCATCAAGTCATTGGAATTAACGAATATTTTCACTTTTTGTTCCAACTCACTATTCCCTTTGGGATTTTGTTTGAATTGCCTATCGTGGTCATGTTTTTAACCCGGCTTGGCATCGTTACGCCCAAGTTTTTGGCCAAAATACGTCGTTACGCCTATTTTGTCCTGCTTGTCATCGCGGGAATTATTACGCCGCCGGATGTGATGTCACAGCTCATTGTGACCATTCCTCTTTGTTTTTTATACGAAGTGAGCATTTGGATTTCGCGGATGTCCTATAAAAAAATGCAGAGATTAGAAAGGCAAAGAAGCGAAGAAATCGTGAATGAAAATTAATATCACGATCGAGAGAAAGGCTGCTCGAGTTTCAGCGGAAGATATATCCCATATTGATTACGTGAAACGTTCAATAATCTGCTTTATAGTCTGTTCAAAAAACATATCCAGTATATCCTAAAAGAATATACTAAGAGAAAAATAAAAACGAATCCTCTGCTCAAGCAGAGGATTTTAGTTTTGGCGCGAGGAGGGTGTTTACGAAAAATGAAAGCGATTTCTTTTTTGTGAAACAAAGAAGGCTTTCTAAACGAGAAGTGGTGATGAAAACATGGCGAATTTCGGTTAGGTTTTTTTAAGAAAAAATTAAGAAAGGACCCGCATACTAGGCTTATCCAAATGACCAATGGATAAGAAAGGAGCAGGGATGTTGAAAAAATGGTGGATCCTTTTTGGGATTGTGATTGTCGTTATTGGAATAGGTGGATGGTTTTTTGCCAAAGGAAAAGACAAGCCGACAATGGCACAGGTTCAAACCGCTTCTGTACAAAAAGGAAAATTGCAAGTGAAGGTGAGTGGTTCTGGGACTGTTCAACCTGTTACGAGTACGGATGTCAAAGCTGCTTCCAACAACGAAGTAGACGAAGTGCTTGTTTCTAAAGGAGAGAAAGTAAAGGAAGGACAAGAGTTGGTTACATTTACGGACGGCAGTGATATTACTGCACCGGCAGACGGAACCGTTACATCGATTGGCGTTTCGGATGGAGATCGTGTATCGAAAGGCCAAGTCATTGCTCACATTACCAATTATGATGATTTGCAAACAACGGTGCAAATTGATGAATTAGATATTCCAAAAGTAAAAGTGGGGCAAACGGCCAGTATAAAGGTCAATGCCTTCCCTGATACAACCTATACGGGGAAAGTGACAGCGGTTGCCAATGAAGGGACGGTATCCAATGGAGTCTCGACATTTGATGTAACGGTTCATATGAATAAACCAACGAATGTAAAAGTGGGAATGACAACCGAAGTCAGTATTTTAGTGCAAAGCAAAGACAATGCTCTCTATGTGCCGATTGAAGCAGTACACTCAATCAATAACGAAAAGTATGTAGTGGTTGAAAAGGGAGATGGCTCTGTCGCGCGGCAAACCGTGAAAACGGGAATAAGCAATGAAGATTATGTAGAAATCACAGATGGTTTAACAGAAGGTGAGGTTGTCCAGCTGCCTAGAGTATCTGCATCGTCTTCGAGCAATGAACAAATGAGCGGCAGAAGAATGATGGGCGGAATGTCTGATATGGGTGGATTTGGCGGCATGAATCGCGGATTTAACAGAGGGAGATGATCGATGATGACTGAACCGATTATTCGAATGGAAAATATAACGAAATCATATTCGCTTGGGGGAGAAGTGGTTCATGCCCTGCGGGGGGTCTCTCTCCAAATTGGAAAAGGAGATTTTCTTGCGATTGTCGGTCCTTCCGGTTCCGGGAAATCAACATTGATGAATATCATTGGCTGCCTCGATCGTCCTGATGAAGGTCGTTATATCCTCGATGGAAAAGAAATAGATAAAATGATAGACAGTGAACTGGCAACTGTTCGAAATGAAAAGATAGGATTCGTTTTTCAAAATTTTCATTTACTGGCAAAATTAACGGCGTTAGAGAATGTAGAACTGCCTTTATTATATCGAGGAGTAAAGACAAAGGAACGACAAAAAATCGCTTATGAATACTTAGAGAAAGTGGGATTAAAAGATCGGGCCCGTCATTTGCCCAACCAGCTTTCTGGCGGGCAGCAGCAACGGGTGGCCATTGCACGGGCTCTTGTCGGCACCCCGCCGATTTTGCTTGCCGACGAGCCGACAGGGGCTCTCGACAGCAAGACAAGCAAGGAAATCATTCAATTGATGAAACAATTAAATGAGCAAGGACATACGATTGTTCTCATTACACACGATTGGGAAGTGGCCAACGAAGCAAAGAGAATTGTTCGCATTCAAGACGGGCAGCTGTTTGAGGAGAGAGGTGATTTTGTTGGAAATTATTCCATCCATTAAAATGGCTTTCCGCAGCATTCAAGGCAATAAGCTTCGCTCCTTTTTAACGATACTTGGCATTATTATCGGCGTCTCTTCTGTTATTGTTTTGATCTCAATAGGTCAAGGTTCGAGTAAAGAAGTTGCCAGTCAGATGAACCAGTTAGGGAGCAATTTATTAACAGTGAATGTGATGGATTCGGATCGTGTTCAATTGAAAATGGATGATATCGAAAAGTTTCGCGATATTACAGGCGTAAAAGAAATTGCTCCCGTTGTTTCCGGACGGGTCTATGTAAAAAATGGTACGACTTCGACACAAGTTTCTTTATTGGGAACGAGCTCTTCGTATCAAACCGTACGCAATGCACAAGTCAGCCAAGGTCGCTTTTTATCTGATATCGATGTAGAGTATCGGCAAAAAGTGGTGATTTTAGGATCTGACACAGCGCAAACATTATTTGGTTTTGATAATCCGGTCGGAAAATATATACAAGTGGAGGGCACATCGTTCAAAGTAATTGGAGTTCTGGCTTCAAAAGGCAGTTCGTTTGGACAAAGCGGTGATGATGTGATCATAATGCCGCTTTCGACAGCCCAGCGATTGGTTAAAAACACAAGTATTCAGACAGTATATGTTCAAGGAAAAGATGAAAGTGAAGTCCCGTTTGTTATGGCGCAATTAAAAACAACATTAGCACGTCTATTCCCCAATGATGAAGATAGCTACAGCGTCTTTAACCAACAAGATTTAATGGAAACGATGAGTTCGGTTAACAATACGATGACGATGATGCTGGGCGGAATCGCAGGAATTTCCCTTTTAGTTGGTGGAATTGGGATTATGAATATTATGCTTGTGTCTGTTTCAGAGCGAACGAAGGAAATAGGAATTCGAAAAGCGATTGGAGCGAAGAGAAGAGATATTTTAATGCAGTTTTTGATTGAAGCTGTTGTGCTAAGCGCTCTAGGAGGTGCGATTGGAGTGGGATTTGGATTGGTCATTGGAAAAGGGCTTGCAGCTACGATCGGACTGTCTGTTTCTTATTCTGTCTCTGTTTGTATGGTTGCCTTCTTATTTTCTCTATTCATTGGAGTGGTGTTTGGTGTCTTCCCGGCTAACAAAGCAGCAAAACTGGACCCGATTCAAGCTCTAAGATATGAATAAAGTAAAAAGGCGCAATATGGCTGCATACGGATTGGAGAAGCAAGTTTTAAGAAAAATAGATATCTTAAAATCTCCTGCGAATGTTTTTTATTCGTAAAAGTGACTGGTCTTTTTAAGGGCAAATTCTATGGCGTAAGAAAATAGACAATCGAGCGGCAGAAAAAAAAATAAAAAAGAAATTCTAAAAAGCGATCGCTTTTGGCGACCGCTTTGTCTTATTATTAGAAGTAAGAGAAAGAAGGGAGATCCGTGAGATTATTAGTAGTTGAAGATCATGTAGATTTGTTGAAATCGATGATTGACATCTTATCGGATGAGTTTGAGATCGATAGTGCCACAGATGGCGAGGAAGGGTTATATTTAGCTTTGCAAAATATTTATGATGCCATTATATTGGACGTTATGCTGCCGGGAATGGATGGTTTTGACATCGTGCAACGAATTCGGAAAGAAGAGATTGATACACCCGTTTTATTTTTAACGGCAAAAGATTCTCTCGAGGATCGGGTAAAAGGCTTGGATTTTGGCGGAGATGACTACTTAGTCAAACCGTTTTATGCTTCGGAGCTAAAAGCACGCATTCGAGCGTTATTACGGCGCAGTGGCAGTTTTACAACCAAACAGACTATTTGCTATCGAGGGATTGAGCTGTACGGAAAAGATAAGGATGTCATGGTAGATGGGCACCCTATTAAATTAACGGCGAAACAATACGAGCTATTAGAGTATCTTATCCATAATAAGGGAACCATTCTAACAAAAGAACAAATTTATGATCGGGTGTGGGGATTTGATTCGGATACAACGATTGCCATTGTCGAAGTATTCATTCATCATCTCCGCAAAAAGCTTGAACCGTTTGGCTATCACACAGATATTCAAACGGTTCGTGGCGTCGGATATAGGTTAACAGACCAGTAGGCAGGAGAGAAAACGATGTTTCAACGCACTCATCTTCGATTGACGCTGTTAAATTCTCTTGTTTTTTTCGTTTTAATTAGCTTATTAGGGACGGCCCTCTATTCATACATGCATGCTCGTTTATATAAAGACGTGGATGCATCGCTTATGCATATAGCGGAACGAGAAGCAGATAATGATAGACCGTGGGAAAAGGACGTTCCTTTTTTTCGAGATCCCCGTGTGTTTATCGTGTTTTGGAATAAAAAAGGAGAAATAATCGACTTAGGTCACGACGCAACCATTTTCACCCAAACGCCTATCGAGAAACCTAAACAATTGAACAAACTGTATGATATGAAGATTGAAAACTTTTATTTCCGAACGATTGCATTCCAAATGGATACGGAATTCGGAAAGATTACGGTACAAATTTTTCGAAGTGTCAATTCCGAAAAAGAGATTTTAGATAAGCTTTTATTGATCATTGTGGCGGGATGTGTGATCGGAGGACTGTGCGCCGTAGCAGCGGGATATTTTCTTGCAGGGCGAGCACTGGTGCCGATTCAAAGAGCATGGCAAAAGCAGCAGCAATTTGTTTCGGACGCTTCTCATGAATTGCGGACGCCATTAGCAGTGATACAGACAAAAACGGATTTATTGTTCCATTCTCTTTCCTCGACCATTGAAGAAAAAATAATGGATATTTCCGTAATCGCGAAAGAATGTAGACGACTTTCCAAATTAGTCTCTAACTTGCTTATCTTGGCACGCTCAGATTCCAATCAAATAGAATTAAAAAAACAATCATTTCGATTGGATGAGTTGATTAGAGAGATTGCCGATACTTATTCAGAGATTGCTTCCTATCAACAGAAGGAAATAACGATAAACGTAGAATCCCCGATTTTATTTACTGCGGATAAAGAACGAATCCATCAATTACTGGTCATCCTATTGGATAATGCGATCAAATATACTAAAGAAGGGGGACGCATTTACATCTCTTGCCGTCAAACTTCTTCTTCCATTACCCTTGAGGTGCAAGATAATGGAATCGGGATTGCCAAAGAAGAGATTCCGAAAATTTTTGATCGTTTTTATCAAAGCGATAAAGCACGGACGAAGTCAGATGGGGCAGGATTGGGACTTTCCATTGCCAAGTGGATTATTGAAAAACACAATGGAAAAGTAAAAGTGGACAGCCAATTAGGAGAGGGAACTCGCTTTGAAATGACCTTTCCAAAACAATCAAAAAGATGAAGGGACACCCGCATCTTGAAGTGACCCCTGTCAAGTAGACAAGAAATAAAAAAGGACACTTAAGCAGCCTGAGCCTTATATTCATAAGGGCTCGGGCTATTTTATTTTTTTAGTAACGTTGGAGGTTATAAAAACGAATATATTTGTGTACGGCATCCTTGACCTCTTTGACTTTGCAAAAAGAGTGCAGAAGAAAGCACTCTGTCTTGAAATAGCTGAAGAAGTTCTCCATGCAGGCATTGTCCAACCAGTTTCTTTTCCTGGATATTCGGGTCCTTATGATCGACCGGGACGGCCTCTGGGAGAATGGCCATAACGTCCTTTATATTTTTCAAGCGCTTCCTGTCAAGTTAGAGCTTTGTTACAGAAAGGCTTGGTGTGCCCTTTTTACGATAAGTGTACGACTTCTTCCAGGGCTCATGGAGAGGCTCAAAAAGGACGTCGATGAGGCGTCCCACGGATTTCGTTCTAAAGGATCAAGTCCGTGGGATAAGAGATATTGGCTGCTTGCATATGTAGTATCCAGCATTCGTTTTCCTTCAATCTGGGGCAGATACGATATAGCCGTGATCATTTTCCGGGGATCCGAACCGGATGGGGATTGATCACCTTCATCATCGTTGAAAGAATCTTGAGCTTTCTGACGTTCTTGTTTCCCCTCCGCTGTCCGAGGTTTTCCCTTCCGTATCCGATTCCTGCCAATCTTTGCATACGTCGATCCAATCCTTGGCACCGGAATAATTCCACAGATCTTCCAGACTCACTTCAATGGCGGAGTTGATGCTTCCGCATGCGGGAAAAACGGTTTTGAACCGCTTTAAGGACAGGTCTAAAAAGATGTCCAAATCATTGGCCAATCCAAAAGGGCAAACCCCTCCGACCGCATGGCCCGTTTGTTCGAGCACTTCCTTGGCGCTTAACATCCGCGCTTTAAAACCGAAAGTATGGCGGAATTTTTTGTTGTCGATTTTGGCGTCGCCGGCGGTCACGACCAACAGCGCACTGTCTCCTTTGCTCCGGAAGCATAAGGTTTTGGCGATGCGGGCCGGTTCTACGCCGATGGTCTGGGCGGCCTGTTCCACCGTGGCGCTCGAAGTATCGAAGACCATAATATCCTGATCCCGATTCCATTTTTTTAGATGGGCTCTAACACTTTCCAGGGACATCTGTCTTTCCTCCTTCATAGGTTCTATATGATTAATGTCTATCTTATCATAATGATTCGAATTTTGTGAGATTTGAGTCTTTTGGGGGCGTGATATTACGGAAGGACGCAAAAGGGACATCCTTGTATGCAGCCGCCGCAGATCGGATGTGATCTTACGGAAGGCATATATAAAGCCAGACCGGTGGCAATGTCCTCTATCCCTTCGTGAACTTTCTTTTTTCTGTCCACTATTATAAGGGGATCATATCAACTTATAGGGTGTTTTCCTTTTTTAAGAAAAAGTTAAGCAAAGCTTGGCATAATGATGGCATCCTCAAATAAATGAAGAAAGGAGAGTCGCATATGAGAAGGGTACGTGCCCTTCATTTTTGGATCGGAGTAATAGCATCTTTGTTTTTGTTCATTGAATCAATAACAGGTCTCATTATGTATGTAACAGGAGAAGAGCGAGGAAAGGATGGTAGAATGGAACAGTTTCATGCAGTCAATACACAGCAAATGGCAACGAACTCTCAACAAAATGGACAATCAGGGCCTCCAGCTGCAGGAGAAATGAATGGGGGTTTTCCGAATAATGGGGGAGAGGGCCATTCATTACAAAGAGTGGTTCGTGAACTTCATACAGGCCCCATTGGTCTAGTGAGTTCGATCGGAATGATCATCATGACCGGGACTGGACTGGCTATTTCTATTCATATACTTCTAAGAAAACGAAGAAAGGCGAGACTTCGAAAATCTCTCGCTACATAAGATGAAGAAAGGGGGAGATTTTCCTTTTGACGCACTTCGTAAAAAAGGAATAAAGAGGTTGGCTTTCATAAATTAGCCGAGCCGTTGATAAAGGCCGCTGCCATGTTTGGTTTTATGTTTTGGTGAAAATAGGAAGATAAAGGGGGTGAGAAATCATCAATGGGCTGAAGAAAATCGAGGCTGTTAAATAATGTGAATCATTCTTTTTTTGCCGTATATGGGGAGCCTCGGCGAGGAGCGAAGATACGAACGAATGATCACATTATTACACGGAAGCCTCCATTTTGCCCATGCAGAAATAGAAAAAATTCGATTGTCAAAGAAAGATAGCATTCAATTGGCAGAACAATAAAATGAAGGTGAAAGGTAAGCAAATAGGATGGGTATATCGGTTCATGCTTACCTTTTTTCTTTTTGTGAAATTCGTGCCTTATTTTTTGTATCGGCTCTTCATACGGAAATAATAAAAAATGACTCGAATGCCGGATCCCACATCCAACGTCGCCAAAATAATGAGCAAGTACGTAAAAAAACCAAATCCATTGGAATTTACATTTTCAATAGCCATATAAGTAAAAAGGGAACCAAAAAGCAAATAGATGATCCCTGAGGATAGCAATGTTTGTTTCATTGGAAAAATCCTCCAATTAGTCCTTGAATGTGCTGAAGTTGGTCACGATAGAAAAGCTGTACGACGACCACAAGAGTATTCATGGCTACGTGGGCGAAAATAGGAACCAGAATTCTGCCTGTTCTTACATATAAAAAAGCGAATGTGAACCCCATCGCGCTATAAAGAAGAATATGTTCGAATTCCATATGCGCCATGGCGAAAATGACGGAACTGATCGTTGCGGCGATCCAAAAAGAAAAACGTTTGTATAAAGAGCCAAAAATGATTTTTCGAAAAACAATTTCTTCTAATATAGGTCCGAAAATGGATGAAACAAGCATGGAAGCCGGAAATGTTTTGATAATTTGAAGGATATTTTCCGTATTTTTCGAACCGGGATCCACACCGAAAAGGTTTGCTTCGATGTTGGCAGCGATGCCTTGGGCAAACAGCGCAAGAAATACTCCGGCGATCGCCCATACTATCGATTCTCCTGGAGAAGCCGGAGCTTTTCTCACCAATAAAGCATCAGTACGTGCTTTTCTTAAAATCAGCAAAATAATGATTAATGTAATGGAAAAACTGATGACAATCCAATATCCGGGGGCCGCTTGCCTCATAAAAACGGGGTCTTGTCCTGCCCTGATTCCGATTCGATAAACGAGCGGGACACCGATGAAACTGGATAGCTGCATAAGAATATAAGCAATTAAAATATAACCGTATTCTTTTTTCACTTTTTTATACTCCTTCTCTTATTCATTCATTATTTTCATTCTACTAGCAATTTACATCCCATTCAAATTCAAGAAATACAGGGATTGAGTCAAGTATTTGTGGGCAGTTTTTTTCTCCCTAACAATGAAAGCGGATTCACCATTTTAGGGTACTCTCTTGATAAAAAATTTGTCTTTTTTAAAATCCGGCCAACTCCTTTAAAGTCTTGTACACTGGAATATTTGCCTTACCTTTTAGGTATAGGAGATTGTCTCTTGTGACTTCACCAATTGTACTTGTCACCTTTTCTACGTAATGTTTTGGTGGATTCTTTTCCTCCTTGGTTTCTGTCCATCTTTCGACTTTCCCAAATAATGTTTTCAATGCCAGATTGTCTAGGAAAGCCACCAATCCAGTAATCATGGCACTTACGCCTTTTTCTACCCAGCTACGTCCATTTTTGAGCCTTTTTGCGAAGACACTCATCGTTCCCTCGGCACTTCCCATTGGACGCATTCCTTTGGTGTCAATACCTTGTTCTTGGAGCCACTTCCGGTAATCCCCGAGGGCTTCAGGATATTTTTCTAGTTGACGAATCAATTGGTCAAGACGTTCTTCCTGATCCTCTGTCTCTAGTGTTCCAACAGCACTGTTTAATTCCGTAAGTAGTTTCTGACTGTCATAGGACGCTAGTGCCTTTTGCATTTGGCGATAGCGAGGATGCTTACGGAATAAGCTGCGAATATCCCTTGCCACGTGGAAACGGTCAATTGAAAAGAATGCCCTGCCTTTAAAATGGTCTCGACAGGCTGTAATCCATCCGGCACCATCCCCGTTTATTACTAGCTTATGGACAGTTGGGTCATACTCGAAGTTTTCAATGAGAAAATCCTCAAACGCCTCCCAAAATGGCTGGTTCCCACGGTGAATAAAATGGCGTTTGTCTTTCAAACTTACTCGTTTTCCGTTGATTTCCCAGCCCTGATGAACCGCTGCAATTTTTTCTTCCTTGCCCCGTTTTCCTTTTCCTTGACGTTTCACATATAGGCCGTCCACTTCCACGAATAGGACAGGATAGTTTACAGGCTGTCGCTCTTTTGGGATACTTTCAATCTGTAACAGGTGTTGACGTATAGCTTCGTGACTAATCACTCGGTATCCTAAAAGTGTTTCAAGCGTGTGTTCTGCCTTTCGATAGGATGGCCCTGTAATGGCAAGCTCTAGAGCCGCTTCTTCTATCAGCGGACTAAAGGAGCCGGTCCCTTCGAATTCCAAAGAGCGATCAAGCAGATAGACATATTCACCTTTCTCCCTGTCTCGGTAGTAGTTCCGTTTCACCTTTATTTCTCCAAAAAGACTGATAATAGTGGTGATACGCTTATCGAGTAGACGATAACGCTTTTTATTTCGTTCTTCAGCAATCTGCTTGTCCATGTCCTCTAATAGTGTTTTCATGACCTTTGAGAAGGTTTCCTGTAATTGCCTCCAAACTAATTGCTCAATCTGTTTTAAATTTGGATATACTGTGTTATTCTTTTGCATGAGGGGTTACTCCTTTGTTTGTGATTTAGTTTTGGTTGACTAAGATTCTACCAAGGAGTAACCCTCTTTTTCATGTTATTTGCTTATTAACTACCGCGCTTTCGCTTGGTGGCCCCCTCATTTGTTGAGCGTTCTAACGTTCCCTCAACAAATGAGGGGGTTAAATTTTGCCCACAATAATTTTACTCATACAAATACAGGAATAAAACTGTGGCCAGGGAGAAGATAACATCGGGCATTTTCCCCTCGCGCGGATAAGAGAATTCTGGCGAAAAATCTCGAATAAAATTTTTTGCATCATACTTGCAAAAGAAAGGGGTTTTATTTATTATTATTAATGTGTTAGCACTCGGGTGAATAGAGTGCTAACAATATAAATTACATATGAAAACAAGGAGGTTGTTTCACTTGTTAAAACCACTGGGTGATCGCGTCGTAATTGAATTAGTTGAAACGGAAGAAAAAACTGCAAGCGGCATTGTATTGCCAGATACGGCAAAAGAAAAGCCACAAGAAGGCAAAGTGATCGCAGTTGGAACAGGCCGCGTTCTTGACAGCGGTGAACGCGTTGCACCAGAAGTGTCTGTTGGCGACCGCATCATCTTTTCTAAATATGCTGGTACAGAAGTGAAATACCAAGGTACAGAATACTTAATCCTTCGCGAAAGCGATATTTTAGCAGTGATTGGAGAATAATAACGATTTTTATCATAATGACAATATTTTAACTAAGGGGGTTTTACAAAATGGCTAAAGATATTAAATTCAGCGAAGATGCTCGCCGTGCGATGCTCCGCGGTGTAGATAAACTAGCGGATGCAGTAAAGGTGACTCTTGGACCAAAAGGACGCAACGTGGTTCTTGAGAAAAAATTCGGATCTCCTTTAATTACGAACGATGGGGTTACCATTGCGAAAGAAATCGAATTGGAAGATCCATTCGAAAATATGGGAGCTAAATTAGTTGCTGAAGTAGCCAGCAAAACGAACGATATTGCTGGGGACGGTACTACGACTGCAACTGTACTTGCTCAAGCCATGATCCGTGAAGGATTGAAAAACGTAACAGCCGGTGCAAACCCTGTCGGCATCCGCAAAGGAATTGAAAAAGCGGTTCAAGTGGCTGTTGAAGAATTAAAAGCCATTTCAAAACCAATCAAAGGAAGAGAATCCATTGCTCAAGTTGCTGCTATTTCTTCTGCTGATGAAGAAGTTGGCGAATTGATCGCAGAAGCAATGGAACGCGTTGGCAACGACGGTGTTATCACGATTGAAGAATCCAAAGGTTTCACGACAGAATTAGATGTCGTAGAAGGTATGCAATTTGACCGTGGCTACGCTTCTCCATACATGGTAACAGATTCTGACAAAATGGAAGCTGTTCTGGAAAACCCATATATCTTAATCACTGATAAGAAAATCTCTAACATCCAAGAAATCCTTCCTGTTCTTGAACAAGTTGTACAACAAGGCAAACCGCTTCTTTTGATCGCTGAAGACGTTGAAGGGGAAGCTCTTGCAACACTTGTTGTAAACAAATTACGCGGTACATTCAACGCAGTTGCTGTAAAAGCTCCTGGATTTGGTGATCGTCGTAAAGCAATGCTTGAAGACATTGCTATTTTAACTGGCGGTGAAGTGATTACAGAAGATTTAGGATTAGATCTTAAATCTGCGACTATTGCTCAATTAGGTCGTGCTGGAAAAGTTGTAGTAACGAAAGAAAATACAACGATCGTAGAAGGAGCTGGCGAATCCAGCAAAATTGCTGCTCGCGTAAATCAAATCCGCGCTCAATTAGAAGAAACAACTTCTGAATTCGATCGTGAAAAACTTCAAGAACGTCTTGCTAAATTAGCAGGCGGAGTGGCTGTGATCAAAGTGGGTGCTGCCACTGAAACAGAATTAAAAGAACGCAAACTTCGCATTGAAGACGCTCTGAACGCTACTCGTGCAGCTGTAGAAGAAGGAATCGTTTCCGGCGGTGGTACTGCACTAGTGAACGTTTACAATAAAGTCGCTGCTATTGAAGCAGAAGGCGACGTAGCGACTGGTGTGAAAATCGTTCTTCGCGCATTAGAAGAACCAATCCGCCAAATCGCACAAAACGCTGGTCTTGAAGGATCTGTCATTGTAGAACGCTTGAAAAAAGAAGAAGTCGGAATCGGCTTCAACGCTGCTACTGGCGAATGGGTAAACATGATCGACGCTGGTATCGTAGACCCAACAAAAGTAACTCGTTCCGCACTTCAAAACGCAGCATCTGTTGCCGCTATGTTCTTAACAACAGAAGCTGTTGTAGCTGACATCCCAGAAGAAAACAAAGGCGGATCAATGCCTGACATGGGCGGAATGGGCGGAATGATGTAATAAACATCAAAAAACCCTTATATATCAAGGGAAGAAGGCTGTTTCGGCAGCCTTCTTTTTTTATAATCACAAATCACTCACATTTTTTGCGAATTTGTAATATTTAGGACGCTTCTGAAGTGGATTTTTATTTTTTCTGAAGCATTCTTTTTCATTTTTTCCGTAACGTGCATATAAATTTTCATGACTGTTTCCTTGTCATCATGTCCAACATGTTTCATGATTGTTGGAAGATCCACTCCGG
This sequence comes from Bacillus smithii, assembly GCF_001050115.1. NCBI lineage: Bacteria > Bacillati > Bacillota > Bacilli > Caryophanales > Bacillaceae > Bacillus > Bacillus smithii. The sequence continues at coordinate 3,036,671 of NZ_CP012024.1, read as the reverse complement.
CTTCGGCCAACACTGAAATATGTGTATATCTGAAAATGTGTGGAGTAGCATGTTTCTTAATATTTTATAAATCATTTTTTTCTGAAAAATCTTTTAAATGCATTTTGATAAACAATAAACTTAAGTTTATCCTTAAATAAAGGAGGTCAACTAAAGTTAATGTCTAAAATCGATTTAAGCGATGATGTATAAAATTTTGTGTCAAGCATTTAGTTAGACCAAAAGAAAAAGGTAGGGTATTCTCTGATTTGACCAATCATCTAGAGAAAGGAGTACCCTACCTATGTCTAAGAGTATATCGAATATAGATTGGATGAATCAACTGGAAAACGTTATTCGTGAGTTTGTAAAGGAAAAATTAGAGCTGATCATGAAGGAAGAAATCCAGACTTTCCTCGAAATGGAACAAGAGGGAACGTCGAATAGAAGAAACGGCTATTACCATCGAAACCTAGACACGCAGTATGGTCGTATCGAAGGACTTTCTGTTCCAAGAGACCGAAAGGGGGAATTTCAAACGCAGCTGTTCACCCCTTACCAACGCCATACGGGCTGGCTCGAGGAAGCCATCATCAAGATGTATCAAAGTGGTATGAGTACGCGTGAAATTGGCAAGTTTATTGAACGAATTTTAGGCAAGGCCTATTCTCCTTCAACGATCAGTCGTATGACCGATATCGTGAAAGAAGACATTGAGAAATGGCACAAACGTCCCCTGAACAAACGTTATTCTGTCTTATATTTAGACGGATTGTATGTAAAACTTCGTCGCGATACCGTGGAGAAAGAAGTGATTTATGTGGTGTTGGGGGTCAACGAAGAAGGATATCGCGAAATTCTTGATTTTTTCGTAGGAGGACAGGAGAGTGCCTATGGATGGCAAGAGATTCTTCAACAGCTCTACAAAAGAGGCGTACAGGAAGTGCTTCTGGGCGTATTTGATGGCCTTCCGGGGCTAGAGGAAGCCTTTAAGGCTGTTTATCCGAAAGCCGATGTGCAGCGCTGTGTCGTTCACAAAGTACGTAATACCTTAAATCGTGTTCGGAAAAAAGATCAATTTGAAGTGGCAGAGGATCTCAAACTGATTTATCGCGCACCGAATAAGGAGATTGCGTTACAGATGTTTCAACAGTTTGAGTCGAAATGGTCGAACAAGTATCCGAGAGAAGTTCAATCTTGGGCCAATGAGTTGGATGTCCTCCTTACATTTATGGATTATCCAAGCAGTATTCGAAGTGTGATTTACACGACCAATGCCATTGAACGAACGATCAAAGAGATTCGGAAACGTCTAAAGCCGATGAACAGTTTGAGTAGTTTAGAAGCCGCTGAAAAAGTCGTGTATTTGACCATCCAAGATTTTAATGAGAAATGGGCAGGACGAAAATTACGAGGATTTGCTGAAGCCTATGAAACCCTTCAACAAATGTTTGAAAAACGTTATAACTAACCAAATATTGTAAACGAACAAAATAAAGGGATTCTCCCTTTCCACACAGGAGACTGAATATTCAGTCTCCTGTGTAGAGGAAATCGAACCCCTATCCATTCCAAATCCATTTCAGAGATACCCTATCTATCTTACATAACACAAAATTCTTGACGGTACCAATTGGCCTTTCTATATATCTAATATTTGAAATGAATAAGAAAAAATAATTAAATCAGAACATAACAATTTTGCTTTAATAAATTTGTTGTCCTTGATACCAAGAGATGGCGTTATATACTTGCAACAGTAGAGAAAATGGTAAAATCACTGAGAATTAACAACCGTGGTTGGTATTGGAGTATATTAGGGAAAATGATTAGTTGTGTTAGAAGTTATATTCTAATCAGGTGAATGCTGCTCGTATCGCAGAAGTTTTTTTAGTTCTCGACTAGCATTCAAAAAGATTGACGATCCTTGATATGCTTTTCAGCAGTGCTGGACAGAAATTGTAGAATCTCCTTATACCCATTGCAACAAACTATCAATTTTGGTGCCTTTTTGGTGCCGATTTATAAATTTTAGAGGTTTCTCGTAAGCCTCACCCTCACCAAACTTTTGGCAAACCTCTTTTTACGATCATCCTTAAGAGATAATTGGCGTCGCTGACCTGCTATTGGTTCAGGAGGAGTATTTGGTAGATACACAGATTCTTTATCACCTTTTTTATTTTTGCGGGACTTACAGAGAAAAAAGAAAAGCCCCCGAGAGGGCTATCTTAATTTCTTTCACACGCATAATTGTCGTGATCTCTATCTAATTTAGGTTGATAAGCTGGATGACCAGCGGGAACTCCATCTGGATAGACTTTTCTAAGTTCAGTACAATTTGCAAAATCTGTTTGGCCAGTACTTGGTGTTGTTGCAGAAGGAGCAGTTGGTTGTGTATTGGCGTTGTTATTAGAGCTAGAGCTTGATCCAACGCTTGTATGAGAACTTTGTGTTGAATGTGTTGAGTGTGACGTGTGATGACTTGCGGTTTGATCGGCTGCACAACCATTGAATCCTTTGTCCGTCACATAGCCTGGTTCTGACCATATATTTAAGTGCTTGTTTTGAGCTGCTTTTTCATCATTTTCATATGTTGATAGATATTTGTACGGCGGGTCGTATATGTATGCAACACGGGCATATCCTTCTTTCAACAGTTCTTCTTGTACAGATTTACCGTCAACAAACACATATGCAAGTAGACGTCCGTATTTATCTCTTTCGCTGCCCTTGTCAAATTCAAGGGACAGATTGCCGCTATTTACTAATTCACGGTTTCTTTCTGCTGCAGCCTTAGCGTACGGTTGAACACATGTGCCAGGCTTTTTCGATTCTGGCGTATCAACAAGTAAATAGCGAACCGTTTCTTCTTTGCCTTTGTAGTTAACTTTGATGGTATCACCGTCTACAGTTTCAATGAGAGTAACTGGAATTAAGTTTTTATTCGTATCATCATAAGATGATGACTTTAATGACGGGGTAGAAACTGGTGTACGTTTTTCTTTGGAAACATTATGTTCTTTAGTAGTTTTGCTATCATCTGATTTTTGTTTCGTCTCAGTAGAAGCAACTTCTGTTTTATTTGGATGGGATTTGTCTTTCTCAAGATCTGGTGCATTTGACGCAAAAACTACAGATAGAACCAATAAAACAATTGATGCTATGGAGAGTTGCTTCCAAGCCCGATTTCGTTTGATTCCAAAAATAATTGTGGCAATTAAAGCCGCAAGGAACGCAACTATAAAAAATACTGCTAATGTATTGAATGGTTCCTTTAGCGAAAACCATAAAAGCGTTAATAAAGAACCGAAAAGAAAAGTGGATATCGAGATGGATTTTTTATTTTTTTGACTCAATAAGCCAATGCCTGCTACCATGGCTATAATCCCGATAACTCCCAAAATATTAATAAATAACCATTTAATGACTATTATTGCTAGAGATAATAAAACTAGCAATAGTACGATCCCCAAGCAGCCTGCTATAATATTGGGCATTGAATAACACCCCTAACTGAAAGATTTTGGATACAGAATTTATCTTTCACACGCGATAAAATCGTGATCCCGATCCAATTTTTTGTTTGCATCATATAAAGCTTGTGAAACATATGGCTTATAGCGCGTTTTTCCACCCTTGTTTTTTACGCTTGCAGAACGGGCAACTCCACCTTTGTATACTTTGTTCATTTCTGTGCAGTTTTTGAACGTTTTGGTTTTGACTGCTGCCTCTGTATCGTGGCTGGAATAAACAGAAAATCCTAAAATCAAACAACCAGAAGCTAAGATTCCAAACCATTTTTTCATGATGATTCCCCCTAAAGTAAATTTTGTATGTGAATTATAAAGGTTATCATAGCCGTTTCATTATTTACTTTTAAAGGGCAGGCCTCGAGAAAAGAGCTATCTTGGATAACACTCAAGCAAAGTTAATGAGTGTTTTAACAACATGATCTGATAAAAGTACTTAATTAGCACGGTCGTTATTGGAATGAAATAGCCTTTTCTCGTACATGAATTCATCTCCAATAGACCTATGAATATAGTACTAGATAACATGCAAAAAAATAAATCTTCAAGATAAGCTCATCGAATACTAATGGATCCGGTCTTTTCCCAGTTACCATGTCTGCTCATTACGCTGGAATGGAGGGCAGCACGCCTAGCAAGTTCTCATTTATTCCAAATTATTATTATCTTAATTTTACGATTTTTTCAATATACAATTCCAATTTTACCATGTTTTTATTTTGGAAAAAATAAAATGGCTAGTAAAGCAAATAGAGGGAAAGTTTTCTTTTCGATTTAACTAGTAATTTTCTTCAAAATGGGAATTAATTCTTGAAAGAAAGGCTTCACAATAAAGTCAGTGGCACCTAGCTTAAGAGCTTCCATGATCAAAGTTTTTTGTCCCATGGAGGAGCATATGACAACTTTGGCTTTCGGATTATGCTTTTTGATTTCATTTAAAGCGTCTAATCCATTTTTATAAGGCATGATGATGTCAAGCAATACAACATCAGGACGAACTTTTTGATAGAGTGTAATGGCTTCACAACCGTTGGAAGCCTCAGCCACAACCTTGAAGTTGTCATTGGACAAAAGTTGTTTTAAATGATTCCTCATAAACTGAGAGTCATCCGCAATAAGGACAGTTGTAAACGTTTTTTTCAATTGAATCCAATCCTTTCCTAAAATTTAGGCAAATATTAAGAAAGGAATTGCAGTTTTGAACAAGATTTATCAAGAATAAATCTTGGCAGCCCGGCTACCATGACAATCTATAGATTGTTTTAGGCCCGTGGCTTTGCGTCTTTTACTTTCGTAAAATTTGCCCAATCATATCATAACATATCGAATTTTGTCGATAAAGTTTTGTACTTTATAATAAAATGTTTACTTTTACGTCAAGAATAGCAAAGAGCAGATGGAAATGAAAAAGAGGAAATCGTATAAAACGTGATTGTAGCGGCAGCAAAAGCAGAAGAACATGAAAAAAGAGGAGTCTCGCTGCAGCGAACAGCATTCAGAAGAGATATAATTTACAACACTTATGCTCATCATGTATAATAGTATTGAGTAATTCCATATGATAATAAAAAATGAAGGTGCAGCAACACCTTCGACTATACAATAGACGGTTCCCTTCAAGGGGGATCGACAAGGCAGAAAGAATCCATAATCCACCCGGTCTCGTTAACTCAAGGGTGGATTATTTTCTTTGGTGATATGACAGTATCGAAACAATGAGACTTGCGAAAGTGAGTGCAAACATCAATGCTTGAAATACCGTCATCGGCATCACCCCCTCTCTTTTAGGGGTAAAATGCCGACCACCCTTGAGCTTTTCCCGTAGCTATTGTATTTCTATTATATCACGTGTTTATTTTTTTTCATAGATTATTACGAACGTTTGTTCCTTTTTTACCAAGTTAATGATTTGATTTCGCGATTTTTGCATGTGATGAATTGCTTTTTTTAATGATGGCAAGGGGTTCAATAGAAAGTTGTATTGGTAAAAAATAGATAGTACAAGGGGAAGCAGTGGAGAGTAAATATCTTTTGCTAAGTAATATGGATAGTCGCTTTTTCCTATTTCGATTGAAATATAAGAAATGCCTTTTACTAGAATGTCGAGGGCTTTGTCACTGTTAATTCATAACAACACCCCTCTTCTGATTTAGTAGAAGAGGGGTGAGGGGATATTAGGCGTTGGTTTCTTCTTTTTCGTAAATCGGCACCCAGCCTTCAGTTGTGACAAAAATGCGTATGGCGACAACGCGACGATCTTCTTGCAGTGTAAAATAGTGGCGCGTATTTTCGGGAACGGAAATTAAATCGCTCGGCTCTAACTCGACGTCAAAAAACTTTCCGTCTTTTCCTTGAATCACAAAGATTCCGTGGCCGCTGACAATAAAGCGGACTTCGTCATCTGTGTGATGGTGTTCACGCTTGAAATTTGTGAGCAATTCATCCAAGTTCGGTGTATTTTCAGATAAAGAAATGACATCTTGCGCTTTATAGCCGCGACGTTCGGAAATATCCGCAATTTCCTCTTTAAACGTTTCTAAAATTTCATTTTTTTCTTCTTCCGTAAGCAAATATTTCTCACGCAAATGTTCCGGGAGTTTGGTAATATCCCATTTTTCGTAAATAACGCCTTGCTCGTCTAAAAATTGGATTACTTCTTCTTCCTTTGTAATTCTTTCATTTGTTTCATGTAAACGAATCGTTGCCATTTTTCTTCCTCCTTTATTTTTGCTTATCCCTTTTGTGCTTTAAAGCGAAAGTGGGGTCAGGCACCTTAATTTGATATGATAACTGAATAAAAATTCATATGCTTCCAAATATTTTTTCGCTTCAAATGCGGTGCGCCCCCATACGGTAATGCCGTGATTGCGAATGAGGACGGCGCCTGCATCGTCATGCACATGCCGGGCGAATTCTTTCGCCAGCGTTGGAATATGAGCGTGATTTTTGATGATTGGAATGCGAATCACAGCGTCTTCTTCCCAAAGTCCGAACGCTTTTATAATTTCTTGATTGCTAAATTCCACTTCTCCAATGTCACCGTATAATTCAGAAATGACATTATTATCGATGGTATGGACATGGAGGCCGCAGCCTGCATTGGTTCTGTTATAAATTTCCACATGCAAAAGCGTTTCCGCTGAAGGTTTTAAATGGGTCTCTTCAGCCGGATGGCCAAGCGCATCTACGAGAAGGAAGTCTTCATCGGTTTGCTTTCGTTTATCTTTTCCGCTCGCGGTAACAAGAAAGTGGAGAGGATCATCGGAAACTTTAATCGATAAGTTCCCGCTTGTTGCAAAAAACCAATCGCGCTCGGCCAACTCCGCTTTCACATCGGCAAGTTCCTTCCATTTTTTCTCAAGTTCACTCATGCTCCCACCTCCAGCTTCACAAACACCTCCACTACATCAAAAAACGTGTTGAACGGTGAATGGGAAATGCCTAGTTTCTTGCACTTTTCCAGTAAAAAGTCGCGAGCAATGACATGGTCCGCTAATTTTGCCACAGCTAAATCCGTAATGGAATCTCCTATGACGATATGGAATCCATCCGGTTTTGAGTGCTTCCGCAGCAGCGACGGCTTGCAACAGCCGCAACCGTTTTGGCAATGTTCATCACACGAATAAGGCCAAACAATTTGAATGGTTTCATTGCTAAAATCTGAACCGTTGCAAAAAATGCGTTCTTTTTCGATAAGCCCTTCCAGAATCGGATAGACGAAAAAATCAATGCCGCCGCTCACTACATAGAGCGGAATGTCGTGTTGTCTTGTAAAATCGACAAATTCCCGAAAGCCGTCGCGAATACGGGCCGTTTGTAAAACGTAGTCCGTAATCTCTTCTTTCAATTCGGAAGAAAGGAGGGAAAACATGTTTCCGACACCTTCTTGAACGGTCAGCCGCTCCGCCAATATATCGTCTTTTAGCATTTCCCATTCCGGAGGAGCAAACTGTTTCATAATCGCAGCGATATTATCTTGGGTGGTAATGGTTCCGTCGAAATCGCAAAAAATGATTGGTTTTGTCATACTGCCACCTCGTGCGCGCCCCATAAATCAATAGCTTTTTTCAACTCTTTATGGTCTTTGGCAGCTTCTTCCAGAGTTTTTCCTGCCAGCACGGCCTCAATCGCTGCACGGAATGCTTTTCCGCCGCCTTCAGCTCCATCCGGATGGCCGTGTATTCCGCCGCCGGCATTAATGACGCTATCGATTCCAAAATCGCGAATTAAAAGCGGCACTAGACCTGGATGGATACCCGCAGATGGAACCGGGAAAGATCGTTTCCAATGCTCATCTTCTTTCGTCAACTCGTCGGCAATGCCGAGCGCTTCACTTCGATCAAGGGCGACGCTTCCATATGGCGATGGGAAAAGAGCAAAATCGGCTCCGGCTAATCGAAGCAATTTTCCAAGCAAGAGCGGGCTTTTGATGCCATAAAACTCTGATGGTGTAAGTGCACCGCTGACAGCTGGATGGGCCATAATCGGAATGGCAATGTCTTCATCTTCGCGCAAGCCTTGCAATACGTCTAATCCATAAGCGAACACGTTAAAAAGAATCACATCGGCACCGATTTCCGCCGCGCGTTTTGCTTTTTCTTTTAACTCGAATGTTTTGCCCGTTAAATTGACCGCATACAACGTTTTCTTTCCTGTTTTTTCGTATACGTCGTTCAGCACGGCTTTCCCGTTGGCGATTCGCTTTTCAAACGGAGTTAAGTCGTTTTCGAACAAAATTTCGTCGTCTTTCACGAGATCGACTCCGCCGAGGGCTTGTTGTTTTAACTGCTCCGACAAATAATCTAAATCACGCCCGATGACTCCTTTAAAAATACTCATGAGAAGCGGACGATGATCGGCGCCGACTTTTTGGCGAATTCCGTCTATTCCGAAGCGCGGACCGGGAAACTGTTTTTTTAATTCTTCAGAAAAAGCAAGATCGACCAGTTTCACTTCGCCATCGAGCGACAGCTTGCCGAATACGGTTGTTAAAATCGCCGGTAAATCGGCGCTGAAATTGAGGCTTGGATACGCAATGCGGACAAGTCCTCGCTTCACACGTTTGCCCAGATACTCATTGACTCGCTCGTCCTCTTCCAACGGTGTGACGCTCTCGACTTCTCCTTTATGCTTCTGCAATTGTTCTTTTTGCAGCTGCGGCAAATTGGTCCAAGAACCAACCGTGAGGCCAAGAGCAATTCCTTCTGCTTTTTTCTCCAAATCTTTCTCATCGTGAATAAGATAGGTGGCAATGACTTGGCTCATGTTCATCCCTCTTTCTAAGTTCAATAAAAAAACCTCTTCATAAGAAGAGGCTAGAGGTTCACACTCTTCTTATCTCTCAGCATATCGCTGCAAGAATTAGCACCGTGCTTAACGATTGTTAAGTCGGTTGCCGGGCTTCATAGGGCTCGTCCCTCCACCTGCTCTTGATAAGAATGCTTGAATCATGTATTGACTTTTCAAAATTTTCTTAGTATCGGTAAATTTGATTTGTATTATGACAGGAATTTTTATCGGTGTCAATCATTTTTTTGCGACATGGAAAAGACCAAGCTTCGCAATACGTTGGACAGCTTCTTCCAGCCGTTCTTCCCTCGTTAATAAACCGACGCGCACATACCCTTCTCCGTGTTTTCCAAATCCGATTCCAGGAGCAACCGCCACATGCGCTTTCTCGAGTAGAAAATCAGAAAATTGCTCTGATGTCCAGCCGTTCGGTACAGGAAGCCACGCAAAAAATGAGCCAGCAGGAGGCGTGACATCCCAACCGATTTGCGAAAGAGCACGAATAAACGTATTCCGTCTCGACTCGTATAGCGAAACAAGCTTTTTCACGCTCTCTTGTGAAGAAAGAAGCGCACAAGCCGCTGCCTCTTGAATCGCACCAAACAAGCTGACGTATAAATGGTCTTGAAGCAAGTTAATCGCTGCGATGACACTTTCATTTCCAACTGCGGCTCCCACTCGCCAGCCGGCCATATTAAAGGTTTTCGAGAACGTATATATTTCTATGCCGACGTCTTTAGCCCCTTCTGCTTGGAGGAAACTGACCGGTTTTTTGCCGTCAAATCCGATTGCCCCGTAGGCGAAATCATGCACGACGCAAATATCGTGTTTTGCGGCAAACGAAACGGTATCCATAAAAAATTCTTTCGATGCCGCCGCTCCGGTAGGGTTATTTGGATAGTTTAAAAACATTAATTTTGCTTTTTCTGCCACGTCCTTTGAGACTTCGTTGTAATCCGGCAAAAAATGGTTTTGAGCGCGAAGCGGCATCATCGCCATTTCGGCTTGTGCCAAAGCGACACCCGACCAATAATCCGGATATCCCGGATCAGGAACGAGAACAAGATCACCCGGATTCAGCAAACAGGTCGGAATTTCCACAAGTCCTGCTTTTCCTCCAAATAAAACCGCCACTTCTTTTTCCGGATCCAGTTTCACCCCATATTCACGTTCATAAAAGGCCGCGACCGCTTCTTTAAAAAACGAATAGCCGCGGAACGGCGAATATTTATGATAACGGGGATTGGCGACTGCCTTTTGCATCGCCTCCACAATATGGGATGGCGTCGGCTGATCCGGATTCCCTTGACCGAGGTTAATGACATCATGTCCTTGGGCTTTCACGTTTTCCACTTTGGCGACAAGAGACGCAAAAAACTGTTTTGGCAGTTTCTGCAGCAGTTCCGATTGTGCGAAATGTTTCATCGTTTACACCTACTCAAAATTTTCTTGAAATTCTAGTCAAACATCATATATCGTAAAAATCAAATTGTAAAGTCAAAATTTTTTGAGGTGAATGATTATGACATTCAAAATTGCTTGTCTTCAACTGGATATTGCTTTTGGCGCTCCGCTGGAAAATCGACAGCTTGTTCAAAACGAAGTAGAAAAAATAGCCGCTCAACACCCTGACATCATCGTTCTTCCGGAATTATGGACAACGGGCTATGATTTAACGCGTCTGGATGAAATTGCGGATAAGGAAGGCGAAGAAACAAAAGCATTCATTAGTGAGCTTGCGCGTCGTCATCGCATCCACATTGTCGCCGGTTCCATCGCCAAAAAAACAAATGATGGAACGACGAATACGATGTACGTGGCCGATCGAAACGGCGATATTGTAGGCGAATACAGCAAACTGCATCTTTTCCAACTGATGGATGAACATCTTTATTTGCGATCCGGAGATACACCAGGATTATTTACACTTGAAAATACATTATGTGCCGGTGTGATTTGCTACGACATTCGTTTTCCGGAATGGATTCGCGTACATGCCTTGCAAGGAGCAGAAGTGTTGTTTGTCGTTGCCGAATGGCCGTTGCCGCGTCTGTCTCATTGGCGTACGTTGCTTCAAGCGCGTGCCATTGAAAATCAATGTTATGTTGTCGCCTGTAATCGCGCCGGCCGCGACCCGAATAATACGTTCGCCGGACATTCGCTTATCATCGATCCGTGGGGGGAAATTCTTGCGGAAGCAAAAGAAGATCCTTGCTCCCTCATAGCTGAAATCGATTTGCAAAAAGTCAAAGAAGTACGTGAGCAAATCCCGATTTTTAGCGACCGTCGTCCGGAACATTACAGAACAAATGAAAAAATTTTTTAAAAAAGGATTGACAATCACTCGAACTTCGATGTATGATTTCACTCAAATGAGAATCCGCCAATAATTAAAGCAATAACGAAAATTCGAATAATAGCTGATCAATACTCTTATCAAGAGTTGGCTGAGGGAATTGGCCCAATGAAGCCCAGCAACCGACCGTAATACTATCGTGAGATAGGGCGCAGAAAAGCGCCGGAAGGAATCTTCCGCAAGGCACGGTGCTAAGTCCAACAGAGAGAGTCATTCTTTCTGAAAGATAAGAGGTGAGAAGAAGAATCTTCAAGCCTCTTTCGATAAACGAGAGAGGCTTTTTATGTGCGCCCGGCATGTACATGAACTATAGGGTGTAAGTCCCGAACCCCGAAGACAGAAGTAGAGGTTAGCCAAGAGCAAGGGTGTCCGTGGTGACGCGGAATCTGAAGGAAGCTGGAGGCAAAACACCGGTCCGAGGAACACGAACCTCATATAAGGCTAGGTATGATTGAGTGAGTTTGCATAACAAAACAAAGCTCTTTCTGTCGAAGGTCATATCGAGTAAATGAGGCGGATAGATGGTGTGAAAGTGCATGTACTTACCCGGGGAGGTCTGGCGGATATGTGAAGTACTCTTCATAACCTACTTAGTGATAAGTAGCTGAACCGTCAGAAGTCAGCAGAGGTCATAGTATTAGTTGGTCTAGAACAACTAAGAAGGACCGAACAATTAAGAGAGAATAGCCCTTGGTATTCAGTGAGTCATGATGAACACAGAAAACGTAGTACCTCACTTGAGGGAGGAAGCGGTGAATCCCGTGGGAGACCTCTTGGAGGGTGGAGTGACCACTGGCATAAAGAGAACAGCTATTCACGGAAGTTATAAAGACTTGCGTCAATTATCTTAATTGAACCGCCGTATACGGAACCGTACGTACGGTGGTGTGAGAGGACGGGAGTTAATCGCTCCCTCCTACTCGATTTTTTCCAAAGGAGGCGTTCCTACATGGCCGTTTCAAATCCATCCGCTTACGAACCATTAACAGAAAAAGACGCGATTTCTCTTGCCGTTCGATTGCGCTTATTTTCAGAAGAAGCCCAGCTGGTATGCCGGGAAATTGGCGATGGAAATTTAAATCTCGTTTTCCGTATCGTTGACCAAAAAACAGGCAAAGGAGTGATTTTCAAACAAGCGCTGCCGTACGCGAAAGTCGTTGGTGAAAGCTGGCCTCTTACGTTAAAGCGTGCGACCATAGAAAGCAATGCGTTGCGTACATTTGCCGGCTTCGTTCCGGAATACGTTCCGGAAGTGTACCATTCCGACGAATCTCTTGCCATTACCGTCATGGAGGATTTATCTCATTTACAAATTGCTCGAAAAGGGCTTATAGAAGGAAAAACGTATCCGCTTTTGTCACGGCACATCGGTGAATACGTAGCCAAAACGTTATTTTATACGTCTGACTTCGGGATGAATCAACAAGAGAAAAAACAGCTTCTTCAAAGTTTTATCAACCCTGAACTATGCAAAATCACGGAAGATCTTGTCTTTACCGATCCGTTCTTTGATTATGATACAAACGATTTTGAAGAGGAGCTGCGTGAAGATGCAAAAGCGCTTTGGAACGATGATGAGCTTCATCTTGAAGTGGCAAAATTAAAGCGAAAGTTTTTAACAGAAGGGGATGCGCTGATTCACGGCGATTTACATACCGGCAGTATTTTTTGCAGCGATAAAGAGACAAAAGTGATTGATCCGGAATTCGCCTTTTACGGTCCTTTTGGTTTTGATCTCGGTCAATTTATCGCTAATTTGCTGCTGAATGCGCTGTCCCGTCCGCAACAAGACCAAGAGTTTTTATTTGACCATATCGAAAACACTTGGGAAGTATTTGCAAGCGTATTTTCCGACCTTTGGGAGCAGCACAATGTCGAGCCTTACGCCAAGACATCGAAGTTATTGCAGGACGTTTTGCACCATACATTTGTCGATGCGATTGGATTTGCCGGATGCGAAGTGATTCGCCGCACCATCGGTTTAGCACATGTCGCTGACCTTGACGGTATTGAAGACAAAGAGGAACGTCTTCGTGCGAAACGCCGTGCCCTTCGTCTCGGACGCAGCCTTATTTTACAGCGACATTCGCTCAATGACATTCAAGAAGTTCGTCCGCTTTTCCTACAGGCATCATTGACACCGACTAACTAAACGAAAGGAAGACAGCTATGACTGAACGATTCATGATTCCGCGTTCGGTTGAATGGAACGATACGCATATCACAATTTTAAATCAGCAAAAGTTGCCGGAGGAGACTGAATATTTAGAATTAAAGGAAATTGAAGATGTATGGGATGCCATTTCAACCTTGAAAGTTCGAGGGGCTCCTGCGATCGGCATGACGGCTGCCTACGGGCTTGCTCTTGCGGCTCAACGTTACGAGGCAAGTTCGATGGCTGAATTTAAACAACAGCTTCAAAAAGACATCGACTATTTAGCCAGCTCGCGGCCTACGGCGGTTAACTTGTTTTGGGCGCTGAACCGTCTTGCATCAAGCATTGAAGACGCCATTTCTGTCAACGAAGCGAAAACGATGCTCGTTCATGAAGCGATTCGCATCCAAGTGGCGGATGAAGACGTATGCCGCCGCATCGGAGAGCATGCATTGTCGCTTTTTAAAGACGGCGACCGCATCTTAACGATTTGCAACGCCGGTTCCCTTGCAACGGCTCGCTACGGTACGGCGCTTGCTCCGTTTTATCTAGCCAAAGAAAAAGGAGTTCATCTTCAAGTATTTGCCTCAGAAACGCGCCCGGTTTTGCAAGGAGCAAGACTCACCACGTGGGAGCTCATGCAAGCCGGTGTGGATGTTACGCTTATCACGGATAATATGGCGGCGCAGACGATTTACGCCAAAAACATTTCGGCCGTCATCGTCGGTGCGGACCGAATTGCCGCTAACGGAGATACCGCTAATAAAATCGGAACATTTGGACTGGCTTTACTGGCACAATCGTTCGGCATTCCATTTTACGTCGCGGCGCCATTATCCACGATTGATTTAGAAACCAAAACGGGAAGAGATATTCCGATTGAAGAACGGAATCCGGAAGAAGTTACCCATATCGCAGGCAAACGCATTGCTCCTGAAGGGGTGGAAGTCTACAATCCGGCTTTTGATGTCACCCCCCACGAACTGATTACAGCGATTATTACCGAAAATGGAATCATTGGCGAAAACTATGAAGCAGAATTGCCGGCATTATTTGAGAAGAGCGAACAAGTGGGATGAGGAGATTAAAAAGAGAGACAAAGTTTGGTGGAGAACTCAATCTAATCATGATGACCAAACTTGTTGTTTTCAACAAAGGGCATAGAAAGAAGTCCCTTTCCATCTCTGAAAAACAGGAGGGAGAGGGACTTCTTATAAGTCTTACAAAGCAGACCACTGCACCCCGATACCGAAGTTTAATCAGCCTGCCTTATTTTTCTCCTAAAATAGCGATCGGACTGAATGCTTCAAAATGGATGTGCTCATTCGGAATTCCCCATTGTTGCAACGCCGATTGAATGTTTTTCATAAAAGGAATCGGTCCGCAGAAATAAAAAACGGATTCTTTTGATGGAACGATAGATTGTAGAAAGTCTAAATCAATGTACCCTTCTTTATCGAATTTTTTAGAGTTCCGATCTTCTTTTGTTGGTGAATCATAGCATACATATGATTTGATGTTTGGGTGACTTTTTTCTAATTGATTCACATGGTCTTTAAAAGCGTGTGTTTGGCTGTTGGCTGTTGCGTGTACAAATGTAACCTGACGTTGTGACTTACTTTCTGCAATGGAATTTAACATGCTAAGTAATGGCGTAATGCCAATTCCTCCGCTAATCAGAACTACAGGTAAATCACTGTCATCGAGCACAAAGTCTCCAGCAGGAGCAGAAAATTGAAGAGTATCTCCAACTTGGACTTGTTTATGTAAATAATTCGATACAATTCCTGGTGGAGCATCCCCATGTGCATCTTCACGTTTTACACTGATTCGGTAATAGTTTTTTCCAGGTGAATCAGAAAGACTGTAATGACGAATATGCGTATATTTTTCTCCAGGAATTTCAGCTTTTATAGTTAGATATTGCCCAGGTTTATAGGTAGGGATTGCTTTACCGTCCTTCGGCTTTAAATAAAAAGAAGTTACGGCATCCGTTTCTTTTACCTTTTGATCCACTAAAAAGCTTCGATAGCCGCTCCATCCACCAGGCTGATGATCTGTTTCTTCGTAGAGTTTTTTTTCAATGTCAATGAATGCATCTGCAATATAGTCATAAGCTTTTTTCCATGCATCGAGAACTTCATCCGTGACGGCATCACCCAGAACTTCTTTTACACCTTGCATCAACGCTTCGCCTACAAGTGGATACTGCTCAGGTTTAATCCCTATGGCGCGATGTTTCTCTGTAACCCTTGTGATCACTGGCTTGATAGCATCTAGATTGGTAATGTGTTCCCCAGCAGCATAGACAGCGTAACCTAATGCTTCCTGCTGAATTCCTCTTTTTTGATTGGTTTGATTAAAAATATTGTACAAGTCAGGAGCTTTTGAGAATAGGATTTGGTAAAATCTTTTTCCAATTTCTTTACTGTGTTTTTTTAGAACCGGTGCAGTGGATTGTACGATTTCAATAGTTTTAGCATCAAGCAAGTGAAGTCCTCCTATTTTAAAAAATGGAATGAAATCTAGGAGTTAATATGCTCAATTGAGTTCAAATCTATGACTTCCTTTAAAAAATTTTTTCTAAATATGTCTTTCATGAAGGTGAATGGTTTTTTGAGACTGATAAAAGCAGCAAAATAAAAATAGACCAATGCGATCATCGTTGCTTCGGGAAGCCTCTCTAAATACCAAATATTGAAAACGAAACGTTTTGTCTTTGAGAGAACACTATCTGATCATCTTAATTAAAGAAAACTTTGCAGGGAGGTAAATCCTACAATTTAAAAAAACGGTGTAAGAAAGATAAAAACGCTGAAAGGGTGTGCCTTCAGCGCTGTTCGTTATCGCTGTCATCATGATGATGTTTATGATGCCAGTGGCCTTTTTCCGAGTGATTCCAATGAGGGGAAAAGCCGTTTTGCTGCAAGTGTTTGTAATGTTCTTCCAAATGGGAAATGATGTCATCTCCTTTTTCTTTAGAAATGATTCCGTATTCTACATATTGGCGAATTAATTCTTTTCTTTTTTCCAATAGTTCTTTGTGAAGTTTGTTCAGTTTGGCTTTTTGCTGTTCGGTCAGCTGGACAGGTTTTTCGTTGCTTTTTCCTTGATTTGTCTCTGCATGCACGGTTGAGGCAGCAAACATCGCAACGGACACGAAGATGATGGCCATGATTTTTTTGGAAAATGTAAACATAGGTCTATTCTTCCTTTCCCTTTTATTTGTAAGGTTCTGTTTTGAGAATGAGAGAAACGGTCAACCCATTTTAGCTTTCATCCACTTCATCGTAGGAAAGATGCGTGACTTCGGTAAATTCTCCCCTTTCTATTTCTTCTTCTGTTGCCCGCTGATCCAATTCTTCTTCATCGTCTATTCCGGGAGCAAGCGACGGCTGCTGTTCTTTTTTCTTATTCAACATCTTGATTCTTACCTCCCTTACAGCTGTTTTTTTCTCGTTTCTTCTTTATAATGATCCTAAAAATAGATATTATACAAATAAAGCCATTTTTGAACGCTCTGTGAACGAAATCGGTAGACTTGTCTTATATTTGGGTTTTTGGCGCACTTGATAGACATTATGAAACTTTAACGATGCTGAAAAAGGTGTCTTGGATATATAATGAGAATCAAGAGTTTTGCAGTTTGATCACGTATAAAGTTCTTTTCCGGCTTTCATGTTCAACATATCACAGAGCCTCTCGAAGCAAACAGAAGGAAAAAGGAGACTTCGGCAATGGGGAAAAAAGCGTTGATCAATATCGATTATACTGTCGATTTTGTGGCGGATCATGGCGCTCTTACGTGTGGAAAACCTGCTCAAATGATTGAGAAATTCATTACTTCTTTGACAGACACGTTTATTCAAAACGGCGATTTTGTAGTATTTGCAGTGGATATCCATAAGGAACAGGATCCGTATCATCCCGAAAGCCAATTATACCCGCCGCACAACATTGCCGGTTCGGAGGGAAGGAGGCTGTACGGTCAATTAGGGGAACTGTATGAGCGGATGAAAAACAAGGAAAATGTATATTATATGGACAAAACACGGTACAGCGCGTTTGCAGGTACAGACTTAGAGATTCAGCTGCGAGCTCGAGGCATAGATGAACTTCATTTATGCGGTGTTTGTACCGATATTTGTGTGCTTCATACCGCTGTAGACGCTTATAATAAAGGGTTTAAACTGGCTGTATACGAAAAGGGAACGGCAAGTTTTAACGAAGCAGGACATGATTGGGCGTTGAAGCACTTTCAACATGCACTCGGAGCAAAGGTAATTTCATGACGGAAACGGGGTTTGGACGATGAGAAAATATCAAGATGACAGTCTTGCTTTGCATACAGATTTATATCAAATTAATATGGCTAAAACGTACTGGGAAGACGGTGTCCATGAGAGAAAGGCGGTGTTTGATCTTTATTTCCGGAAAATGCCGTTTGGAAGCGGATACGCAATCTTTGCGGGGTTAGAAAGAATTGTTGAATTTTTAAAGAATTTTCGGTTCAGCGATAGCGATATCGCTTATTTGCGCGAAGTAGAAGGCTATGATGAAGATTTTCTTCAATACTTGTCGAATTTAACTTTTACAGGAAATGTACGGTCGATGAGGGAAGGAGAAGTGGTTTTTGAAAATGAACCAATTGTTACAATAGAGGCGCCTTTGATTCAAGCGCAGCTGGTTGAAACGCCTTTATTAAATGTAGTCAACTATCAAACGTTGATAGCCACGAAAGCCGCCCGCATCAAGCATGCCGTTGGGGAAGACTTGGTCATGGAATTCGGGACAAGAAGGGCTCAAGAAATGGATGCGGCCATTTGGGGAACTAGAGCGGCCTTTATCGGTGGATGCGGGGCTACCAGCAATGTCAGAGCCGGAAAGCTGTTTGGCATTCCGACAGCCGGAACGCACGCTCATGCCATGGTACAAGCTTATCAAGACGAATATACGGCGTTTCGCAAATACGCCGAATCCCATAAGGATTGCGTCTTTTTAGTGGATACATATGACACGCTTCGTTCCGGTGTACCGGCAGCGATTCGAGTCGCTAAAGAAATGGGGGATTCGATCAACTTTATTGGTATTCGTTTAGATAGCGGCGATTTGACCTATTTATCGAAAAAAGCGAGAGAAATGCTGGATGAAGCCGGATTTCACGATGCGAAAATTTTTGCTTCGAATGATTTGGATGAATACACCATTACGCATTTGAAAGCTCAAGGAGCCAAAATCGACGCTTGGGGGGTCGGGACGAATTTGATTACGGCGTACGACCAACCGGCGCTTGGAGCAGTCTATAAGTTAGCTTCGATAGAGAATGGGGCAGGGGAAATGATCGATACGGTCAAAATTTCCAGCAATGCCGAGAAAGTAACCACTCCGGGAAAGAAAAAAGTATATCGAATCATCAATAAAAGCAACCAAAAATCGGAAGGCGACTATATCACCCTTTATGACGAGAATCCCGCCGCAGAAGAAAGAATTAAAATGTTTCACCCTGTTCATACCTATGTCAGCAAATTCGTGACAAACTTTGAAGCGGTGGAATTGCAAAAAGATATTTTCATCAATGGCGAGCTAGTATATGAATTGCCATCGCTGGCAGAAATCCAATCTTTTGTCCAAAAAAATTTAGACTATTTATGGGATGAATATAAACGAATTTTAAATCCGGAAGAATATCCGGTGGACTTAAGCGAAAAATGCTGGAATAATAAAATGAAAAAGATTCAAGAAGTGCGGGACAAAATTGTATCTAGTTTATCAACCAAAACGAAAGGAGAAGGAGAAGATGACCGATTTACAAAAACGGATTATTGAGGAATTAAAAGTAAAACCGGTGATTGATCCAAAAGAAGAAATTCGCAAAAGCGTAGACTTTTTAAAAGCTTATTTAAAGAAATATCCGTTTATAAAAGGATTCGTTCTAGGAATTTCAGGTGGGCAAGACTCCACGTTAACCGGGAAGCTGGCTCAAATGGCGATTAACGAAATCCGGGAGGAAACAGGAAAACAAGATTATCAGTTTACGGCGGTCAGATTGCCATATGGTACACAATTCGATGAAGAAGATTGCCAAGTGGCTTTAAACTTTATCCAGCCGGATGATGTCGTTACAGTGAACATTAAAGAAGCGGTAGATGCCAGTGAAAAGGCATTAAAGGATGCCGGCGTAGAAATTTCCGATTTTGAAAAAGGAAATCAAAAAGCTCGGGAACGGATGAAAGTTCAATACAGCATCGCAGCGATGAGAAATGCAGTCGTACTGGGAACCGACCATGCGGCAGAAGCGGTCACGGGATTTTTTACAAAATACGGCGACGGCGGTGCGGATCTTGTTCCGATTTATCGTTTAAATAAACGCCAAGGAAAGATGCTGTTAAAGGAACTTGGGTGTCCGGAACGTTTATATAAAAAAGTGCCGACAGCCGATTTGGAGGAAAACCGTCCGCAGCTTCCGGATGAAGTCGCACTAGGTGTTACTTATGAAGAAATTGACGACTACCTGGAAGGCAAAACCGTTTCTGAAGAAGCGAGAAAAACGATCGAAGGATGGTTTTTAAAGACAGAGCATAAACGGCATCTTCCCATCACGATTTTCGATGACTTTTGGAAATAATTTGTGGATTCTTCCTTTAATAGAAAAGACAGAGAGCCTTTTGTGGAGCTCCCTGTCTTTTTTGGTTTGAAGAAATGGAAAGAAAGCAGGAGAAGAGTTTTCTTCATTGTGAGTTATTATCTGAATAATAAATCAATTGCAAGGCGGGTTGACCGTGGTTACAGATAGATATAAAATGATGACAAATTTGTTGCGTCTATGGTCTATCAGTATTTCATCTTCAGTTCTTTAGAAAAATTGGATTGCTGCCGGATGGCTGCAATGAGATGGCAATAGTGGCCGCAGGAGACCTCCGTTGGTCTTCTTGAAAAGGCGGGTTTATAAAAGTCTATTAAGGACTTAATAGAGGGGGAAGGAATTCCCCCTGAATACTTTTTTGTGATCTCTTGGCTCTGTTACATGATTATTTGCTGGAGAAACTGTGCTGCATGGGAAAAGCTTGCGTCATAGGAACAGAGCTTATTTTTCATACATAGAGAGGTGGATATTGTGGAAAGAAAGAAGGAATGGGAAAACCAAGAGATGGTTGTCGTACTTGATTTCGGCAGCCAGTATAACCAACTGATTACGAGAAGAATTCGGGAACTTGGCGTCTATAGCGAACTTCATCCCCATACTTTGACGGCGGAAGAAATAAAAGCTATGAATCCAAAAGGGATTATTTTATCTGGGGGACCTAACAGTGTATATGCCGAAGATGCTTTTCGCTGCGACGAAGACATTTTTAATCTAGGAATCCCGGTGCTAGGAATTTGCTATGGAATGCAGCTGATGACAAAGCATTTCGGTGGAAGAGTGGAACCTGCCAGCAAACGGGAGTACGGAAAAGCGACCATCCGGGTACAAAACCAAAATCCTCTTTGGGATGGACTACCGGAAGAACAAGTGGTATGGATGAGCCATAGCGATTTAGTGATGGAAACTCCTGAAGGATTTACTGTAGATGCGGTAAGTTCATCATGTCCAATCGCGGCAATGAGTCATCAAGAACAACAATTATATGGGGTTCAATTCCATCCGGAAGTTCGCCACTCTGTCTACGGAAACGAGCTGCTTCGCAATTTTGTGTTCAACATTTGCGGCTGCCGGGGCGATTGGTCCATGCAAAATTTTATTGAAATGGAAATAGAAAATATTCGAAAAACCGTTGGTGATAAAAAGGTTCTTTGTGCCTTGAGCGGCGGAGTCGATTCTTCTGTTGTGGCTGTTCTTATACATAAAGCCATCGGAGATCAATTGACATGTATTTTTGTCGATCACGGCCTTTTGCGCAAAGGGGAAGCCGAAAGTGTAATGAAAACGTTCGCGGAAGGTTTTCACATGAACGTGATCAAAGTGGATGCAAAAGATCGCTTTTTGAACAAACTGAAGGGAGTTTCCGACCCTGAGAAAAAACGGAAAATTATCGGCAATGAGTTTATATATGTGTTTGATGACGAGGCGGCCAAACTGGAAGGAATTGAATTTTTAGCGCAAGGTACTCTGTATACGGATATTATTGAAAGCGGAACGGCCACAGCCCAAACGATTAAATCCCATCACAATGTGGGCGGGCTGCCGGAAGATATGGAATTTAAGCTGATTGAGCCGCTGAACACGTTGTTTAAAGATGAAGTGCGAAAATTGGGCACCGAATTAGGAATTCCGGATGAAATTGTTTGGCGTCAGCCATTCCCGGGACCGGGACTAGCCATTCGGGTTTTAGGAGAAGTAACGGAAGAAAAATTGGAAATTGTTCGGGAATCGGATGCTATTTTAAGAGAAGAAATTAAAAAAGCTGGGTTGGATCGCGACATTTGGCAATATTTCACTGTTCTTCCTAATATCCGCAGCGTCGGGGTAATGGGAGACGCGAGAACATATGATTATACTATCGGGATTCGTGCGGTTACTTCCATCGATGGAATGACCTCCGATTGGGCAAGAATTCCGTGGGATGTGCTGGAGACGATCTCGACACGCATCGTCAACGAAGTCAGCCATGTGAACCGTGTAGTCTATGATATTACCAGCAAACCGCCGGCCACTATTGAGTGGGAATAAAGACCCGCTATTCATCCGTGAGATAAGGATGATCAGCGGAACGAATCGGGCATTTAAGGGCAGCCGGCCTCCGAAGGAACTCTTCGCCTTGCTGCCCTTAATGCAGAATGAGACAAACACGAATGATAATAAATAATTTTAAAATAATGTTCGTATTTTGTTGACATCGTCGTCATTTAGCACTACAATGTAGTTGAATTAAATAATTTGTCGCATTACGTCGTATAATTACGGGGATATGGCCCGGAAGTCTCTACCAAGCTGCCGTAAATAGCTTGACTACGAGGTAATGGAATGTAAACAGGATTGGATTCCCATCCTTTTATCTTTCTATCCTCAAGCCATGCCCCGAACGAATGTTTGGGGTATTTTTATTTTGCTTGGTGAATAGCTTTATCACCCGAATGGTGATTTCACCCGGCGGCATCCTGTTGGCCGGTGTGGTTGCCTCGTGACGTATTTGTGATAATGGCGGAGGGGAATTATGAAAAATTATTTTCATTTTGATGAATTGGGGACGAATTACCGCAGGGAAATTATCGGTGGTATTACGACCTTTCTTGCTATGGCCTATATTTTGGTCGTGAATCCGCTCACTCTTTCGCTTGCATCAGTGAAGAATCTTCCGGATTCCATGCGAATGGACCACGGAGCGGTGTTTGTTGCGACGGCTTTATCTGCTGCTTTCGGTTCCTTGTTGATGGGATTATGGGCGAAATATCCGGTGGCTCTCGCGCCGGGATTGGGTTTGAACGCCTTTTTTGCCTATACGGTTGTTTTGAATTACGGCATTTCTTGGCAAGTTGCGCTGACAGGAGTATTTTTGGCAAGCCTCATATTTATTTTGCTCACGCTTACCGGAATTCGGGAAAAAATTATTAATGCTATCCCGGCTCAATTAAAACACGCAGTAGGAGCAGGAATTGGACTTTTTATTACTTTTATTGGTTTTCAAAATGCTGGAATCATCGTGAATAATGATGCGGTTTTAGTTGGGCTTGGCGATTTGACAAACGGCAATACGCTTTTGGCCATTTTCGGCATCATCATTACGGTCATTCTCATGACGAGAGGCATTAACAGCGCTGTGTTTATCGGAATGGTCATTACGGCTATTGTCGGGATGTTGACCGGTTTAATCCCTCTTCCGAAACATGTGATCGGCAGCATTCCAAGCATTAAACCGGTGTTTGGCGTTGCGGTGACTTCGATTTTCCATATGCCGGATCAAATTTTTACGATGCAAATGTTGATGGTGGTTTTGACCTTTTTATTTGTAGCCTTTTTTGATACGGCGGGGACTCTTTTGGCGGTTGCTCATCAAGCCGGATTGATGAAAAACAATCAATTGCCTCGAGCCGGAAAAGCGCTGTTTTCAGATGCTATGGCAGGAGCGATTGGTGCGGTGCTCGGAACGTCCACGACGACTTCTTTTGTGGAATCAACAGCGGGGGTAGCTGCCGGGGCCAGAACCGGATTTGCTGCTGTTGTCACAGGTGTGTTGTTTTTGCTGTCGCTCTTTTTCTACCCGTTGCTTTCGGTTATTACCTCACACGTAACGGCGCCTGCTTTGATTATTGTCGGTGTGTTGATGGTATCGTCTCTGGGAGAAATTGACTGGAAGAAATTCGAAATTGCTGTTCCGGCTTTCTTGACCGTTATTTGTATGCCTTTGACATACAGTATCGCGACAGGAATCGCGATCGGATTTATTTTCTATCCTATTACGATGATTGTAAAAGGAAGAGCCAAAGAAATTCATCCGCTTATGTATTTCTTGTTTGTTGTTTTCTTATTATATTTTATTTTCTTGAAATAGTAGGAAGGACGTCCTCCAAATGGGGGACGTTTTTTTGTAAAAAGGTTTTCATTGTATAAAGGCAAATCCTTGATTACAATATGGGTAGACTAATATAAGGAGGACGAAGCTGTTGCTTATTGCAGCGGTGAATCACAAGAGGAGATTTCAAATGGTTAAATATGTAGTGAAAAAAGTCCTTAATAATAATGTTTTGATCGCTGCTGATGACAAGAACAACGAAGTCGTACTAATTGGGAAGGGAATCGGTTTCCAAAGGAAAAAAGGAGATGTGATCCATCAAGATATTATCGAAAAAATATTTGTCCTCAAAAATGAAAATGAACAAGAACATTACAAAAAATTATTGCCCTACCTCGATGAAAAAACGCTGAATGTAATTATTTCCTCTTTAGAAATCATAAAAAAACGAACACGCGGCACTTTAAATGAGCATATCCACGTTGCGCTCACGGATCACCTGCTTTTCGCGATGAACAGGCTTATGAAAGGAATGGTTATTAAAAATCCTTTTCTAAATGAAACAAAAACGATGTATCCTTTTGAATATGAAATCGCTGAAGAAGTAGTGGATTTTATTCATGAAGCGGCCAACATCAAGCTGCCGGAAGGGGAAGTAGGCTTTATTGCTTTGCATATTCACAGTGCCTTAACAGATAAACAACTTTCGGAGATTAATCAATATTCCCAGTTATTGTCCACTCTTGTTCGCACGATGGAAGAAAATCTTGGAATGGAAATCGATAGAAATAGTGTGGAATATATGCGGCTCATCCGCCATCTTCGCTATACCATTGACAGGGTGCAAAAAGGAGAAGCATTGGAAGATTCAAAAAAAATAAAAGAACTATTGAAAAAAGAATACCCTCTATGCTACAATCTTTCATGGAAGCTAATCAAAATTATGCAGCAGACGCTGAAGAAACCGGTTTATGAAGCGGAAGCCACTTATTTAACGATGCATTTGCAGCGTTTACGTGCGAAACAAAAGAATAGCAATTCTTTACGTGTTACTGATTCGATCAGGCATGAGTAAAGAAGTTGATAGAAACAAGAACACAAGGGAACACTACCCTTTGTACTGCTTGTTTTTATTGCTTCTTCACTCATGCTTTTTTGTTTATGCAATAACAGAATGGAGGTAACGTATATGTTTAAGAAATTCTTCGGCGTTCTCCAAAAAGTGGGTAAAGCTTTGATGCTTCCAGTCGCCATTTTACCGGCTGCCGGAATTTTGCTTGCTCTTGGAAACGCTTTACAAAACCCGACGCTAGTCGATATTGCTCCGTTTCTGCATACCGGTTGGGTGGAAATGGTAGCAAAAGTAATGGAAGAAGCCGGTGAAATTATCTTTTCGAATCTAGCCCTTCTATTTGCCGTCGGGGTTGCCATTGGTTTGGCCGGAGGAGAAGGGGTAGCTGGACTTGCTGCAATCGTCGGCTTCCTGATCATGAATGTTACGATGGGAGTTGTGCTTGGTGTCACTCCTAAAATGGCTGCTCATGATCCTTCCTATGCAACCGTTCTCGGCATTCCTACGCTGCAAACCGGTGTATTCGGCGGGATTATTGTTGGTATATTAGCTTCAATTCTCTACAATAAATACTTTAATATTGAGCTTCCATCTTATTTAGGATTTTTTGCGGGAAAACGTTTTGTTCCGATTGTGACGGCTGTATCTTCTTTAATTCTTGGATTGATCATGATTGTTATTTGGCCGCCTATCCAATCAGGTTTAAATGCTTTCTCCAATAACTTGTTGAATGCAAACTTGACGTTGTCTGCCTTTATTTTCGGTGTCATTGAACGTTCGCTGATTCCATTTGGATTGCATCATATCTTCTATGCTCCGTTCTGGTTTGAGTTTGGACAATATACGAACAAAGCAGGAGAAGTGGTTCACGGAGACCAAGCGATCTTTATGGCTCAAATTAAAGATGGGGTCAAGAATTTGACGGCTGGTACATTTATGACGGGTAAATATCCGTTTATGATGTTTGGTCTTCCTGCTGCTGCGCTGGCTATTTACCACGAAGCTAAACCTGAAAAGAAAAAAGTGGTTGGAGGTTTAATGGCTTCAGCGGCTTTGACTTCTTTCTTGACAGGGATTACAGAGCCGATTGAATTCTCCTTCTTATTCGTAGCACCTGTGTTGTTTGCGATTCACGCTGTTTTTGCCGGACTGTCATTTATGATTATGCATATTTTAAATGTCAAAATCGGGTTGACATTCTCAGGGGGATTAATTGACTTTATTCTCTTTGGTGTTTTGAATCCACAAACTCATTGGTGGCTCGTGATACCGGTCGGATTAGTCTTTTCCGTCATCTATTATTTCGGTTTCCGATTTGCCATCCGCAAGTTCAATTTAAAAACGCCTGGTCGCGAAGATGATGAAGAATCGAACGATGGAAAAGAAACAGCAGATAGCGGATCTGGAGACCTTGCCTACAATATTTTGGAAGCAATGGGCGGACAAAGCAATATTGCATCGCTGGATGCTTGTATCACTCGTCTGCGCGTTCAAGTAAATGATCCTAAAGAAGTGGATAAGGAACGTTTGAAAAAACTGGGCGCTTCCGGAGTATTGGAAGTTGGAAACAATATTCAAGCTATTTTCGGACCACGTTCCGACACCATTAAAACGCAAATGCAAGATATTATGAAAGGCAAAGCGCCGCGCAAAGCAACAACTCCTGATATGAATCAGGAAGTTAAACAGCAAGTAGAAGAAGTGAATCCAACGCCTCTTCAAAATGAAATTGACCGAAATGAAGCGATTATTTCTCCATTAAAAGGGGAAATTAAGCCGCTTGCAGAAGTTCCTGATCCAGTCTTTGCAGAAAAAATGATGGGAGACGGCTTTGCTATATTGCCGGAAGAAGGAACTGTTGTATCGCCGGTTAACGGAAAAATTGTGAACCTGTTCCCGACTAAGCACGCAATCGGTATTTTGTCCGACGGCGGAAGAGAAATTTTAATTCACGTGGGTATTGATACAGTGAAACTGAATGGCGAAGGTTTTGAGGCGCTTGTAAACCAAGACGACCATGTTGAAGCCGGACAGCCATTGTTGAAAGTGGATCTTGACTTAGTGAAAAGCAAGGCTCCTTCTGTAATTACTCCAATTATCTTTACAAACCTTCAAGAAGGGGAACAAGTTGTAATTGAAAAGCAAGGTAAAGTCGATTTGAAAGAAGAAAACATCATTTCGATTCAAAAATAGCCCATCAGGACAGAAAGCGATGATTGCATTGCTTAACGTCCGCTTCATTGATAAAGATGAAATATCCGGGTAAAGAAGGCCGTTCATGCTTTTTGCGTGAACGGCTTTTTTGTTTCAAATCGTCAGGATCACAAGGAGCTCAAATATTCTATAAACACAAATTGCCATTCGGTAAGAATTTAGAATAAGTAAAGTGGAGGAAGAAATAACGCTTTAAACTTTGTTCATGGGCAGACGATTTTGTCATTCGGCATGAAGGTCCTCTTTTATTATGCGGTTTTTGGTTGGTTTTTATATTCATCCTGATGATAGTAGACGAATGATCTCCTTCCTTTTGGCTGTACAGGAAAGCTTTTTTACATCATGATCCTTTTAAGGGGGTATGAAGATGAAACTATGGACTATCCATCCTGTTGAAGTGTGGGAATGGTTGCAGCAACAAGGTTTTTATCGTGGTGCGAAGGAGCTTGTTTATGAAGATTCCTCGATTCGTACGACTGGCTTATCATTGAAATGGAGAAACGATTGGGACCAAGACCGGAAAAAGAATCGTACCCTGTGTGGGCATGGAAACAATGGAATGGCGTGCATATTCGTCCGGACCTCCGTTTTTCGGGTTTTCTGGAGAAAGGAACGAGAGGTGTACGTCTCGAAATAGACATACCTGATGAACAGGTTGTTTTGAGCGATTTTGATAAATGGCATTACGTACTGAATTATTGGTACCTCGAAGAAAATGAAGAAGACGGGGAATTATTCGACAAAGAAATAAAGAAAAGAGGGCTGGATTATTATCAGCAAAAGCCGCTTCCGGACCCTTATTATCATCAGAAAATTGTGGATAGCTGGCAACGTATTTTTGATATTGAGCCAAGGAATGAAGAGGAGAAAAGGAGCTTATCGATTCAAGCTACTTTCTGGGAGTTGAAATTGGAGCAGGTAAGGAAGGTGGATTTTTTGTTGCAAGGTAGTGATTTTGTAAGGGAAGAGAAATTTTTTGCTTAATGGATTTCGAGAATGATTTTGTTGATTATTGCATCATAAGATCCAAAAATACCTGAGTACGGGAACCTCTTTAAAAGGTGAATGACGTTTTCACGGATTAATCTGGATAGCTCGGCGCATGATTTCTCTGACTTTTCCCGGTCCTTCTAAAATAATTTGTTGTAAAAATGTACTGTACGTCTCTTCTGTATTCCAAAATCCCGTTGACAATAAAGTAAATAATTATTTATTATTAACACGAGTGATAGAAAAAACATTATCTATTTTCATCAATATTTTAGGGTAAAAAGTAAATATATATTTATTTCTTCATATAAATAATAAATATATATTTACTATTTGCTTTATCCAATACAAGAAAAAGGAGCGTTTTTTATGCTTTCATCCGGGTTGCAGTTTGGAATCTATCCGCTTAGTGTAGCTGGTACGCCTGCTGGTTTGGCTGTAGGACCTCAAGACAACTATGAGCAAATTCAAATGGCCTTAAAACGTCTTCGAGGAGAATCTAAATCGCTGTTGCCAAGAATTTATCTCGTTTATACAGGACCTGCTGATTCGGAAGAGAAGCTTTTGTCGATCGTGGAGAAATATGTTCGTTTGGGATTAATGGGGGACTTGGTAGTAGGTTCTTTGGCTCCAAACATAGAAATGAATCACTGGCTCGCGCTTATTAGGAAAATCATTAGAGAGTATGGTTCTTATATTGATTCGCTGCAAATAACGAATGAACCTAATTTGAGCTTTATGGACGGATCAAACCCTAACATCATGCCATTGTTGGTGCAGGGGGTTATTGCAGCGAAAGAAGAAGCAAAAGCAGCAAACGTTCGTGTGGATATCGGATTTGGATCTGTGCCGGACAACGGTCCGAAAGTGGTTCCGCATTTTTGGGAAAACCTTGCTGAAATTGGCGGAGAGGTTTTCATAGATTCTTTGGATTATGTCGCGCATAATTTTTATGTAGATGTATTTGAACCGCCGCTCTCATTGGAAAAAGTCCCGTCTTCCGTTGAAGACTTTCTGCGGCGATTTCGCGAAGTAAATCTCAGGACAGCCGGTATACCTGATTCCATCCCTATTCGCATTACAGAAAACGGATGGCCTACGGGCAAAAACCCTTTTGTAGGTAAAGACAGATCTTACGAACATCAATCTGAAGTACTAGAGACGATCATACGGACCGTTTATAATCTGCGTCAAGAACTCAATATCACACATTATGAGCTTTTTGGTCTCAGGGATGCAGACAGTTCCAAAGATGATCTCTTTCACCAATTTGGCATCATGCGGGATGATTATACTCCGAAGCCGGCGTTTTATACATTTCAGCATTTGATACAGGAGTTGGGAATTTGAAATGGTTCACAAAGCCGAGAGACAGGTGCGGCAGATGTTTATAAAGTTTTTACAAATCTATGTGGAACGGCTGTTACTGCTATAGGACAGAGAAGAACAAATCGTTATAGCATCTTGACAGAGAGGCTGTATGATTTAAAATAAAACGCAACAGTAAAAATACTCTATCCATAAATTGTACAGGTATCAATCGATATGGTCGAATGATGGAAAAAGGAAGCTGCTCTGATGAGTAAAAAGAAGATATTTGAGATGAAAGAAAATGAAACCATTGATCAACTACTGGCCCGGATGTCCGAAGAAGGATATAAACCCGTTAGAAGAACGGAAGAACCCATCTTTCAAGAAAAGAACATAAACGGAAAAATAGAATATGTTCCTGTTGGGCGAATCATAAAGTTTGAAGGGAAAAAAGAAGGTTAAACCCGAACATTTTCTATTAAGATTGTTTTTATTGTTCGAAAAATTTTGTTGACAATGGCTTGTTTTCATTGTTAAGATGGAGTTGTCAACTCAATAGCCCTCATATAATCACGAGAATATGGCTCGTAAGTCTCTACCCGATTACCGTAAATAATCGGACTATGAGGGAAAGTAGCTATCTGGAAAACTGTGAATGAAAGAGGCATCTTCAGGATGGCGATTGCACTATGTTCTGAAAGCCGTTCATTCCATGTGCAGCGCCATTGGAAGAAGAAATCTTTCTTCGATGAGTCCTGCCATAAAAGGCTTTTAATTGGTCTTTTCTTACCCGGATTCACTGCTTTCTCTCAAAGAAAGTATGTGAAGCCGGGTTTTTTGTTATATAAGACTGCATCATGTGGAGGGATGGAAATGCCGGCGGAAGTAGGAGTGATTATGGGAAGCGCATCGGATTGGGAAACGATGAAAAACGCCTGTGAAGTATTGGATGAATTAGAAATTGAATATGAGAAAAAAGTCGTTTCGGCACATCGCACTCCTGATTTGATGTTTGATTATGCCGAAAGTGCCAGAGATCGAGGGATCAAAGTGATTATCGCAGGAGCGGGTGGAGCCGCGCATTTGCCGGGGATGGTAGCGGCTAAAACGACTCTTCCCGTGATCGGAGTTCCGGTTCAATCCAAAGCATTAAATGGTTTAGATTCCCTGTTATCGATCGTACAAATGCCCGGCGGCATCCCGGTGGCTACAGTAGCGATTGGGCGTGCCGGCGCCACGAACGCCGGTTTGCTGGCAGCGCAAATATTATCGATTGAGAATCCCGACATTGCCCGCAAATTGGAAAACCGACGAATTGAGCTGAAAGAAAAAGTACTAGAAAGCAGTGATCAACTTGACTAATCCAGTCATTATGCCAGGAAAAACGATTGGAATTATTGGCGGCGGCCAGCTAGGCAGAATGATGGCACTGGCAGCAAAAGAAAAAGGGTTTCGAATCGCTGTATTAGATCCTGCGGAAGATTCTCCGTGCGGTCAAGTGGCTGATGTGGAAATTACGGCGGCCTACGATGACCAAAACGCTTTGGCGCGGCTTGCTCAAATAAGCGATGTGATCACGTACGAATTTGAAAACATCGATTATGAGTCATTGCGGTGGCTCGAGCAAAGAGCCTATCTTCCGCAAGGAGCCGAATTGATTCGCATTACTCAGGATCGGATTTTAGAGAAAGATGCGATCACAAAAGCGGGTGTGCCGGTGGCCCCTTATGAAGTGATTTACGAAGAAAACGAACTATATGATAAGATAAAAAAGCTTGGTTATCCTGCTGTTTTAAAAACCTCAAGAGGCGGTTATGACGGAAAAGGCCAGTATGTGATTCGCCGCGAAAGCGAGATCGAAAAGGCAGCCGAATTGCTGCAATCAGGTCCGTGTGTATTGGAAAAATGGATTCCATTTACGACGGAAATTTCAGTGATTGTATTTCGCAATCCGGATCGCGAAGTCAGCTTTTTGCCCGTTGGCGAAAATATTCATGTCGAGAATATTTTGCATCAAACCATTGTTCCGGCAAGAGTGGACGGGGATGTCAAACAAAAAGCGGTGAAATTGGCGCTCAAGATCGCCGACTATTTGGAACTGATCGGAACGCTGGCGGTGGAGATGTTCGTGTGCTCAAACGGTGAGATTTATATAAACGAACTGGCCCCCAGACCGCACAATTCCGGCCATTATTCGATCGAAGCTTGCGAGGCGTCTCAATTTGAACAGCATATACGAGCGATTTGCAATTGGCCTTTCCAGAAAACGGAGTTGTTAAAACCGGCTGTTATGGTCAATGTTCTAGGCAAGCATTTAGAGGGGGCGTTAAACGAATTCCATCGCCACCCGGACTGGTCGTTTCATTTATACGGAAAAAAAGAAGCGAAAGAGAAAAGAAAAATGGGGCATATCACCGTCTTGACCGACGATCTTGAGAAAACATTGCAAGAAATAGACGATAGCAGGATTTGGAGCGCAAAAGAAGAAAAGATCGGAGGCAGTATAAGATGATCGATCGTTACACCCGCCCGGAGATGGGGGCGATTTGGACTGAGGAAAACCGCTTCAACGCTTGGCTGGAAGTGGAAATTCTTGCTTGCGAGGCGTGGGCGGAACTGGGAGTCATCCCGAAAGAAGATGTGAAAAAAATCCGGGAGAATGCAGGCTTTGATATTCGCCGCATTAAAGAAATTGAAGAAGAAACTCGCCATGATGTAGTGGCCTTTACAAGAGCCGTATCGGAGACGCTTGGCGAAGAGCGAAAATGGGTTCATTATGGATTGACGTCTACTGACGTTGTCGATACAGCCCTATCGTACTTGCTTAAGCAGGCAAATGAGATTTTGCTTAAAGATTTGGAAAACTTTATTGAAATTCTTCGCCAAAAAGCGAAAGAACATAAATATACCGTGATGATGGGAAGAACTCATGGAGTCCATGCGGAACCAACTACTTTTGGGTTAAAGATGGCGCTTTGGCACGAAGAAATGAAGCGGAATTTGGAACGGTTCAAACGAGCGGCTGAAGGAGTGCAGTACGGAAAAATCTCCGGAGCCGTTGGCACTTATGCGAATATCGATCCATTTGTTGAACAATATGTATGCCAAAAATTAGGCCTCAAACCGGCGCCTATTTCCACTCAAACGCTTCAGCGCGACCGTCACGCATACTACATGAGCACGCTCGCTTTAATCGCGACGTCGATCGAAAAATTTGCCGTGGAAATTCGCGGACTTCAAAAGAGCGAAACGAGAGAAGTGGAGGAGTTTTTCGCGAAAGGCCAAAAAGGATCATCGGCCATGCCTCATAAACGGAATCCGATCGGATCGGAAAACATGACAGGAATGGCCCGTGTGGTAAGAGGGTATATGCAAACTGCATATGAAAACGTACCGCTATGGCACGAACGGGATATTTCCCATTCTTCTGCGGAACGCATTATTTTGCCTGATGCGACGATTGCCCTTAATTACATGCTCAATCGCTTCGGCAATATCGTGAAAAATTTGACCGTCTATCCGGAAAATATGAAACGAAATATGGAAAAGACGCTTGGTCTTATTTATTCACAACGCGTTTTGCTCGCCCTGATTGAAAAAGGCCTTACACGTGAAGAGGCATATGACACCGTTCAGCCGCGGGCCATGGAGGCTTGGGAAAAACAAGTGCCGTTCCGTCAACTAGTAGAAAGCGATGAAAAAATTACCTCGAAGTTGACAAAAGAAGAAATCGATGATTGCTTCGATTACCACTATCATTTAAAACATGTCGATACGATTTTTGATCGTCTCGGTTTGAACGACTAAGCAAAAGAGGCTGACTTTTAGGCTGTTTCTTGTGTTTGCGAAAAAGGCAAGAGGGCTTAAAGCGGTCGGCCTCTCTTAAAACCGCTGTATTCGGAAGATTATCAATATTCCAAAATGAGGTGGACAACTTGAAAAAAGGCGAGCTTTTGTATGAAGGAAAAGCGAAAAAGATTTATGCAACCGACCAAGAAGATATTCTATTCGTGGAATATAAAGATTCCGCGACCGCTTTTAACGGAGAGAAAAAAGCGGAAATTGCCGGAAAAGGAAGCCTCAACAACCAAATTAGCAGTTTTATTTTTACGAAAATGAAAGAAGAGTTGGATCTGCCGACTCATTTTATCCAACAAGTTTCAGATCATGAGCAGCTGATCAAACGAGTGAAGATTATCCCGCTTGAAGTCGTGGTTCGAAACGTTTCTGCAGGAAGCATGGCGAAAAGGCTGGGGATAGAAGAAGGGATCCCGTTAGAAGAGCCTATCATTGAATTCTACTTAAAGGACGACGAACTTGGGGATCCTTTGATCATAGAAGACCATATTCGCTTCTTAAAAATCGCTTCTTCCGAAGAAATGGAACAAATCAAAAAGATGGCGTTGAAAGTCAATCAGTTTTTGATTTCCTTATTTGATTCCTTAAATATTCGTTTGATCGATTTCAAATTGGAATTTGGCAAAGATCCTCAAGGAGAAATTTTGCTTGCGGATGAAATTTCGCCTGATACATGCAGGCTTTGGGAAAAAGAAACGAATCGAAAGCTGGATAAAGACGTGTTTCGCCGCAATCTTGGCAATTTAATCGATGCCTATACCGAAGTGCTTACGAGATTAGGAGGGAAAACACATGTATAAAGTGAAAGTTTTTGTGACACTCCGTGAAAGCGTATTGGATCCTCAAGGGGGAGCTGTACAGCGTTCCCTTCACAGCCTTGGATTCGGACAGGTGGAGGATGTCCGTATAGGGAAATACATGGAGCTGACTGTGAAGGAGAGCGATCAAGACATCGATGTCGTGGTCAGAGAAATGTGTGAGAAATTATTGGCCAACCCGGTGATAGAGGAATTTCGTTATGAGATAGAGGAGGGTGTCATCCAGTGAAATTTGCGGTGATTGTCTTTCCCGGTTCCAATTGCGATGCCGATATGTACCACGCCGTCAAAGATGAATTGGGGGAAGAAGCGGAATTCGTTTGGCACGATGCTGATGATCTGAGCGGATACGACGGTATTTTGCTCCCGGGGGGCTTTTCATACGGCGATTATTTGCGGTCAGGCGCCATTGCCCGCTTTTCTAAAGTGATGGAAAAAGTGGTCGAAGCGGCAGAAGAAGGGAAACCGATTCTTGGCGTTTGCAATGGATTTCAGATTTTGCTGGAATCAGGGCTTTTACCTGGCGCCATGAGAAAAAACGATCAATTAAAGTTTATTTGCAAAACGGTAGAACTGACTGTAGAAAATAATGAAACGATGTTTACAAACGGTTATGAATTAGGGGAGACAATCCGAATCCCTATCGCTCATGGCGAAGGCAACTACTATTGCGATGACAAGACGCTTGAAACGTTAAAGCGTAACAAGCAAATTGTCTTTACGTATCAGAACAATCCGAACGGCTCAGTTGCCGACATTGCCGGGATTATCAATGAAAAAGGGAATGTTCTTGGGATGATGCCGCATCCTGAAAGAGCGGTGAACGAACTGCTGGGCAGCAGTGATGGCCTTAAGCTTTTCCAATCGATTGTCAAACAGTGGAGGGAATCGTATGCTACTACGCACTGAACCAAAACCGGATGAGATAAAAGAAAATAAATTGTATCGGCAAATGGGTCTTAGTGACGAAGAATTTGCGCAAATTGAATCGATTTTGGGAAGGCTTCCCAACTACACGGAGACCGGTCTTTTTTCTGTCATGTGGTCGGAACACTGCAGCTATAAAAATTCAAAAGTAGTGCTAAAAAAATTCCCCACAGAGGGAGAAGGAGTTTTGCAAGGACCGGGGGAAGGAGCCGGCATTGTCGATATCGGTGATGGCCAGGCAGTCGTTTTTAAAATCGAAAGCCATAACCATCCTTCTGCCATTGAACCGTATCAAGGTGCGGCAACCGGTGTGGGGGGAATTATCCGCGATGTGTTTTCCATGGGGGCAAGGCCGGTAGCTTTGTTGAATTCTTTAAGATTTGGAGAATTGAAGTCTTCCAGAGTCCGATATTTATTTCAAGAAGTAGTGGCAGGCATCGCCGGCTATGGAAATTGCATCGGCATTCCAACGGTTGGGGGCGAGGTGCAATTTGATCCTTCTTATGAAGGGAATCCGCTGGTGAACGCAATGTGTGTCGGCTTGATCGATCATCAAGATATTCAGAAAGGCCAAGCGGTAGGGGTAGGCAATTCCGTCATGTATGTCGGTGCGAAAACAGGTCGCGACGGAATTCACGGAGCCACTTTTGCTTCGGAGGAATTAAGTGAGCAATCTGAAGAAAAGCGCCCGGCTGTTCAAGTGGGGGATCCCTTTATGGAAAAGCTGCTGCTAGAAGCCTGTCTTGAATTGGTGAAATCAGATGCACTTGTCGGAATTCAAGATATGGGAGCAGCCGGATTGACCAGTTCAGCGGCCGAAATGGCAAGCAAAGCCGGATCGGGAATCGAAATGAACCTCGATCTTGTACCTCAACGGGAAACGGGCATGACTTCTTATGAAATGATGCTGTCTGAATCGCAGGAGAGAATGCTGATCGTTGTCAAAAAAGGAAGAGAGGAAGAAGTCGTTTCTCTTTTTCAAAAGTATGGATTGGAAGCAGTCGTCGTCGGAAAAGTAACGGATGATTCCATGTTGAGACTGACTCATCGCGGCGAAGTCGTAGCGGAAGTTCCGGTCGATGCATTGGCGGAAAATGCTCCGGTTTACCATAAACCTTCTAAAGAACCGGACTATTTCCGTGAATTTCAGCAAATCGATGCACCGGCACCTGAAGTGAAAGATTTTAAAGAAACGCTGATCAAACTGCTTTCGCAGCCGACCATTGCGAGCAAAGAATGGGTGTACCAGCAGTATGACTATCAAGTTCAAACGAATACAGTCGTAGCGCCTGGCTCAGATGCGGCGGTCATTCGAATCCGCGGAACGAAAAAAGCGCTGGCGATGACAACAGACTGCAATTCCCGCTATCTCTATCTTGACCCGGAAACAGGAGGAAAAATCGCAGTCGCTGAAGCCGCTCGCAATATTGTTTGCGCAGGCGGTAAACCTCTCGCTATTACGGACTGCTTGAATTTTGGCAACCCGGAAAAGCCGGAAATCTTTTGGCAGCTGGAAAAAGCGGTGGATGGAATGAGCGAAGCCTGTAAGACGCTTCAAACTCCGGTCATCGGCGGGAACGTATCGCTTTACAATGAAACAAACGGCACGGCAATATATCCGACTCCTGTCGTTGGCATGGTTGGACTGATTGAAGACGTGGCTCACATTACTAAACAAACGTTTGAACAAGCGGGCGATTATATTTACGTCGTGGGGAAAGCGAACAACGATTTCGGCGGCAGCGAACTTCAAAAAATGCTGGAAGGTCGTATTTTCGGTAAAGCGCCGGAAATCGATTTAGCGGTAGAGCGAAAAAGGCAGCAAGCTATTCTGCAAGCCATTAAAAGGAAAACCGTACAATCTGCTCATGATATTTCCGAAGGGGGATTGGCTGTCGCGTTGTCAGAGTGTTTGTTTGGCACTGGTTTAGGAGCGGATATAAAAATTGAAGGAGAGGCCGTTTGCGAACTGTTTAGCGAAACGCAATCACGTTATGTGCTATCGGTGAAACCGGAACATCGCAGCCTTTTTGAAACGATTGTGACGGACGCGGTGTGCGTAGGCCGCGTTGTCGACGAACCGCTTTTAACGATTCGATCTGCTGAAAATGAATCGATTTTGCAGGCGCAAGTGAGTGAGCTTGAACAAGCCTGGAAAGGAGCTATCCCATGCTTGCTGAAATAAAAGGATTAAACGAAGAATGCGGAGTGTTTGGCGTTTGGGGACATGAAAATGCTGCTCAGATCACGTATTACGGCCTTCATAGTTTACAGCACCGCGGTCAAGAAGGAGCCGGAATTGTCGTAACGGACGGCTGCGAATTAAAGGGGTTAAAAGGGAAAGGGTTAGTGACAGAGGTTTTCAGTCGTGAAGCCATCCACAATTTGCATGGATACGGTGCAATCGGCCATGTCCGTTACGCGACAGCAGGCGGAGGAGGGTACGAAAACGTTCAGCCCCTTCTCTTCCATTCCCAGACCGGGAGCTTGGCCCTCGCTCACAATGGCAATTTGGTCAATGCCACCATGCTCAAATATCAGCTGGAAGCTCAAGGAAGCATTTTTCAAACCAGTTCGGATACAGAAGTACTTGCTCATTTAATTAAAAGAAGTGGTTTTGTCCATTTGAAAGATCAGGTCAAAAACGCGTTAACCATGCTAAAAGGCGCATACGCATTTCTGATCATGACGGAAACGGAGTTGATGGTTGCCCTCGATCCGAACGGATTAAGACCGCTTTCCGTTGGACGGCTTGGAGATGCGGTGTGCATCGCTTCGGAAACATGTGCATTTGATGTTGTCGGTGCTCAATTCGTCCGGGAGGTGGAGCCGGGGGAATTGATCATCATCAACAATGAAGGAATGTATTCGGAGCCGTTTGCGTTAAAAAGCAATCAAGCCATTTGTACAATGGAATACGTTTATTTTTCCCGCCCTGACAGCAACCTTCACGGGATTAATGTGCATAGCGCCAGAAAGAGCATGGGGAAAAAATTAGCCGAAGAAGCGGGCATCGAAGCGGATGTCGTCACGGGAGTTCCGGATTCCAGCATTTCCGCTGCCATCGGCTATGCAGAAGCTTCCGGTATTCCATATGAACTGGGCCTCATCAAAAACCGCTACGTCGGACGCACGTTTATCCAGCCATCCCAGTCGCTGCGCGAACAAGGAGTGAAAATGAAGCTTTCTGCCGTTCGCGGTGTCGTCAATGGGAAAAGAGTGATTATGGTGGATGATTCGATTGTCCGTGGTACGACCAGCAAACGAATTGTTCAGCTTTTGAGAGAAGCAGGCGCCAAAGAAGTTCATGTCACCATCAGTTCGCCCCCCATTACCCATCCGTGTTTCTATGGGATTGACACATCAACGAAAGAAGAATTAATTGCTTCTTCTCATTCTGTAGAAGAAATCAAACAATTGATTGGCGCGGATTCTTTAACCTTTTTAAGCCTTGAAGGAATGATCGAGGCCATTGGCCATGCAAAAGACGGAAATCATTGCGGGCAATGCTTGGCCTGTTTTACCGGAAAATATCCGACGGAGATATATCCCGCAGGAAAAGAACAGATGGTAACTTTATCTTAGTCGAAATGGTTTCCCAATACATTGTTAGAAGGACGCAAATGGAGGAGGACCGGGAATGGCAAAATCATATAAGTCGGCTGGAGTGGATATAGAAGCAGGGTATGAAGCAGTTGAACGAATCAAAAAACATGTCGAACGGACGAAAAGGCTTGGGGTGATGGGAGCACTTGGAAGTTTCGGCGGTTTGTTTGATTTATCCGTCCTCCAGCTTAAAGAACCTGTTCTCGTATCAGGTACAGATGGTGTGGGAACCAAATTAAAAATTGCTTTTATGATGGATAAGCACGATACGATCGGCATCGATTGCGTCGCCATGTGTGTCAATGACATCCTCGTTCAAGGAGCCAGTCCGATCTTTTTTCTCGATTATCTCGCTTGTGGGAAAAATGAGCCGGAGAAAATAGAACAAATTGTGAAAGGAATTGCTGACGGCTGCGAACAAGCAGGGTGCGCCTTAATCGGAGGAGAGACAGCAGAAATGCCGGGCATGTACGCTCCCGGGGAATATGATCTGGCCGGCTTTGCGGTAGGGGCGTGCGAAAAAAGCGAGCTCATTTCGGGAAGTACAATTAGGCCAGGTGATGTTTTGATCGGTCTTCCATCAAGCGGAATTCATAGCAATGGCTATTCTTTGGTGAGAAAAATCTTCTTTGAAGAGCATCGATTGCACATCGACTCTCAATTGGACGGTTTGAAGGGGACACTGGGAGAAGCATTGATTGAACCGACACGAATTTATGTCAAGCAAATCCAAAGTATTCATAAAAAAGGTACAATTAAAGGGATGGCCCATATTACAGGCGGAGGCTTTATTGAAAATATACCTCGTGCTCTGCCGGCCGGATACGGTTCGGAAATTGCAGAAGGCACATGGGAAATACCAGCCATTTTCGAAGTGCTAAAAGAATATGGAAAACTGGATCGGAAAGAAATGTATAATATTTTTAACATGGGAATTGGGCTGGTCTTGATCGTCGCAGCAGCGGATGCGGAGTCTGTTTTAAATGATCTTGAACAAATAGGAGAAAAAGCGTTCAAAATCGGCCAGGTGGTTCCTCAAGAGGGAATCCGCATTTCCTGATTGGAGAGGTTGGATACTAATGAAAAAAGTGGCGATATTCGCGTCTGGAAACGGCAGCAATTTTCAGGCGCTGGCAGAAGCGAGTTTAAGAAAGGAACTAAACGCGGACATCTGCTTGCTTGTATGCGATCAGCCGGATGCTTATGTAGTCAAACGGGCACGCCATTTGGGGATTCCTGTGTTTTCCTTTCGGGCAAAAGAGTATCCTTCCAAAGAGGAGTTTGAGAACGAAATTGCATTAGAGTTAGCCAAAAGGGGCGTCGAATGGATCATCCTTGCCGGCTACATGCGTTTGATCGGCTCTACACTCTTAAATCGTTATCGCAACCGTATCGTGAATATTCATCCTTCGCTTTTGCCGGCGTTTCCGGGAAAAGATGCCATTGGACAAGCTTTGGACGCCGGGGTAAAAGTGACGGGGGTTACCATCCATTTTGTCGATGAAGGAATGGATACCGGGCCGATCATCGCTCAACAAAGCGTCAACATT
This sequence comes from Bacillus smithii, assembly GCF_001050115.1. Taxonomy (NCBI): domain Bacteria; kingdom Bacillati; phylum Bacillota; class Bacilli; order Caryophanales; family Bacillaceae; genus Bacillus; species Bacillus smithii. The sequence continues at coordinate 2,996,568 of NZ_CP012024.1, read as the reverse complement.
TTGGCTGAGGACACAAGAGAAACGCTTCAGAAAAAAATCCAGGCTGTTGAACATGAGTTATATCCGAAAACCATCAATGAATTATTGGATGAATAGAAAGGGAGATCAACTATGAAAAGACGGGCATTAATCAGTGTTTCCAATAAAGAAGGGATCGTGGAGTTTGCAAAAGGACTGGTTTCTTTAGGATTTGAGATTCTTTCAACCGGCGGCACCAAAACGATCTTGGCGGAAAACGGAATCCCGGTCACAGCCGTCGAAGAAATAACTGGATTTCCGGAAATATTAGAAGGCCGTGTGAAGACTCTTCATCCTCTTATTCATGGCGGGCTGCTGGCGAAATGGGATCACGAACTGCATCAACGGCAAATGAACGAACAAGGAATTGAGCCCATCGAAATCGTTTGCGTCAATTTGTATCCTTTCCAGCAAACGATTGAAAAAGCGGATGTTACTCCGGAAGAAGCTATTGAAAATATTGATATCGGCGGGCCGACTATGCTTCGATCCGCAGCGAAAAACCACGAGTATGTCACGGTGCTGGTCGATGCGGCTGATTACGGAAAAGTGCTGGACGAGCTGAAAGAAAATGGGAAAGTCAGCAAAGAAACTAAGAGAAAACTGGCTGCCAAAGTATTTAGGCATACGGCTGCTTACGATGCTTTAATTTCGCAATATATGACCCGTCTTGCCGGCGAAGAGAATCCGGAGAGAGTCACTTATACATATGAATTGAAACAAACGCTTCGCTATGGTGAAAACCCGCACCAAAAGGCGGCTTTTTATCAAAAACCGCTCGGTTCGGATTTTTCCATTGCCAGATCCAAGCAATTGCACGGCAAAGAACTTTCTTATAATAACATTCGCGATGCGGACGCTGCTTTGCAAATCATTAAAGATTTTCAAGAACCGGCTGCCGTTGCGGTCAAACATATGAATCCGTGTGGAGTGGGCATCGGGAATTCAATAGAAGAAGCCTACGCAAAAGCTTACGAAGCGGATCCAGTTTCTATTTTTGGAGGGATTGTGGCGCTTAATCGGCCGGTCGGAAAAGAGCTGGCGGAAAAACTGCATGAAATTTTCCTTGAGATTGTGGTGGCTCCTGAATTTACAGAGGAAGCACTGGACATTTTAACCAAGAAGAAAAATATTCGGCTGTTAGTCCTTCCTTTTACGGGTGAGAAGAAAAAAGAAGAAGTATTGACATCGGTTGAAGGCGGCCTCTTAGTCCAAGATCCGGATACGTTCTCGCTGGATGAAGCTGAGCTGAAGACGGTGACGAAGAGAGAGCCTACTGCAGAAGAATGGGAAGCTTTGAAGCTTGGATGGAAGGTAGTCAAGCATGTGAAGTCCAATGCCATCGTAGTGGCCAACGAAGAAAGAACGTTAGGAATCGGAGCAGGACAAATGAATCGCGTCGGCGCTGCCAAAATTGCTCTTGAACAAGCCGGCGACTTGGCAAAAGGAGCTTGCCTTGCTTCAGATGCCTTTTTCCCGATGGACGACACGGTAGAAGCTGCAGCTAAAGCAGGAATCACCGCTATCATCCAGCCGGGAGGATCGATCCGTGATGAGGATTCCATTAAAAAGGCGGATGAATACGGAATCGCAATGGTGTTTACAGGCGTTCGTCATTTTAAACATTAAAAGGTTTGGGGAAGTATGAAAAGGCCCGACGATCGACAGTCTTGTTTTGACCGGGCTTTTTACCTCCCCCTAATCTTTGAGGGCGAATGAGAATATGAGAAAAGAGGTGGCTGGTTTGAAGATCCTTGTGGTCGGCAGAGGTGGACGGGAGCATGCGATCTGCAAAAAGCTGAATGAAAGCGTGCTTGTTGAAAAAGTATTTTGTGCTCCAGGCAATGCCGGTATTGCTGAAGATGCGGAGTTAGTAAATATAGACGAAATGGATTTTGCCGGTTTAGCCGATTTTGCGGAAAGACAAGACATTGAATTAACGGTAATCGGTCCGGAAAATCCATTGGCTGCCGGAATTGTGGATTATTTTCAACAGCGTGGATTAGCGGTTTTCGGACCAAATCGAAAGGCAGCTCAGTTAGAAAGCAGCAAATCATTTGCAAAAGAATTGATGAAGAAGTATCAGATCCCCACAGCATCCTATGCCGTATTTGAAGAGTTCGAGGAAGCAAAAGCTTATATTGTCCAACATGGGGCTCCTATCGTGCTAAAAGCAGATGGGCTTGCAGCCGGAAAAGGGGTTACCGTTGCCATGACGTTGGAAGAAGCGTTATCGGCCCTTGAAGAAATGCTTTTGAATCAGAAATTCGGCGAAGCGTCGTCCAAATTGGTGATTGAAGAATATCTGCAAGGGGAAGAATATTCTCTGATGGCCTTTGTTCATGGCGAAAAAGTATATCCTATGGTTGTTGCTCAAGACCATAAGCGGGCGAATGACGGCGATAAAGGACCGAACACAGGCGGGATGGGGGCTTATTCACCGGTCCCTCATTTGCCGGCTGATATCGTCGAACAATCCGTCCGCGAAATTTTGGAGCCATGTGCAAAGGCAATGGTGAAAGAAGGATGTCCGTTCACAGGGGTTATCTTTGCCGGCTTGATGATGACAAAACAAGGTCCTAAAACGATCGAATTTAATGCCCGTTTTGGAGACCCTGAAACTCAAGTCGTTTTGCCGCGATTGGAATCCGATTTGGCGCAGGTATTTTTAGATGTGCTGGCCGGAAAAGATCCACAACTCAAATGGAAAGAGGAAGCGGTTCTTGGGGTTGTATTGGCTTCAGAAGGCTACCCGGGATCGTATCAAAAAGGAGTCCCCATCAAGGGATTAGATGAAATTGAGCAGGCGACGGTTTATCATGCGGGAACGATTCGAAGTGAGAAAGGAGCCATTTGTTCCGACGGCGGCCGCGTTCTGTTGGTTGCGGCTAGCGGTGCATCGGTAGAAGCAGCCCAGCAGCAAGTCTACCGGGAAATGAAAAAATTGGATCAGCCCGGATTTTTTTACCGAAAAGATATCGGTGCAAGGGCTATTGCTCGTTTCTCCTCTTAGACATGCGGAAAAAAATATAGATGAGAGCAGCAATACTTCCAATGAGAAGAATAAGTGCAAATGACGAGTGTGTGATATATTCCATAAACGTCCGATTGTACATTTTTCGTTCACTCCTTTTGGTCAGTTGAAATTGCCTTTTATAGTGCTTAATGCTTAACTCTTGTCATCAACCGCCTGATAGTTTCTTTTGAAACATTCAGGCGGCATTTCAAGATTGTTCAGGCTATTCGCTTTCTGTTTAAGCGCCTTCTTATTGGTAGACCGCGCCCTCCTATTTGAAAAAGACGTTCTGACGCAATTTAATGTTATTTAGACTGTCATCAATCTCGTGAAAGCTGATTTTGAAAAAGACTTCTCGAGGATTTAGATATTTATGACGGATTGTAAGGAATGTCGATGTCTTCCTTACGGTCCGCCTGATTTTGTTGATTCTGTTGGTTTTGCTGATTTTGCCGGTTTTGGTTATTCTGCTGGTTCATGAAAGAACCGTTTTCCCATAGGTCGGTCAGCGGACAATATTGTAAAATTCCTTCTCCAACCCGCATGGCCCCTAGGAAAGCGATGAACAAATAGGATTGCCGCCAAGGCTTTTTGGAAAGCTTAGCTGTCCCCCATGCAAGCATTGTGAGTCCGCAGGTTATTCGAATCAAAGCATTCAAAAGACCGATATTTTGTTTTACTTTCAAAGGGATCGCCTCTTTTCACTAAATTTTCAAACTTTACATTCTTTTTACCCTGAGTTTGTCGCCAAAATATGGTACTATTAAAATTAACATTTTTCCTTGAATATCAGTAAACATCGCCACTGCAAAAAGCGGTAAAAGGATGATTCCGTTTTTGACATAGTACCGAATGAAGCAGGCGGAATGTTTAGCTATTCACTTCATCTTTTCAGCAAAGGACAGTTTTTTCAATGACAGCCTTTTTTTCATTCAGCAAGAGCTTTTGTGTATGACATTCATCCGTTCAGCATAAACCCATATAAAGAAGAGAACGGGAAGAATCCATAGTTGAAAGTTTTAATACAATTAGGAGGGCCCTTAATTATGTTAGAACAGCATTATCGGTGGAAAAACAGACAGCTCAGAGATCATGTGGCAGTGATTGACGGAGAAAAGCCTCCGAATATATTGCTGAAAAACTCGCGATTTTTGCATTCCACAATGCGAAGATGGGTGGAAGCCAATATTTGGATCGCAAACGACCGCATCGTTTATGTCGGGGAGAAACTGCCGCAAAAGCTAGACGGATGTGAAGTAGTAAACTGTGAAAATTTTACGCTTGTGCCTGGTTACATTGAGCCGCATGTTCATCCTTTTCAACTTTATAATCCCCAGTCATTTGCCGAATATGCATCTCAATCAGGAACAACGAGTTTCGTCAGCGATAATCTTGTGTTGTTCTTGTTTTTGAAAAATAAGAAAGCGTTTTCTTTGATGAATGAGTTAAATAAGCTTCCGTTCTCTTTGTTTTGGTGGTGCCGGTATGATCCGATGACGGAACTGAATCAAGAGGATGAAAAATTTTCGCATAGAGATGTCAAATCATGGATTGAAAGCGGATTTGTTATCCAAGGGGGAGAACTGACTGGCTGGCCAAAATTGTTGGACGGAGATGATATGATTCTTCACTGGATACAGGAAACAAAGAGGCTTGGAAAAAGAATTGAAGGACATTTTCCGGGAGCTTCGGAGAAAACGCTTACGAAAATGACGCTTTTAGGAGCAGATGGCGACCATGAATCGATGACCGGAAAAGATGTGTACAAACGACTGATGCAAGGATATACGGTAGCTTTGCGCCATTCTTCCATACGTCCAGATTTAGAAATCCTTTTAAGAGAAATTCGGGAAATGGGTTTGGATCAGTATGATCAAATGACGTTTACAACGGATGGCTCTTTTCCCTCTTTCTATGAAGACGGGGTGATCGACCGTATGATCGCCAAAGCGTTGGAATTTGGCGTTCCGACGATGGATGCTTACCAAATGGCCAGCTATAATGTCGCAAAGCATTATCGAATCGATCATTATTACGGTATGATTGCTCCTGGACGAGTAGCCAATATTAATTTTCTGGAAAACGAAAACAATCCGACGCCTGTTTCCGTTTTGTCGAAAGGACAGTGGGTCAAAAAGAACGGAACGAAGGTGTATCATGGCCATCCGATCAAATGGGAAAATTGGGGCTTGAAACCAATATCGTTCCATTGGGATTTAAAAAAAGAAGATCTGCAGTTTTCAATGCCGTTTGGCATCCAGATGGTCAACGATGTTATTACGAAGCCATATTCACTAACAAGGGATATTTCATTGGATCAACTTCCGGAGGATGATGAAAGCTTTTTGCTGTTATTGGACCGAAACGGACAATGGCGGGTGAGCACAGTGTTAAAAGGTTTTGACAATCGAGTGCAAGGTCTTGCTTCATCCTTTTCAAGCACTGGCGATATTGTATTGATCGGAAAACGCAAAGAAGAAATGCGTCGAGCTTTTCAAAGAATGAAAGAGATCGGGGGAGGAATTGTTCTTGCGGAAAACGGCAAAGTCATTCATGAAATCCCCCTTAAGCTTTCCGGCATGATGTCAGATCAGAGCATGGAAGAGTTGATCAAAGAAGAAAAAAGGATGAAAAAATTGTTAATCGACCGCGGCTATTCTTTTTCTGATCCTTTTTACACACTGCTTTTTCTGTCAGCTACCCATTTGCCGTATATTCGTGTTACTTCGCGCGGCATCTATGATGTCATGAAAAAAACTATACTCTTTCCCACTATAATGCGTTAAAATAATGAAATACAGACATATCAATTCCATTTTCAAAAATATCGGGAAAAGGAGTATGAATCGTTGATGCAAATTGATAAATTGCGCGGCAAAGAGTTGGATCAGCTTTTTCAGGCAGTTTTATCGTTAAAAGATTTAGAAGAATGCTATCGTTTTTTTGATGATTTGTGCACGGTTAATGAAATTCAATCTCTTGCGCAGCGCCTTGAAGTGGCCAGAATGCTCCAGGAAGGGAAAACGTACCACAAAATTGAGAATGAAACCGGCGCCAGCACCGCTACCATTTCCCGCGTGAAGCGCTGTTTGAATTATGGAAATGATGCTTATCGAATGGTATTAGATAGAATCAAAAATGAAAAAGAGCAAAGCGGCGAATGATGACGGGGGATTTTCCTCCGTTTTCTTGCTTCTAGCATGGCTTATTGGAGTTTGAAGCGATAAGGATTGCCCTTGAGTAGCCTTGCTACCAAGTATGAAGTTATTGAAAAAGAAAGACTTAATTATAAAAAATGAAGCGGGTGGCAATTATGTCAATCTTTCAATTAACGAATAGAAAATATAAAAAGGCTGTGGAATGGGTTAGAGAACATAGTTATGGTATAGACTCCCTGGAAAAATGTGAGATTAATGACTTTAATTTTTTAGAAAATATATTAAAGGATAAGCAAATCGTTTGGTTGGGTGAAAATGGACATGGAATTGCAGAGCATAATCTTTTAAAATCTAAACTTATTGAATTCTTATATCACAAAATGGGATTCAAGGTAATAGCATTTGAAAGCGGCCTAAGTGAATGCTATAGCGCTAACTACTTTAAAGATGATATTTCTGTGAATGAACTTATGGATAAATCAATATTTTCTTTATGGAAAACAGAAGAAACGCTACCTTTGTTTGAATTAATAAAAGGATCTGATTTGAATCTTATAGGATTTGATTTTCAACCTTCATCCAAACAAAACTTATTTGTAGATCTGTTGGACAAACTGGATATTGATTTACCCTTAAAATTCAAATTAAGTATAAAAGCTTTGGATAAAGCAACAATGGATTGGTATATGCGTATTGGCAAGTTGAAAGGAGAGAGGAAGAAAATACCAAGACATATTATGCAAGAGTATTTGGAAACCCAAAAAGAATTAACAGAATTGTTCTCCTCGCTACATAAGACATTAGAGGAGTTGGAAAAAGAATTTATTAGGAAAGATATGCATATATATTTTCAATTAATTCAAAGAGTCATAGAAAATAGACGACTTTTATTATCAAACCTTGCCACTGGACATCGTACTTATCAGAAAATTAGAGATCAAATTATGGCATACAATATAGAATGGATTTGTGAAAAATTATACCCGAATGAAAAAATTATAGTATGGGCACACAACTCCCATATTTATAAAAATTATGAAAATCTAATTAAATATAAACCTATGGGATCATTAATGAGTCCAGAGATGGTTAGTAAATCCTATTATCTCGGACTGTTTATGTATGAAGGGAAGGCGGCCTTAAATAATAAAACAATATATGATTTAGTTAAACCTCCCAAAAAGAGTCTTGAAGATTATATGAACCATAATAAATCATCGATATCTTTCATTGATTTTTCAGATGTATCACCCAACGAATTGAACAAATGGATTTTTAACAAAACTCTTATATTAGAATCAGGAACAATGCAAAAATTAATTACTCCAGCGCAGCAGTTGGACGGTATTTTCTTTGTAAAAAAAGTTTCACCGCCTCATTATCTTTAAGCTGACTTTCATTATATGATCATCAGAATTCTTCCTATAAATTGCCGTTTTTGGCTTTTAGCGGTCTATGGCTTATTTTGAAGCATTACAAATCAGTATATTTGATGTCAAAGTGAACTTATATTTTTTCTTGTCTTGTAACGTACGTTGTTTAGTTGGATTACTTCTTTAGATATGCGTTTACTCTTTCTATCGCGGTGCAACGTTTGTCTCCATACCACAATACAATTTTGACTTCTTTGATCTTTTGGACTTCTATTTCTCATGGTTCTAGAGTATCAAACTCATCATCCAATTGAAGATTAAATCAAACAATCAGGAAAAGAGATTAACTTTTATACCCGAAATATTGACTCCAATCCACTTAAAAAGACAATCGGCTATATTGACAATTCCGTCATTTTATTTGACGAAGCTATTTTTCTTGGAGAGATTGAAATAATGTGCGTTCCAGCTTCCAAAAACCTAACCCGCTTTTTTCATAATAACGTAATTCTTCTTCTGCTTTTTTAAGTATTTTATGGTTGTCTCTAAATCGTTCTCTAAATATTTTATCATCACAAGAAATCTATAATAGAATATAAACTGGTTTTCGGTACAGCTTTAAAATGTTTTTTCATATCCGCTAATGTAGAACGTTCTGATTCATGTAAAAACTTATAAAGCATGTAAGAACTTTAATAATCTCCTTATAACCTTCCTTGGCTTTTCCCGTCAAGGCGTTGATTTTTACGCTAACAAATTCGTATTGGGTAAAAAGCGATTTCACCGCAATTTTTATATTCTGATATTTTTGAAAAAAATACTTTTATTATCCAATAAATGAGTATAAATCTTCAATATTTTTCGCTGTCCGGATAGGAAAAAGGCGTTCACAAATCAAAGGAGAATCGTTCGATGACCTGTGTGGGTGGTTTTTGTCACCAAAAAGAAAACTGGTGTTTTATATTTTTAGGGATTTATAACAAAAAATAGAAACGCTTCATTTCCTTCTTTTCCGGTTTTAGCAGAGCAAAACAAATGCTATAATGGTTAGATGAAATCATGAAATGGAGGGCATTTGGATGTATGATGTGCGCGAGTGGCGCCATGTGTTCAAACTGGACCCAAATAAAGAAATAGATGATGATAGTTTAGAGAAAATTTGCGAATCGGGAACGGATGCGGTGATCGTCGGCGGCACGGATGGAGTCACGCTCGACAAAGTGCTTCATTTAATGGCGAGAATCCGCCGCTACACGGTTCCTTGTGTATTGGAAGTTTCTACGCTTGAAGCGATCACGCCGGGGTTTGATCTTTATTTTATTCCCATGGTATTAAACAGCTCCAAAGTCGATTGGGTGCTGGGGCTTCATCATCATGCGTTAAAAGAATACGGCGAATTAATGAATTGGGATGAAGTGCTCGCGGAAGGCTACTGCATTTTAAATGGCGATTCCAAAGCAGCGCAATTAACCGAGGCAAATACGGAATTAGATATAGAAGATGCTGTTGCTTATGCGCGTTTGGCGGAAAAGATGCTGCATTTGCCAATCTTTTATTTGGAATACAGCGGCACATATGGGGATCCCCAGCTTGTGAAAAAAGTAAAAGAAACATTGACCGATACGGTTGTTTTTTACGGCGGCGGCATACAATCTCCTGAAGAAGCAGCCGAGATGGGGGCGGTTGCCGATGTCATTGTAGTAGGAAACGTCCTTTATACCGATTTGGAAAGTGCTTTAAAAACCGTTGAAATGGTGAAAAAGATTCCGCGCCGGTAGAGAAAAATCGGTTATAATAAGAACAAATGTTCTAACGGTGGTGAAAACATGCAATTTTTAACGGAAAAGCTGTTAAGCGGATTGAATAAAGAGCAGCAGGAAGCGGTGAAAACAACGGAAGGGCCGCTTCTTATTATGGCCGGAGCAGGTTCCGGAAAAACGAGAGTACTGACCCACCGAATTGCCTATTTAATGGTGGAAAAAGCAGTCAATCCATATAATATTCTGGCGATTACTTTCACCAATAAGGCAGCGCGCGAAATGAAAGAACGTGTTAGCCAATTGATGGGCGGCGCGGCGGAAGAAGTATGGATCTCAACCTTCCATTCCATGTGCGTTCGCATTTTAAGAAGAGATATAGACCGGATTGGCTTTAACCGGAATTTTACGATTTTGGACACAACCGATCAGCAGTCCGTAATCAAAGGCATTTTAAAAGATAAAAATTTGGACCCCAAGAAATTTGATCCCAGAGCCATTCTTGGCACGATCAGTTCTTTAAAGAATGAATTGATCGATCCGGAATCTTACAGCAAACAAGTTGGCAGCTATTATGAACGGATTGTCAGCGAAGTATATGAAGAATATCAAAAACGATTGCGGAAAAATCAATCGCTCGACTTTGATGACCTCATTATGACGACGATTCATCTGTTCCAACGAGTGCCGGACGTTCTCGAGTATTATCAATGCAAATTTCAATATATACATGTGGATGAATATCAAGACACAAATAAAGCCCAATACTTGCTCGTAAAGCTTTTGGCATCGCGTTTTCAAAATTTATGCGTGGTCGGAGACAGCGATCAGTCGATTTATCGTTGGCGCGGGGCGGATATTTCCAACATTTTATCGTTTGAAAAAGACTATCCGAATGCCCATGTCATCCTGCTTGAGCAAAATTATCGCTCCACTAAAAGAATTTTGCAGGCAGCGAATGAAGTGATTAAAAACAATTACAACCGCAAACCGAAAAAGCTGTGGACGGAAAATCCGGAAGGGAAGAAGATTGTCTACTTTCGGGCGGAAAATGAACAGGCGGAAGCTCAGTTTGTCGCCGGTAAAATTAAAGAGCTGGTCGAAAGCGGAAAAAGACAATTATCCGACTTTGCCATTTTGTATCGAACGAACGCACAATCCCGTGTAGTCGAAGAAGTGCTGATGAAATCCAATATCGACTATACGATTGTCGGGGGCATTAAGTTCTATGACCGAAAAGAAATTAAAGATATATTGGCTTATTTAAGACTGATCGCCAATCCGGACGATGATATCAGCTTGCTTCGTGTCATCAATGTACCAAAGCGGGGAATCGGTTCGACTTCAATGGACAAAATCGCCCGCTATGCTCAAGAAAATGATCTTTCTCTATTTCAGGCATTGGAAGAAGCGGATTTTATCGGTTTAAGCCCGAAAATCACCAAAGCGGTACTTGAATTCCGTGATTTAATTAAGGGCTATACCCAAATGCAAGAATACTTGTCTGTCACGGAACTGGTGGAAGAAGTGTTGGACAAGTCCGGATACAGGGATATGCTGAAAGCGGAAAAAACGCTTGACGCCCAAAGCCGTTTGGAAAATATCGATGAATTTTTATCTGTTACAAAAGGATTCGAGGAAAACAGCGAAGATAAAAGCTTGATCGCCTTTTTAACGGATCTTGCTCTTGTGGCGGATATTGACCGATTAGATGAAGAGGACAACAATCAGCAATCGGTTGTATTAATGACGCTCCATTCCGCGAAAGGGCTTGAGTTTCCGGTTGTCTTTTTAATCGGTATGGAAGAAGGCGTTTTTCCTCACAGCCGCTCGCTTATGGATGAAGAAGAAATGGAAGAAGAGCGGAGGCTCGCTTACGTGGGGATTACAAGAGCGGAAGAGGAGCTGTATTTGACGAACGCTCAAATGAGAACGTTATACGGTAGAACCAATTTGAATCCTGTTTCCCGATTTATTCAAGAAATACCCGAAGATCTATTGGACGAAGTGGTGGTCGAGAAAAAACCTTTTACTCGTTTTCAATCCAATCTTTCAACTTCTTCTCAAAAAGCCTCTATTCGGCCAATGGCAGTTTCCACGGGAGGAGAAGAAATTCCATGGAAAGTCGGGGATAAAGCCGAACATAAAAAGTGGGGCATCGGAACCGTAGTCAGTGTAAAAGGCGAAAAGGAAAATATGGAACTCGATATTGCGTTTCCAAGCCCGACAGGAGTAAAGAGACTGTTGGCGAAATTCGCTCCCATTCAAAAAGTATGAATGGGGAATAATAGACTCATCTATCGTGAATATGAACATATGAAGCTTTTTTGAACTCTTTTCTTTTTGGAGGAAAAGAAAAGACTCGCATGCGAAAGCGCATTTTCGTTGATGAATCATCGATTCGCCTTTGGCGAATCGATAAACGCTTGGTTTTGGATAAGTAGCAAAAGTAAGACAAAGAAAGGGCTGGCAAAATGGAGCGACATACGGCAGAAAAACGAGTAAGAGAACTCCATGAACGTTTAAATCAATACAGCTACGAATATTATGTGTTGGATCAGCCGACTGTTCCGGATGCGGAATATGATCGGCTCATGCAAGAATTGATCGAAATAGAAAATGCTTTTCCTGAATTGAGAACGCCTGATTCTCCGACTCAGCGCGTCGGCGGCCAGCCGTTGGAAGCTTTTCAAAAAGTTCGTCATGATATTCCGATGCTAAGCTTGGCGAATGCGTTTGGAGAAGGCGATTTGAGGGATTTCGATCGCAGAGTTCGGGAATCTTTAAACGAAGAATATTCGTACGTATGCGAGTTGAAAATCGACGGATTGGCTGTTTCCCTTTCCTATGAAAACGGAGTGTTTGTCCAAGGCTCTACTCGCGGCGATGGTGCAATCGGCGAAGACATTACGATGAACTTGCGAACCATCCATTCGATTCCTCTGAGGTTGAAAGAGCCGGTTTCAATCGAAGTTCGCGGCGAAGCGTTCATGCCTAAAAAATCGTTTGAAAAGCTGAATCGTGAACGGGAAGAGAGAGGGGAAACGCTGTTTGCCAATCCTCGCAATGCCGCTGCCGGATCGCTTCGGCAACTGGATCCCAAAATCGCCGCTTCCCGAAATTTAGATATTTTTCTTTACGGCATCGGCAACAGTGGAAATGTCAATATTCAATCCCATAGCGAAGGATTGGACTATTTGGACAGGCTCGGCTTTAAAACGAACAAAGAGCGGAGAAAATGCAAAGACATTGAAGAAGTCATCCAATATATCAAAGAATATACGGAAAAACGATCGACTCTTCCTTATGAGATCGACGGGATTGTGATCAAAGTCGACTCATTAGCCCAACAGGAAAAATTGGGGAGTACCGCCAAAAGCCCTCGATGGGCCATTGCCTACAAATTTCCTGCAGAAGAGGTGGTCACTAAGCTTTTAGACATTGAATTAAGCGTAGGACGGACAGGCGTTGTGACACCGACTGCCGTTTTAGAACCGGTCCGTGTTGCCGGAACAACCGTGCAAAGAGCTTCCCTTCATAATGAAGATTATATTCGGGAAAAGGACATCAAAATTGGAGACGAAGTCGTCATCAAAAAAGCCGGTGATATCATCCCTGAAGTCGTGCGGCCGATCAAAGAGCGACGAAAAGGGGAGGAAAAAGAGTTTCACATGCCTGGCCATTGCCCGGAATGCGGCAGCGAACTGGTTCGTCTCGATGGGGAAGTAGCTCTTCGCTGCATCAATCCAAAATGTCCGGCACAAATTCGTGAAGGACTGATCCATTTTGTCTCCCGAAATGCCATGAATATTGAGGGACTTGGTGAAAAAGTGATTGCTCAACTTTTCCGGGAGCAATTAGTGAAAGACGTAGCGGATATTTATCAATTGACGAAAGATCAACTGCTGCAATTGGATCGAATGGGTGAAAAATCTGTATCGAACTTATTAAAAGCCATTGAAGATTCGAAAGAAAACTCTTTGGAAAGATTATTGTTCGGCCTCGGCATTCGTCATGTGGGGGCCAAAGCGGCGAAAACGCTGGCTGTTCATTTTGAAACACTGGATCGATTAATGAAGGCAGACGTGGAGGAACTGACGGCGATTCCGGAAGTTGGGGAGAAGATGGCGGACGCCGTTGTCACGTATTTTCATCAACCGGAAGTACTGGAACTGATTCAGGAGCTGAAAGAAGCGGGTGTCAATATGGAGTATAAAGGGCCGAAGCCTGTTTCCAGAGATCAATCCAGCTCTTATTTTGCCGGAAAAACGATCGTGCTGACAGGAAAACTGGAAGCTTTGACAAGAAATGAAGCGAAAGAAAAGATCGAGGCACTCGGAGGAAAAGTTTCCGGAAGTGTCAGCAAAAAGACGGATTTAGTCATTGCCGGTGCTGATGCTGGCTCGAAATTGGCTAAAGCTCGAGAATTCGATATTGAAATCTGGGATGAAGAGAAACTGTTGGAAGAACTAAATAAATAAGAGGTGCGTTCGATGAAAAAGTGGTTAACGGTTGCCTTAGCGGCCTGCCTTTTGGCAAGTATAAGCGGCTGTGCACCGTCGTCCATTGATAAACAAAATCAGGTCGTTCAGAAAAAGAATGATAAAAAAGAAAAAGCGATCATTCCTAATTACCAAATTTCGGATCAATATTATAAAACGATTTTGCCTTTTAAACCGGGAAAAGCACAAGGAATGGTCGTTCAAAATTTAAACACTCGCTATGACATCGATGAGTTTGAAACGGGATTAATGCGAATTGCAAAACAAGAGTTTTCGCCGGAAAAATATTTGTTCCAAGAAGGGCAATATTTGAGTAAAAAAACGATTGCTGCCTGGCTTGAGCGAAAATACACAAAGAAGCAGCTGAAAGAGCATGGACTTAAACCATCTGAAAATCTAGGATTAAATCCGATTGATGATGAAAAAGGTTCGATCGACGAACGGAATAAAAAAAGCCCCATTTATTTGGCACACATTTCGGAACAAGATTATTTAAAGCAAATGGATGATAACACGGTACAACTGGGAGGAGTCGTGATCGGTCTCGCTCTTAACTCGGTCCACTACTATCAGAAAGAAGAATACGGTGCTACGTATGACTTGAAAATTCCGCATAAACAAGTGGAAGAGCAAGGAAAGAAAATAGCGGATGAAGTAGCCAAACGAATTCGCAAAATAAAAGGCTTGGAAAATGTTCCGGTCGTCATCGCCCTTTTTGAACAAGCAAGCAAAGATTCTGTCGTGCCCGGACACTTCTTTGCCTACACTACGTTAGGAAAAGGAGAATCGACGATCAGCCATTGGGAAGGGCTTGATGAAAAGTATTATCTCTTCCCGTCAGACCAAGCAGATGCAGACCATCGCGATGACAATACCTACTTTTTGAATTTTAAAGAAGACGTCCAAAAATATTTTGACAATACGACAGGTGTTGTCGGCCGTGCTTTTTATAAAGATGGCCAGCTGAACAATTTGCAAATTGACATCAGTATTCAATTTAATGGCGAAGCCGAAGCGATTGGTTTTACGCAATATGTTTCCGGCTTGATTCTCAACCATTTCCCGGATTATTACCCGATTGAAGTCAATATCAGTTCCGTAGAAGGACCGGAAGCATTAATTGTGAAGAAAGCAAAAGCCAAAGAACCGTTCGTTCATATTTATGGGCAGTAAAGCCTTCCGAGAGCGTTGCTGCAGCTTTGCTTGATCCCCGCCTTTTAAAAAGAGGCGGGGATTTTTTGATGTCCGGGTAAAAGGGATGAACGAAAGGAACGGAGAAACTCAATTTTTTTCACGTTGGCTTTTTCAGTGTTGCTCAAGAGAAAAAAAGAGTCTGTTTTCGAGCTGGTAAGCTTGGAGGGAGGCTCTTTTCTTATGTCGAAAAATATCGGTCAAAAATTTATAAATAATTAGAAAATTCCACTTCCTTTTCTAGGTTATCTGTTATATAATACAAATAACAGTTAATAACTGTAATATAACAAAGAGGTGATAAAGAAGATGGCCACTCAAATAGCTGGGATTCAAGTAACTGGTCCGATGCGGCCCGGATATGAAGAAATTCTTACTCCGGATGCTTTGCAATTTATTGAACAGCTAGAAAGAAGATTTGGGCAGCGTCGAGTGGAACTTCTGAAAAAGAGAGAAGAACGTCAACGAGAGTTCGATCAAGGAAAATTTCCGACGTTCTTGAAAGAAACCGAATCTATTCGGAATAGTGATTGGGAAATTTCTCCCCTTCCTGAAGACTTGAAGGATCGCAGAGTGGAAATTACCGGGCCTGTTGATCGCAAAATGGTCATTAATGCGTTAAACTCTGGCGCCAAATGTTTTATGGCCTGTTTTGAAGATGCTACATCGCCCACTTGGGAGAATATCATCGAGGGACAGATCAATTTAAGGGACGCTGTAAACCGCACGATCACTTTCAAAAATCCTAACGGAAAGACATACGAATTAAAGGACAAAACCGCTGTATTAATTGTGCGCCCGCGCGGTTGGCATTTGGAAGAAAAGCATGTGTTGGTGGATGGACAACCCATCTCCGGGGCACTGTTTGATTTCGGGCTGTTTTTCTTTCATAATGCCGTGCGATTAGTGGAGAACGGTACAGGACCTTACTTCTACCTTCCGAAAATAGAAAGCCATTTGGAAGCAAGGCTTTGGAATGATGTCTTTGTTTATGCGCAAAAATATGTCGGCATCCCTAGAGGAACGATTAAAGCAACGGTTCTTATTGAAACGATCACGGCAGCTTTTGAAATGGATGAAATTTTATACGAATTGCGCGAACATTCCGCCGGTTTGAATTGCGGGCGTTGGGATTATATTTTCAGCTACATTAAAAAGTTCAGGAATCATAAAGATGTTATTTTGCCGGATCGTTCTACTGTCACCATGACCGTTCCGTTTATGCGCTCCTACTCGCTTTTGACGATCAAAACATGCCATCGCCGAAAAGCACCGGCCATTGGCGGGATGGCTGCGCAAATACCGGTCAAAGATGATGAGAAGAAAAATGAAGAAGCCTTTGCCAAAGTGCGGGCAGATAAAGAACGGGAAGCAAGAGACGGACACGATGGCACATGGGTGGCTCATCCGGGTCTTGTGCCGGTGGCAATGGAAGTGTTTGACCGGGAAATGAAAGAACCGAATCAAATTGAAAGTAAGAAATTGGAGGATGTCCATGTAACGGAACAAGATCTCGTCGAAGTTCCGGAAGGGAAAATCACCGAAGAAGGCGTCCGCATGAATATCAATGTCGGGATTCAATATATTGCTTCTTGGTTAAGCGGTCGGGGTGCTGCGCCGATTCACAATTTAATGGAAGATGCGGCGACGGCTGAAATTTCCCGCGCTCAGTTATGGCAATGGATCCGCCATCCAAAAGGAATTTTGGACGACGGGCGAAAGGTGACGAAAGAAATGTATGAACAATTTAAGCAAGAAGAGCTGGAAAAAATCAAGCAAGAAATCGGCGAAGAAGCCTATGCTTCCGGAAGATTCGATGAAGCCGTCGAATTGTTTGACAGACTGACGTTAAACGATGAATTTGAGGATTTCTTAACCATTCCTGGTTATAAAATTTTATAAATATGAATCTATGAAAATGGGAGGAATTGACAATGACAGATCCACGTGTACAAAAATTAAAAGAATCATGGGAAAATGATGAAAGATGGAAAGGGATTACTCGTCCATATACAGCGGAAGAAGTGATCAAACTTCGCGGTTCGATTGATATTGAATATACACTGGCTCGCCGCGGTGCTGAAAAGCTTTGGAAACTGCTTCATACGGAAGACTATATCAATGCATTAGGAGCGTTGACCGGAAACCAAGCCGTGCAGCAAGTAAAAGCCGGATTGAAAGCCATCTATTTGAGCGGATGGCAAGTGGCAGCCGACGCCAACCTCGCCGGCCAAATGTATCCTGACCAAAGTTTGTACCCGGCCAACAGCGTACCGCATGTGGTCAAACGGATTAATCAAGCTTTGCAACGCGCCGACCAAATCCACCATTTAGAAGGAGACGACTCCATTGATTGGTTTGCTCCGATTGTGGCAGACGCAGAAGCCGGTTTCGGAGGACAATTGAATGTATTCGAATTAATGAAAGCGATGATCGAAGCAGGGGCTGCCGGTGTCCATTTCGAAGACCAGCTTTCTTCTGAGAAAAAATGCGGGCACTTAGGCGGAAAAGTGCTGCTGCCGACCCAAACGGCTGTACGCAATTTGATCGCTGCTCGTTTGGCGGCTGATGTAATGGGCGTACCAACTATTCTGGTAGGCAGAACGGATGCTCAAGCAGCTGATTTGATCACTAGCGATATTGACCCATATGATGCTCCATTTATTACAGGGGAACGCACGGAAGAAGGATTTTATCGCACGAAAAAAGGAATTGAACAAGCGATTGCTCGCGGACTTGCTTATGCACCGTATGCTGACCTTATTTGGTGTGAAACATCCGAACCGAACGTGGAAGAAGCTCGCCAATTTGCGGAAGCCATCCATGAGAAATTCCCAGGCAAGCTATTGGCATACAACTGCTCGCCATCGTTTAACTGGAAGGCAAAATTGGATGATAAAACGATTCTTAACTTCCAAAAAGAATTGGCCAAAATGGGCTATAAATTCCAATTTGTTACTCTTGCCGGATTCCATACCCTTAACTACAGCATGTTCGAATTGGCACGAGGCTATAAAGAGCGTGGAATGGCTGCTTACTCAGAATTGCAGCAAAAAGAGTTTGCCAGCGAAAAATATGGATACACGGCTACTCGCCATCAACGTGAAGTCGGCACCGGCTATTTTGACGAAGTGTCCATGGTGGTTACAGGCGGAAACGCCTCTACTGTTGCCCTTAAAGGCTCTACGGAAGTGGAACAATTCCAAACTCAACCTCAAAGATAATAAAGAAAAGAGCTTCGGATCTCATTCCGAAGCTCTTGTTCTTCATGT
The DNA here is from genome assembly GCF_001050115.1 of Bacillus smithii. Taxonomy (NCBI): domain Bacteria; kingdom Bacillati; phylum Bacillota; class Bacilli; order Caryophanales; family Bacillaceae; genus Bacillus; species Bacillus smithii. The sequence continues at coordinate 2,978,281 of NZ_CP012024.1, read as the reverse complement.
AGCCGTCACTTAATCTTCCGCTTCCAAGCCCCTTTACTCAACTAAAGGGGTCTGACCCCTTTTTTCAATTCTTTTGCCAACGTTTCTTCCATTAATTCAAACGTTTGTTCAATTTCATTTTCTGGTTTGGATGTAAGGAGGCTAACTATCAAAATCGCCAATGTGCTTAAGAAAAAGCCTGGAATCATTTCGTACATAAAGTGTTTCAGGGCGGGGATGCTGATCCAGATGATCACCGTTACAGCTCCGACTATCATGCCTGCAAGCGCCCCCCATTTATTCATTCGTTTCCAATACAAGCTCAGTAAGATCGCCGGACCGAAAGAGGCGCCAAATCCTGCCCAAGCGTTGCCTACTAAAGCTAAAATCGTATCGTTCGGCGAATACGATAAAATAATCGCGACAACGGCTACTAAAAGAACCGAAAGCCGTCCGATCAACACCAATTCCTTGTCAGAAACATTCCGCTTCACAAACGCTTTATAAACGTCTTCGGTCAAAGCGCTGGATGTGACCAAAAGCTGTGACGATATCGTGCTCATGATGGCCGCTAATATAGCCGCTAATAAAAAGCCGGTGATCAACGGGTGGAATAAGATCCTGGAGAACACGATAAAGATGGTTTCCGGATCGTGAAGAGGGTAATGTTTGACGGACATATAGGCAATCCCTGTAAGTCCGACAAGAACAGCGCCGCCGACCGTCATGATCATCCAGCCTATTCCGATCCGACGTGCCGTTTTCATTTCCTTGACAGAATGAATCGCCATAAAGCGGACAATGATGTGTGGCTGTCCAAAGTAGCCTAGCCCCCAAGCTAGGAAGGAGATAATGCCCATGATCGATGTACCCCTAAACATGTCCAGCAGTTTCGGATCCACCGAATGAATCTCGCTGAAAACGGAGACGGGACCGCCCAAATCCAGAAAAACGACAAGCGGTACGAGAATAAGAGCAATAAACATGATCGTTCCTTGGACAAAATCGGTTAAACTGACAGCTAAAAATCCACCTAATAAAGTATAAAAAATGACGACTCCTGCTGTAAGAAAGGCACCTAAATGATAGTTGAGGTGAAAGGCCGATTCAAACAGTTTTCCTCCTGAAACGATCCCGGCGGATGTATATAAGGTAAAGAAAATAATAATGACCAGCGAAGAAACAAGGCGCAGCAGCCTGGAACGGTCGATAAACCGATTTTCTAAGTAGTTTGGAATCGTAATGGAATCATTGGCGACATATGTGTACATTCGCAATCGCGGCGCCAAAAATAAATAATTGGAATACGCCCCGATGACCAGTCCGATGGCGATCCATGAACCGGAAATTCCGGTTGTGTACAAGGCGCCGGGAAGCCCCATCAATAGCCACCCGCTCATATCCGAGGCGCCAGCGGAAAGAGCGGTGACAGCAGGCCCTAACGATCGGCCGCCAAGCATATAATCCGATAAATTCGACGTTTTTCTGTAAGAGTACCATCCGATAGCCAGCATGGCCAAAAAATAAATCGATATTGAAATATAAACGCCGCTCTCCATAAAATCCTCCTCTTGTAATATTTTTTTGAATTTTCAAATTTAAATCTTTCTATTATTTTATGAACCATAAAGCCGTTTATACGGTGGCCGGATTCTGTAGATCGGCCATTTCGTCCTTGAGAAAAAGGTCTTATAGAAAAATATTATATAATTTTGTATTTTAAGAAAACAAGTCATATAAAAAAGATTTTGGAAAAGAAATAGACGGAGATTTGTTCTCTACTCCGTCGACAATGTTCGTGGTACAATAAACATTGAGTGAGAAATTACGCTAATTTGTTGCTTTTCCATCTTTTATTTTGATATCATCAATATTATTGCAATGGCACGAGAATATTCTGGAGGTGAAGGAAATGTCACGAATTTCCATTGAACAAGTAAAGCACGTTGCTGATTTAGCGCGATTGGCGATTACGGAAGAAGAAGCTGAAAAATTCGCTACACAGCTGGATGCCATTATTTCGTTTGCGGAACAGCTGAATGAATTAGATACGACGAATGTAAAACCAACTTCTCACGTGCTGGAAATGAAAAACGTGCTGAGAGAAGATACTCCGGAAAAAGGGCTTCCTCGCGAAGAAGTTCTAAAGAATGCGCCTGATCACCAAGATGGGCAAATTCGTGTTCCGGCCATTATTGAGTAGAGGAGGGGTATGAATGGCACTGTTTGACCATAAGCTGACAGAATTGCACGATCTTTTACATAACAAAGAAGTAAGCGTCTCGGACTTAGTCGATGAAGCTTATAAAAGAATCAGTGAAACGGATGAAAAAATACAAGCTTTCTTAACTTTAGATGAAGAAAACGCTCGTAAAAAAGCGCAAAAACTGGACGAAAAGCTTAGCAGCGACGAAGAAAAAGGCCTTTTATTCGGAATGCCGATTGGAATTAAAGACAACATCGTTACAAAAGGTCTGCGCACAACTTGCGCCAGCAAAATATTAGAAAACTTCGATCCTATTTATGATGCGACCGTAATCGAAAAACTTCGGGAAGCAGAAGCCATTACGATCGGAAAATTGAATATGGATGAATTTGCGATGGGATCCTCCACTGAAAATTCCGGCTTCCAGCTGACTCGCAACCCATGGGATACGGAACGTGTTCCGGGCGGTTCTTCAGGAGGCTCGGCTGCGGCAGTGGCAGCGGGACAAGTTCCTTTTGCTTTAGGATCTGACACGGGTGGATCGATTCGCCAGCCTGCAGCCTTTTGCGGAGTCGTAGGATTAAAGCCGACCTATGGACGGGTTTCTCGTTTTGGATTAGTAGCTTTTGCTTCTTCTTTGGATCAAATCGGTCCCATTACACGCAATGTAGAAGATAACGCTTATCTTCTACAAGTGATCGCCGGATTGGATCCGCATGACTCTACATCGGCCAATGTGGAAGTGCCGAATTATGCGGCTGCACTAACCGGAGATGTGAAGGGATTAAAGATCGCCGTTCCAAAAGAGTATCTTGGCGAAGGAGTTCAAGAAGAAGTTCGACAATCCGTATTGAATGCTTTGAAAGTGCTCGAAAAACTAGGAGCCACTTGGGAAGAAGTATCGCTCCCGCATTCAAAATACGGAGTAGCCACGTACTATCTGTTGGCTTCTTCTGAAGCATCGTCCAATTTGGCTCGCTTTGACGGCATCCGCTACGGTTATCGGACGGAAAATGCCGAAAACTTGATTGAACTTTATAAGAAAACGAGAGCAGAAGGCTTCGGCGACGAAGTAAAGCGCCGCATTATGCTTGGAACATTTGCGTTAAGCTCCGGTTACTATGATGCTTATTACAAGAAGGCACAACAAGTGCGTACGCTGATCAAAAAAGACTTTGAAGATATTTTTGAAACTTATGATGTCATCATCGGGCCAACGACTCCGACACCGGCATTCAAAATCGGCGAAAATATAGACGATCCGTTGACGATGTATGCAAATGATATTTTAACGATCCCTGTGAATCTTGCAGGTGTGCCGGGAATCTCTGTTCCATGCGGATTTTCTGCGGACGGATTGCCGTTAGGGCTTCAAATTATCGGAAAGCACTTTGACGAAAGCACCGTTTACCGCGTGGCGCATGCATTTGAACAGGCAACGGACTTCCATAAACAAAAACCGCAACTGTAAGGGGTGAAAAAGCGAATGAATTTTGAAACTGTGATCGGATTAGAAGTGCACGTAGAACTCAAAACGGAGTCGAAAATCTTTTCGCCTGCACCTGCTCATTTCGGAGCTGAACCGAACACCAATACGAACGTGATCGACCTTGGATATCCGGGTGTGCTGCCAGTGTTGAATAAACGGGCGGTAGAATTTGCGATGAAAGCGGCGATGGCGTTAAATTGCCAAATTGCGACTGAAACGAAGTTTGACCGCAAAAACTATTTTTATCCGGACAATCCGAAAGCCTATCAAATTTCCCAATACGATCAGCCGATTGGCCAAAATGGCTGGATTGAAATTGAAGTGAACGGCAAAAAGAAAAAAATCGGCATTACTCGCCTGCATTTAGAGGAAGATGCCGGGAAATTGACCCATGCCGGAAACGGTTATTCATTGGTTGACTTTAACCGTCAAGGGACACCTCTGATTGAAATCGTTTCTGAACCGGATATTCGCAGCCCGGAAGAAGCATATGCCTATCTGGAAAAATTGAAATCGATTATCCAATATACCGGCGTGTCGGATTGTAAAATGGAAGAAGGATCGCTTCGCTGCGATGCCAATATTTCACTTCGTCCTTACGGTCAAAAAGAATTTGGAACGAAAACGGAACTTAAAAACTTGAACTCGTTCAACTTTGTTCGCAAAGGGCTGGAATTTGAACAAAAACGGCAAGAAAAGATCTTGTTGTCCGGCGGAGTCATTGAACAAGAAACTCGCCGTTTTGATGAAGCGACCGGACAAACGATCTTGATGCGCGTGAAAGAAGGATCGGATGATTACCGCTACTTCCCGGAACCGGACTTAGTAGAACTGTATATTGACGACGAATGGAAAGAACGGGTGCGCGCTGAAATCCCGGAACTTCCGGATCAAAGGCAAAAACGATATGTGGAAGAATGGGGTCTTCCAGCTTATGACGCCAAAGTTCTGACCCTTACAAAAGAAATGTCCGATTTCTTTGAAGCAACCGTAAAAGCCGGAGCCGATGCTAAGCTCGCCTCCAACTGGATGATGGGAGAAGTGTCTGCTTATTTAAATGCGCAAGGAAAAGAATTGCATGAAATCGCCTTGACGCCGGAAAGTTTGGCAGGCATGATTCGCTTGATTGAAAATGGCACTATTTCTTCTAAAATTGCCAAGAAAGTATTTAAAGAGCTGGTCGAAAAAGGCGGAGATCCGGAAAAAATCGTCAAAGAAAAAGGGCTTGTCCAAATTTCTGATGAAAATGAACTGCGCAAATATGTGCTGGAAGTGCTCGATGCCAATCCGCAATCGATTGAAGACTTTAAAAACGGAAAAGATCGGGCGCTTGGATTCCTTGTCGGTCAAATTATGAAAGCGACTAAAGGACAAGCTAATCCGCCGATGGTGAATAAGTTATTGCTTGAAGAAATCAATAAACGTTAACATGCTTTATAATAAAAAGGAGGCGGCTCCGTTTAAGAGCCGGCCTCCTTTTTTGTGTGCGCCCGGCATGGGTGTAATCTATAGGGTGAAAGTCCCGAGCTGCGAAGGCAGAAGTAGCAGTTAGCTTAACGCAAGGGTGTCCGTGGTGACGCGGAATCTGAAGGAAGCTGGAGGCAAAACACCGGTCCGAGGAACACGAACCTCATATAAGGCTAGGTATGATTGAGTGAGTTTGCATAACAAAACAAAGCTCTTTCTGTCGAAGGTCATATCGAGTAAATGAGGCGGATAGATGGTGTGAAAGTGCATGTACTTACCCGGGGAGGTCTGGCGGATATGTGAAGTACTCTTCATAACCTACTTAGTGATAAGTAGCTGAACCGTCAGAAGTCAGCAGAGGTCATAGTATTAGTTGGTCTAGAACAACTAAGAAGGACCGAACAATTAAGAGAGAATAGCCCTTGGTATTCAGTGAGTCATGATGAACACAGAAAACGTAGTACCTCACTTGAGGGAGGAAGCGGTGAATCCCGTGGGAGACCTCTTGGAGGGTGGAGTGACCACTGGCATAAAGAGAACAGCTATTCACGGAAGGAAGAATAACAATGCTTTTGAATCAAATCCTGTCACGGGAGAATATGCTTTTAGCTTTACAAAGAGTAGAAAAGAACAAAGGTAGCCATGGAGTAGATATGATGCCCGTACAAAACCTCCGTCAGCACATAGTCGAAAACTGGATATCCATTAAAGAGGCAATTCTCAAGGGTACCTATGAACCAATGCCTGTTCGAAGAGTCGAAATCCCGAAACCTGATGGCGGTGTTCGGTTACTAGGTATTCCAACCGTAACAGACCGTTTGATTCAACAAGCAATTGCCCAAGTATTATCGAGGATATATGACCCTATGTTCTCCGAACATAGTTATGGGTTTCGTTCAAATCGAAGTGCTCATGACGCAGTTAGGAAAGCAAAAGGCTATATCAGAGATGGTTATAGATGGGTAGTAGACATGGATTTAGAAAAGTTCTTCGATCGAGTGAATCATGACAGGCTGATGAGTACATTAGCCAAGACTATTAAAGAAAAGCCACTATTGAAGCTAATCCGCAAATATCTACAAGCTGGTATCATGATTAATGGTGTGATATCTAGGACAGAAGAAGGGACGCCGCAAGGTGGCCCCCTAAGCCCTTTACTTTCGAATATTGTACTAGATGAACTAGACAAAGAATTAGAGAAAAGAGGGCATAAATTTGTTCGTTATGCCGATGACTGTAATATTTACGTGAAGTCAAAACGGGCTGGTGAAAGAACCATGGCTAGTGTCAAACGATTTATTGAGGGAAAACTTCGTCTAAAAGTCAACGAGAAGAAATCTGCGGTTGACCGACCATGGAAACGAAAGTTTCTAGGATTTAGTTTTACACCTTCAAAAGAGCCAAAAGTTCGGATTGCCAAGCAAAGTCTAAAACGAATGAAGAAAAAGGTGCGAGAAATCACGTCAAGAAAAATACCATACCCAATGGAATATCGGATTAAGAAACTTAACCAATATCTACTTGGATGGTGTGGATATTTTGCATTAGCAGACACAAAGAGTATCTTTGAAGATTTGGATGGCTGGATTCGACGAAGACTCCGGATGTGTTTATGGAAAAACTGGAAAACCTCAAAGACCAGGATACGCAACCTCATAAAACTAGGAGTTCCTGAATGGAAAGCTTATGAATGGGGGAACAGTCGTAAAGGTTATTGGCGAATCTCAAAAAGTCCCATATTACACAGAACCCTTGGAAACTCCTATTGGAGTAACCAAGGGCTTAAAAGTCTACAGAAACGTTATGAATTCTTGCGTCATTTATCTTGATTGAACCGCCGTATACGGAACCGTACGTACGGTGGTGTGAGAGGACGGGGGTTAATCACCCCCTCCTACTCGATTAAGCTTGAGGGGTTTATAATTCATCGAATCCGTTGTCAATTACATTGACTTTTGTATATTGACGCGACTTTTGTTCAAAGAAATCCGATTTTCCTAAGTCTACTTCTTCATACGCTTTAATCCACGGAAGCGGGTTGGTTTGATAGCCAGGAAACGGTTTTGAATCTGGGTATCCAAGCTGTTTGACGCGGAAGTTGGAATAAAACTTGACATAGGCTTCTACATCCTCAATGAAAATGCCATTTATTTTATTGCCAATCACTTCTCTTGCCCAATCAATCTCGAGTTCTGCCGCTTGTTTAAAAGTTTCTTTCACAAAGTGTTCCATTTCTTCATTATCATATTCCGGGTATTCTTTTAATACTTCTTTAAAGATTTTCACAAACAAATCGACATGAATTTGTTCGTCCCGGTTAATGTAATTAATCATCGTGCTTGTCGCGACCATTTTTTGATGGCGAGCAAGATGGTAAAAGAAAGCGAACCCTGAATAAAAGAACAGTCCTTCCAAAATGACGTCAAACACGCAGGATTTCAATAAGTGCTCCACAGTCGGCTGTTCCACGAAATGTTTATACCCATCGGTGACAAACTCATTTCTTCGTTGCAAAGTAGGCTCGGTCCGCCAAAACTCAAAAACTTCATCTTGTTTTTGTTTCGGAACGAGGCTGGATAATATATAAGAATAAGAATGATTATGAATCACTTCCTGCTGAGCCAATATAATCATCAGCGCGTTTAAGCTGGAATCGGTCAAGTAATCGGCCACTTTTCCGGCATAGTCGGTTTGGATGCTGTCAAGCAAAGCAAGAAGGCCGATGATTTTCAAAAAGCTGTCCTGTTCAGCAGGAGGCAGCTCAGGAAATTGTTTAATGTCTTGGGACATATTGATTTCAAATGGCGTCCAAAAATTAGCCAGCATTCTTTTATACTTCGGATAAGCCCAAGAAAAGCGGACATCATCCCAGTTTAAAATATTGGAGCTTTCACCGTTGACAATTTTCGTCGAACGGTTGGGAGCTTCGCGATTGATTAGTTCTCTCTTTTTTAATCGTTCCATTTTCATATCCTCCTTGAATATCCAATGTCAGCTTGAGCACGATTCGCATTCTTCCATGATTTCCGACGAAGTGGACCGCAAATAATACGTAGATTTCAGTCCGGATTTCCATGCTTGCAAATGAAGATCCAGCAGCTGTTTCGCTTTGATCGTGTTTTGTACGTACATGTTAAAGGAAATCGATTGATCAATATGGCGCTGACGAACGGCGTTTTGACGGATGCTCCAATGTTGGTCGAGAAGATAGGCTGATTTATAATACCATGTCGTGTCGGCGTTCAAGTCGGGCGCTGTCACCGGTATCTTGTAATCTTTCTTTTCTTCGGCATAAAATTTTTGGAAAACCGGATCAATGCTCGGTGTGCTTCCGGCTATCAAGGAGGTGGATGAATTCGGAGCGATCGCCATTAAATAGCCGTTTCGAATTCCGTATTCTTGAATGCTGCGGGCCAGCTGTTTCCATTTTTCATCTTTCAGATAGCCGCGTACTTCAAAATAGCGTCCGCTTTCCCAATCGGAGCCTTCAAAGTAAGGATAGGAACCTTTTTCTTTCGCTAATTCCATGCTGGCTTGAATGGCATAGTAAGCGATAGTTTCATATAATTCATCCGCATATTGAACGGCTTCATAACTTTCCCAGCGGATATGTTTCAAAGCGAGCAAATGATGCCAGCCGAACGTGCCTAATCCGACGGCTCGATATTTTTGATTCGTGATTTGAGCCTGCAAAACAGGAAGATGGTTAATGTCGATCACATTGTCGAGCATTCGGACTTGAATCCGGATGAGACGTTCCAAGCATCCATCTTGAACGGCCCTTGCTAAATGGATGGACGACAAATTACAAACGACAAAATCTCCCGGAACTTTCTCCACGTGAATGCGGCCGTCTTGGATATATTGTTGGGTCATGACGGTCGGGCTCATATTTTGGGCAATCTCGGTGCACAAATTTGTGGCGTAGATCATTCCTTTATGCTTGTTCGGATTCATGCGATTGGCCTCATCACGGTAGAACATAAACGGCGTTCCCGTTTCGAGCTGGCTTCTCATAATGGATTTCATAATTTCAATCGCAGGCACTTTTTCTTTGGAAAGCTGTGGATGGTTGACACATTCTTGATATTTTTCACGGAAGCTTCCCCGGCCTTTTTCTTCGTCATAATAATCTTCCAATGAGAAGCCCATGACGGTTCTGACCTCATGAGGATCAAACAAATACCAATCATCCCGGTTTTCGACGGCTTCCATAAAGAGATCGGGTATGCACACGCCCGTGAAGATATCATGGGTACGGAACCGTTCGTCGCCGTTATTCAGCTTCGCGTCTAGAAATGCAAAAATATCTTTATGCCAAACGTCCAGATAGACGGCAATCGCTCCTTTGCGTTGTCCGAGCTGATCGACGCTGACAGCGGTATTGTTCAATTGTTTCATCCATGGAATAACTCCTGATGAAGCGCCTTGATGGCCGCGAATGGCGCTGCCGCGGCTGCGGATTTTTCCAAGATACAGACCGATTCCGCCGCCATGTTTCGATAGATTGGCCGCATCGGTGTTGCTGTCGTAAATTCCTTGCAGGCTGTCGTCTACTGTATCGATAAAGCAGCTGGATAATTGACCGTATTTTTTGCCGGCGTTGGCCAAAGTCGGAGTGGCTACGGTCATATAGAGATTGCTTAATGCCCAGTAGGCTTCTTTCACAAGCGTTAGACGTTTTTCTTTCGGTTCCTTTTGCATCAACGTCATGGCGATGATCATCCAACGTTCTTGCGGCAATTCCATCGTTCGTTTTTCATAATCTTTTGCTAAATACCGGTCATTTAATGTACGCAGCCCGATGTATGTAAATAGCTCGTCTTTTTTCGGATCAATAATAGATTCCAACTCTTCTATTTCCTGTTTGCTGTAGGTTTCAAGCAGAACAGAGTCGTAAATTCCAATCTCCGTCAAATGTTGAATCAACGGATAAAAAGGCCCGTAGCCTGTCTCGCCCGGATCATAGCCTCTGTTGGCAGCCGCTTCTGTATACAATAGACCGGCGAACAGCTTGGCGGCTACAAACGTCCATTCAGGTTCTTCTACAGAAATAAAACCGAGACATTCCAAAATCAATTCCTCGGTTAACGCTTTGGTCGAAAGCCAAGGTTTTTGCTCCGCCATCTGTTTGGCTTTTAAGGATAATATCGAAAAATCAAGCTGTGGATATTGGTGAGATAGTTTTTCAAATAAAAGCTGAAAAACTTGTTCTTTTGAATTGGTTGAGATCATGGTTTGGTCCTCCTTATCGTTTGAAAGAACAAAAAAATCCGCCCGGAAATATGAGCGGATCAAACGATAGACAAAAAAGGCAGAGGCAACCTTTTTTCACTATCGTTTCATCTTCCCAAATCCCCGGAGAATTGAAACTTGACAAGGATGGCAGGTCTCCTGGCTTGTGGTCATCCTACTAGGGACCTTCCCATATCAGCACCGAACAGCAAACTGATACAGTGGTATTCCCGTTCGTCTCACTTACAGTTGCGGGGACAGCTCCGGAATTTCACCGGATTCCCTTTTAAGTCCAACGACACCATCGCTTGCAGCGAAACAATATATTGAAATTGTATGGAGTTGTCGATCTATATATTGTGATGATAAACTTTGCGCAAAGAATTGTCAAGAGGGCAGAGCTCTTTATCGATAGTGATAAAGAAAGAAGAGAACCTGAGTGAAGAAGTGCAAAAAAAGAAATCCCCCTGTCATTTTCAAAGAGACAAGGGGAGAATGATGTGGAATATTCATTTACGATCCCAGAACTTTTGACAAGATGTTGACGGCTTTTTCGATTTCTGAATCTGAGACCGTTAATGGAGGAAGGAGGCGGAGGACATGAGATCCGGCTGTTAAAATCAGCAGTTTTTCTTTTCTTGCTTGAACGAGGAAAGGTTCTGCATTATCTGTAAGCTCTATACCGATCATTAACCCTTTTCCTCTAATAGATTTAACTACTTTTGCATCGGATAATTTCGTTTTCAACAAGTTTTGGAAATAAGCTCCTTTTCTCTCTACTTCATTCAGAAAATCGTTTTGGAAAATGATTTCCAATGTGGCTTTTGCGGCTCGGACAGAAACCGGATTGCCCCCAAAAGTGGAACCGTGAGAGCCCGGAGAAAAGGCTTGGCCTAGTTCTTTTTTGCCGATGATGGCACCTAAAGGCAGTCCGCTGGCGATTCCTTTTGCGACCGAGACAATGTCGGGATGCAGGCCATAATGTTGGAAGGCAAACGGTTTGCCTGTCCGGCCGATGCCGGTTTGGATTTCATCGATGATGAGGAGAGAACCGTTTTCATGGCATAACGTTTCCAATGACTGTAAAAATTCCGGCGTGGCCGGATTTATGCCTCCTTCTCCTTGGATAATTTCGGTCATCACCGCCGCCGTGTTTTCATCAAGCGCTGCTTTTAAAGCTTCGATATCGTTGAAAGGAACGTATTCAAATGTTTCCAGCATCGGGCCAAAGCCGATTTTGACTTTTTCCTGTCCGGTTGCGGCCATTCCGGCAAAAGTCCGTCCGTGAAACGAATGTAAGAACGTGATGATTTTCGAGCGGCCGGTTGCCTTTCTGGCTAATTTGATCGCCGCTTCGTTTGCTTCCGCTCCGCTGTTGCAAAAGAATACAAGATCAAGACCGGATGCTTCCGCTAAAAGCTTGGCGGTTTCTTCTTGAAGTTTGCTTTGAAACAGATTGGAAGTGTGCCAAAACAGGTTGAGCTGGTCGATTACCTCTTCTTTAACAGTGGATGGTACATGTCCGAGATTGGTCACTCCGATACCGGCTGTAAAATCGAGATACTCATCGCCGTTTTGATCTGTCAGCCGCGATCCTTTCGCTTTTACGGGCTGCACTTCCCAGCGAGCGTATGTGGGAAATAAGTAACTCATATTGTCACCTTCTCTTTTGCAAATTGTGTTCCATGCCAATGGCCGCTTTTATAAAAACGCTTTTTCCCTGATACAATATGCACATGGCCCGTATTTTGGGAAGCCGCTTTTAATGCCGATTGGACTTTTGGAATCATTCCTCCTGTAATGACTCCGCTTTCCATAAGTTGATGGGCTTTTTCTTCTGTCAAACGGTCGATCAATCGGCCGTTTTGGTAGACCCCATCGACGTCCGTCACCATTAAAAAATGGTCCGCGTTGAGAGCCGCAGCCACCGCACAAGCCGCATGATCGGCATTGACATTTAAAATCCGGCCATCCGGACCGGAAGCAATCGGCGTTAAAACAGGCAAAAGTCCTTGTTCGGTGAGGCTGGACAGAAAATCGGCCTTGACGTTTGTTACATCTCCAACTAGTCCGTATTCTTCACGATTGATATAATCCGCTTCAAGCAAGAAAGCGTCGCTTGAATTTAAACCGATCGCTTGGAAACCGTGCTGCTGCAGCAGGTGGACCAATTTTCGATTGGTCTTGCCTGAAAGCACCAGCTCGGCTGTTTCCAGCACTTTTTCGTCGGTTATTCTTAAACCGTTTTTAAATTCAGATTTGATCTTGAACAGGTCGAGCATGGCGCTGATTTCCGGACCGCCGCCGTGCACGAATACAAGGCGGTAGCCGTCTTTTTCCATTTCTTTCATGCTTTGAAAAAAATCTTCTGATAAATGGTCCACCACACTTCCGCCGCATTTCACTACTGCCGTTTTCATTGGGATCCCCCTTTGTCATACCTTTCGTTATGTTCGATAACTGGCATTAATCTTCACGTAATCATAAGTTAAATCGCAGCCCCAGGCTGTTCCTGTCCCGTTTCCGACATTCAGACGGATCTGGATCACAACCGTTTCATTTTTTAAATACTCCGTGACGGCTTCTTCGCTGTAGGCTTGAACTTCGCTATTTTTCAGTATCCAATAAGGACCGATTGCAATGTCTATCTGATCCGGAAGAACGGTGGCTTCACTATAGCCGACAGCGCAAACCACTCTTCCCCAGTTCGCATCGTTGCCATAGACGGCGGTTTTCACCAAACTGGACCCGACTACCGTTTTGGCGATCTTTCTGGCTTCTTCGTCATTGGCTGCTCCTTCGACGTTGACTTCCACCAGTTTTGTTGCTCCTTCGCCATCGCGGGCAATTTTTTTCGCCAAATCTTCGCAGACCATTTTGAATGCGGCTAAAAACTTCTGCCATTCCGGATGTTTTGGGGAAAGCGGGTTATTTCCTGCCAGTCCGTTGGCCAAGACGAGGACCATATCATTGGTGGAGGTATCGCCGTCTACGGTAATTTGGTTAAAAGTATCATCCGTAATTTCTTTCAGCGCCTGCTTCACATATCCGTCTTCAACCGCGGCATCGGTCGTAACAAAAGCGAGCATGGTGGCCATGTTCGGCTTGATCATGCCCGATCCTTTCGCCGCGCCTCCGATCGTGACTTTTTTTCCGTCAATGGTCGTTTCGACCCCGCAGCTTTTTGTGACAAGATCCGTCGTCAAAATAGAGGTTTCAAACGAATTCGAATGCTCTTTAGAGGCAGCCGGTTTCAACATCTGAATTCCTTTTTTCATTTTTTCCATTTCTAAATATTCCCCAATGACGCCGGTGGACGCTACGGCTACATAGTGATCGGGAATGCCGAATTTTTTGGCTACCCATTCGCGCGTTTGATAGGCATCCAGCAGCCCTCTGTTTCCGGTGCATGCGTTAGCGCAGGCGCTGTTGACGAGAACGGCTTGCAGTTTATGTTCCTGGGCAAGGCTTTCCTGAGTAACCTTTAACGGAGCAGCTTGAAACACGTTCGTTGTGTAGACAGCTGCAGATTGGGCAGGCACTTCGCTAAAGATAATACCGAGGTCTTTTTTGGCATAACGCAGCCCGGCATGTACTCCATCAGCGGCGAACCCTTTCGGGGAGATGATAGATCCGTTTTCCAGCTGATGGATATCGTACGGTTTTTTCAATGCTTGCATGTAAAACTCCTCCTGTTCATTTTCACGGGTATAAAGGAAAGCCTTTCAATCCGCTTGTTTCGTCAAATCCAAACATCAAATTTGCATTTTGAACCGCTTGACCCGCGGCTCCTTTCATTAAATTGTCAATAACCGAGACGATGGTGAGTCGGTTCGTTCGTTCATCCACGGCGACCCCGATGTCACAAAAGTTGGAACCAGCTGTTTCTTTCACACTTGGGAACGTACCAAGAGGACGAACGCGGACAAACCTTTCGTTCTTGTATGTTTCTTTGTACAATTCATATACTTGTTCGGATGTCGCTTCTTTGGCTAATGGAGCGTATATCGTGGCCATAATGCCTCTTGTAATCGGCAGCAAATGGGTTGAAAAGGTGATAGGTCCACTAGCCTTGTTCCAAAGTTCGAGCTGCTGTTCGATTTCAGGTATGTGTTGATGAGCATTGACTTTATAAATACGAAAGTTTTCATTCATTTCCGCGAAATGAACGTTCAAGGAAAGCCCTCTGCCCGCGCCGGAGACGCCGGATTTCGCGTCAACAATAATTTGCCGAACATCAATCCAATGTTCTTTGACGACGGGAGCGAGCCCCAGCAGTGTGGCGGTCGGATAGCAGCCCGGATTGGATAAAAGTTTCGCCTTTTTGATGGCTTCTCGGTTCCATTCGGTCAATCCGTACACCGCTTGTTCCAAATAGAAAGAATCCGCCGGTGTTTTCTTATACCAATTTTTATAATCTTCAGGATTTTTCAAGCGCAAATCGCCCGATAAATCGACTACTTTTACATCATTCTTCAATAGTTCGGGGACCAGTTTTGCTGATGCTCCCGAAGGAACAGCTAAAAAGACAACGTCTGCTTCTTCTGCGATCTGGTCAGGATCTAATTTCGTAAGCTCTAGATCACATATATCAGATAAATGCGGATATTCTGCAGAAATCGGAACGTGGTCTTTGCTTGAAGAATACATTTTATTCAATTTCAAATGGGGATGATGGATTAATAAGCGTATCAACTCGGCTCCTCCATAGCCGGAAGCACCGACAACGGCAGCTTTCATCAGAAACCTCCTGGATTGTATTTTTATTTATAAAATCTCATAATTATAAGTAATTTTTTATAATTATAGAATTGTATGAAGCATAAATCAACTGTTTTTTTCTTGGATGAGAAAAATCAGGCGCATGACAAAAATAAAATTTCGGTTCATTTAATCAGCTAATACTCCAATCTTTTCTGTTTAAGACGTATTTTTTGCTTGATTGCACGGCCAACGCTTATTTCACCTTATGACTTGTTTTACGGATATGATTGTATATTTATTAATCATTTTGATAAAATATTCAGATTATTTCATCTGCTTTATAAGAGAAACTTATGAGTATAGCTTGAAGTTGTGCTAAAATAAAGGGAAAGTCAATATGCATCATTCATGTTTCCGGTTAAAGAAGAAACGGAGGAGTGTCGATGAATTTAGAGAAATGGTTTGAAAAAGGCATTACAGCAGAGCAATATGTCAAACAGATGGACGTCAACAAAGAAAACCTGCTTTTCATATACAACCAATTTACCATTCCGGAAGGGGAAGAGGATTTTATTAATGGTTTAAAAGAAAAAAAACTGCGCGTGATTGTGTTGACGGAAGACTGGTGCGGTGATTCGATGCTGAATGTTCCGATCTTGTTAAAGTTGGCGGAAGCCGCAGAGATGGACGTACGGTTTTTGTATCGGGATGAAAATCTTGAACTGATGGATCAATATTTAACAAACGGCACAACAAGGTCGATCCCCATTTTCATTTTTTTGAACCAAGATGGAGAAGAGGAAGCTGTTTGGGGACCTAGAGCTTCAGAAATTCAGCAGCTTGTGATCGAAAAACGTTCGGCGCTTCCGCCAATGGATCATCCGGACTTTGAGAAAAAGCATGAAGAAATGCACCAACAATTAAAAAACAGCTATTTGGAAACTGAAGAATATTGGTATGAAGTTTTCGACAGCCTGAAAACAAGGTTGGCTGAACGATTGTTTTAAAGCAGAAAAAAAGGGCCGGTAAGAGAGCTAAGGGTTCTGTTTTCTTGACCATGCCGATACATGAAAGGGATTTCTTTGGCTTTTGAATCACCCGTCACTTGTCAGCATTTTTTTCGATCACGACGGCCGACGGTATTTCGTAGTCTTTATTCATGGGACGGGGCATTTTTATTTTGTATTCGCGCGGCAAGAGAATGGTATTGGAAATCTTTCCGTTTTGGACAAATATTAATAAATTAATATCGTCCCGGTTTGCTATACCAATATTTTGGATCTTTTTCCATTCCTGGCCGAGCACTTTTTTCTGTTCCTTTTCAACCGTATAGGGCGGGAAAAGAAAGACGTGGTCGAAATGCATATGTAAGTCTTTATTAAAATCGACGTAAACGGAATTTTGATCTTTTTTTTCTATTAAAGAAAGCATAGTAGTTTCCGGACTTTCGTTGCTGGCTCGATCGCTTTGCGTATGTCCAAATAAGAGAAGCGAAAACAACAGCAAGTAAATAGGCAAAACGATCCGCTTGGTTCGTTTCTTCATATATGAAACTCCTTTCAACGGAAAGGTTTCCCCCGAGCAAAGAAAGTAGAACCCTTCACCATAATACCATTGATTGCCACAGAATGTGTAACATTTTTGTAAATAAAAAGAAATCCGTGCCATGTTGAACATTATTGTTCTATTATTCTTCCTCCAATCAATGAAGGAATATGAAGAGAGTGAACGGTAAGATAGCCGGGCTAACTCGTAGGCATCTTGTTTTGGAATCATCCCTTTTTTTGTCCCCAATGCAACCCTTTCATCCATTGCAAATCCATCGTTGTTTGATCCAACAGAAAATAGGAAGAGATTTATTTGTCGCTCTGATGTACTGTTTTTCTTGAACGATAGACGAACGCCTTTTTTGATATTGTATTTTTCGTGCTTCAACTCGTTTATCCTTTTATTTTTATCCGCAGTGCCCCGTATTGGATATGCTGCTTTCAGCATTTCAAACAAATGGTTTGAATCAAAAGATATACAGGCAGTTTACGCAGATAGAGATGGTAGGATGAGCGAGCGCAGGCGTATGTTAAGGAAAATCTTTTTTTGTGAGAAGAATTTTTTGCGTCGTCCAGAGAAGAGAAACGTTTCCAAAGAATCCTTCGATGTTTGAAGAAAGTGGATAAGCATTTGCACTTAGAGCTGCCAGTTGAAAGGGATGGGGGTGTAAATGAAGGGGGTTACAAAATTGATTCCTTCGTCCTGATAGGCTATGATGTTAGAGGGTAAATGCAAACACATACGACTTTAACAGATTAGGATGGGGAGTTATGAAAAGAGCGAGAATTATTTATAATCCGACATCAGGACGCGAATTGTTTAAAAAACATTTGCCGCAAGTCTTGCAGAAGTTGGAAAATGCCGGTTATGAAACATCCGCTCATGCGACCACCGGTGAAGGCGATGCGATCAGGGCTGCCAAAATCGCGGTGGAACGACGTTATGACATTGTGGTGGCCGCAGGAGGAGACGGGACACTCAATGAAGTCGTAAACGGATTAGCAGAGCAGGAATATCGGCCAAAACTTGGAGTTATTCCTATGGGAACGACCAATGACTTTGCCAGAGCTCTTCAAATACCGCGTGATATTGAAAAAGCCGTCGATATCATTGTGAAAGGCGATACGCTTCCGGTTGATATCGGACGGATGAATGACCGCTATTTTATTAATATTGCCGGCGGGGGCCGGCTGACAGAACTGACATATGAAGTGCCCAGCAAACTAAAGACGATGATGGGCCAGCTTGCTTATTATATCAAAGGAATTGAAATGCTTCCGTCGATAAAGGCGACGGAATTGACGATTGAATATGATGGAAAATTGTTTGAAGGCGAAGCCATGCTGTTTTTAATTGCCCTGACCAACTCAGTCGGCGGCTTCGAAAAACTGGCTCCCGATGCGTCCATCAATGACGGTCTCTTTACTCTTTTAATTTTAAAGAAAACGAATCTAGCCGAATTTTTGCGAATTGCCACGCTGGCGCTGCGGGGAGAACATTTATCCGACGATCACGTCATTTATACAACGGCCAACCGAGTAAAAGTTCGTTCCTCTGAAAAAGTATTAATTAACTTAGATGGAGAACTGGGCGGAGAAGCACCGGCAGAATTTGAAAATCTTTATCGCCACTTGGACGTATTTGTACCTATTGAAAAAGTTCGTCCGCAAGATCGAGTGGATTGAGGTTGGCGAAAAAAATCTCATTTAAAATGCGAATCCATTTTTAGATATTGGGGCAGGCTTAGGAAGCAAAGTCCGCCCTTTTGTTATGTGCACAAATCTAATCGGATATTGCGAATGGGAAATTGAGATACTGATTTTATAGGAGATACCAAAGAAGGTGATAGGTTTGGCGAAAGTACAGGCACCGGTTCAATTAAATGAAAAGATCGAGGTTATCTTCGATGATGTCACGCATGAAGGGCAAGGAGTGGCCAAGGTAGACAGCTATCCGTTGTTTGTTCCCGGAGCTCTGCAAGGAGAAAAGGGAACGATTCAAGTAACCAAAATCAATAAAAGCTACGGTTTTGGCAAAATCCTCGACATTTATGAAGAAAGCCCGGAACGCATGAATCCTCCGTGCCCGCTTTACCATGAATGCGGCGGCTGCCAGCTTCAGCATGTAAGCTATGAGGGACAATTAAAAATAAAAGAAAAGCATGTGCAAGATTGCCTTGTGCGAATCGGAAAAATAACGGATGCGGAAGTCCTTCCGGCATTAGGAATGGAAACACCGTGGCATTACCGCAACAAGGCGCAAGTGCCGGTCGGTCAAAGAAACGGCAAGATCATTGCCGGTTTTTACAAAAAACGCAGCCACGAGATCATGGAAATGGACGCTTGCATCATTCAGCAAAAGCAAACCGACGAAACGATTCAAGTCGTAAAAGACATTTGCGCCCGCTATCGCATTCGTCCTTACGATGAGAAACAGCATAAAGGCATACTCCGTCATATTATGGTCCGCTATGGCCGGACGAGCGGTGAGATCATGGTCGTCTTGATTACACGGACAAAAGACTTGCCGCATAAAAAGAAGATCGTACAAGAAATCAAAGCACGTGTGCCCGGGATCCGTTCGATTATTCAAAACGTCAACAGCAAGCGAACGAATGTCATTCTCGGCGAGGAAACGATCGTTTTATGGGGACGGGATGTCATTTATGACTCGATCGGCGATGTTCAATTTGCCATTTCGGCCAAGTCCTTTTACCAAGTGAACCCTGAACAAACGAAAGTATTGTATGACAAGGCTTTGGAATATGCCGAATTAAAAGGCGATGAAACGGTCATCGACGCTTATTGCGGCATCGGCACCATTTCGTTGTTTTTAGCCAAAAAAGCGAAAAAAGTGTACGGCGTCGAAATCGTCCCCGAAGCGATTGAGGATGCGAAGAAAAATGCCGAACTCAACGGCATCACCAATGCCGAATTTGCGGCGGGGAAAGCGGAAGAAGTCATCCCGGAATGGTACCAAAGAGGAGTCAAAGCCGACGTTCTTGTCGTCGATCCCCCCAGAAAAGGATGCGACCCGGCTCTATTGGACACCATCCTGCAAATGAAACCAAAAAAAGTCGTCTACGTCTCCTGCAACCCCGCCACACTCGCCCGCGACCTCCGCATCCTCGAAGACGGCGGATACAAAACCACCAAAGTCCAACCCGTCGACATGTTCCCGCAGACAGGGCATGTGGAGGCAGTGGCGCAGATGGTGTTGAAGGAGAAATAAGCAGAGGAAGCCGGAAATCTGAAAAAGATTTTCGGTGTTCCATCTGCTTTTTTTCAATTCGCTCAATATCATCGATGTAGGATTTCAGGAGCCAATTCTTTGAAAAACCATAAAGGCTTCCAGTAACTGTTTTAATTCCTCAATGGCAAGTTCATCATGTGTTGTTTGAAGGGGATGCTGCCCATATGAAATAGGAAAGTGATTTGTTCGGCACTAGGTGGGATATAAAAGAAAGGCACTTTTAAATTTTAATGTTGATTTTTTTGTATGTCTTCTTCAACGAAACCCCCATTTGCACAATAAAAAAGGCGGCATCACTTATTGTAGTAGTACCCTTAGTTGAACAAGCGCCTATTCCAATGATTCAGAATAGTACGTACTATGTGTACAGCGACGAACTTCTCTTTTGTTTTCTTTGATTTTCTCGTGCAATCGCATTATTTGTCAACCGCAATAACCATTTGAATTTGTCATACAGGGCTTGAAATATTTATAACCTTTAGAAAGAAGATGCTTATAATCAGCAGGTTATAAAGGAGTGGAAATATGATTCTCTCTAAATTTGTAGATGAGCTCCCCGTTCCCCCTATTTTAAAACCTCGATGGAAAGATCAGTTTCATACTTATTATGAAGTGAATATGACGGAATTTAAACAGTCGCTCCATAGCGAATTAAACGATACAACTATATGGGGCTATGAAGGAAATTATCCAGGACCTACAATTGAAGTAGAGAGCGGAGAAAAAGTGTTTATTAAATGGATGAACAATCTTCCAGATAAGCATCTTTTGCCAGTAGACCATACGGTGCATGGTGCCCATGTGGATGTACCGGAAGTACGAACGGTGGTGCACGTACATGGCGCTAGTGTTGAATGGGAAAGCGATGGCTACCCGGAGGCTTGGTTTACAAAGGGATTCAAACAAGTCGGTCCCTATTTTAGAAAGCAAATATATCAATATGATAATGACGATCGAGCTTGCACCCTCTGGTATCATGACCATGCGCTTGGTATCACGAGACTCAATGTGTATGCTGGATTGGCAGGATTCTATCTTATCAGAGATCATCGGGAACGTTTATTGAATTTACCAAGTGGGAAATATGAGGTCCCTCTTATGATACAAGACAAGACTTTTCATAAAGATGGTTCTCTTTATTACCCGAAGCAGCCAGAAAAACCAGTTCCTGCATTAGAAACGTCGATCGTTCCTGAATTTTTTGGAGATACCATCTTGGTGAATGGAAAAGTATGGCCGTATCTAAAAGTGGAACCCCGTAAATATCGATTCAGGCTGTTAAATGCATCTAACACCCGTTTCTATAGGCTAAAGCTTGATTCGGGACAAATTTTTTATCAAATCGGAACGGATGGAGGATTCATGCAACACCCGATAGGCGTCAAAGAAATCATGTTGGCACCTGCAGAACGAGCAGATGTGATCATTGATTTTACCAATCTTGAGGGCAAGAATATTATCATGACAAATGATGCCCCCGCGCCATTTCCAACCGGAGATCCACCAAATGAAAATACAGGTAATGTGATGCAGTTTAGAGTGACTCTTCCACTGTCAAGTGTTGATACGAGTGTTATTCCGGCTTATATGATGCCTCTTCCAAAAATAAAAGAACAGTCCGCTTCAAAGAAACGATCCCTAACATTAAATGAGAATACGGATAAGTACGGTCGTAAAATCATGCTATTGGATAATAAACACTGGGATGCCCCTATAACAGAGAATCCTAAATTGGGATCAACCGAAATATGGTATCTTATTAACTTAACGGAGGATACACATCCTATTCATCTTCACTTAATTAATTTTCAAATATTAGACCGGAGGGAGTTCAATGTAGAAAAGTTTAAAAAGGAGAGAATGATCCATTATACTGGTCCTGCGTTGCCTCCCGAACCACAAGAACGAGGATGGAAAGATACAGTAAGAGCTAATCCTAACCAGGTCACTCGAATAATCATGAAGTTTGGTCCTTATACAGGGTTGTATGTATGGCACTGTCATATCTTGGAGCACGAGGATTATGATATGATGAGACCGTATATTGTTATCCGATAATAGACTGTTCTCCTTGAGTATGTACTTGAACTGTATCTATGCTCGTTAATCCTGTCGATAAAATCCTTTTCTCGGATGAAATGTATGGGTATCATTCAAAACGTCAACAGTAAGCGGATGAATGTCATTCCCGGAAAAAATGAGGACGGGGTGCCATTTACGACTCGGCAAAGTTCAATTTGACATTTCGGACAAATCCTCTTACCAAGTGAACGCTGAACAAACGAAAGTATTGTATGACAAGGCTTTGGAATATGCCGAATTAAAAGGCGATGAAGCGGTCATCGACGCTTACTGCGGCGTCGCTTTTTTATTTCGATTCGATCAACTAAACTTCTTCAGCACGATAATAAAGGATAGTTGATGGAAAAGAATCGCCAAGGAAAGCGCTTGACCGCTTTTTTTCATCAACTGGCTGGTCAGTAAGTTGAAGAAGGAGGAGGTTTGAGTGTATCCCATTCTAATTAACTTATTGCCAAATTCTATGCTAATAACAAAAATGGTGAAGAGACTTTAAACTTTATTATTAGAAAAGAGTATCAATTAATAAAAATATGAGAGTTTTATGAGATTTTCGTGCGACTTTTGTGCAACTTTCGTGCGATTTTTTTGATAGTTTTTTGCAATTTTTTTGATACTTTTTTGGTACGGAAAACAGAAAAAAATCTGCTATTATGATAGTGTGAGATAAAAAGGAGCATAGCTTAAAGGGCTATGTTCTTTTTTTATGCTAATCAAAAAGGGGATGATAAAAATGAAATGATTGATGATGTTTCAAAAAATGCAGTAAATTGCCGCAATGATTCTCAAACAGTTTCCGATTCAATTATGCATATTTCAAAGGAAGTAGCAACGGAGGGCTTGTTCCCTTCGTTGCTATTTTCGTGTTGGATCATCCGAACGTCCTACTAGATAGTCGAGTGAAACATCGAAAAAGTCGGCAAGAGTCACAGCTTTTGAAATGGGCATATCGCTTTTGTCACTTTCATAACGCTGTTCTTGCCTAGTGGTGATATTGAGTAATTCTGCAATGTCACTTTGAGTGAGATCTTTCGAAACTCTTAATTCTTTAATTCTTTCGCCTAATGACGCCATAGAAAAATCCTCCAAAAAAATGTTGACACGACATAAAACGTCGCATATATTGAACTTAGAAAACGACATAAAATGTCGTTATAACATTGAAAATGAGTGGTGGTACATGACATATTTGAAAAAAATGCGTGAAAAGATGGATTTTACTCAAGAAGATGTGGCTCAAGCAATCGGAACCACGATCCGGCAATATCAACGGATAGAAGCCGGCTTGAGCTTCTGCAGCCGAGAAAAACTCAACAAGTTGGAAGATTTCTTCCAACTTCCTCAACGAATTTTGTTTGCTCGGAATTATGAGGAGATTCCAAGTTATTATCGTGGGTTTCTCCTTAACTGTAAATATAAAGCATTGTTCAAATGAAAGAAAGGGGGGTTTTCGTTGGGTGGTTTGCATAACAAAACAAAATCAGTTCTTATAGAAGAATTGAAAAGGTTGCATTTTTACACCCATAAAGGCGAGCCTATTGAAAATTTATCTATCGATGAATTGAAACAGTTAGTAGCTACGGCCCGATTGAAAGAGGATTCAGTGGAACATATAACCAATATAGGTAGATAGTTGTGTATAATGAAATTAATGGTATCTTTTTAAGGAGGCGTTTGAATTGAAGAAAAAGAGTTTTGTAGGAGCTTTGGCATTTGCGACTTTTTTAACGGGTGCTATCCCTGCTGTTGGGGCGAGTGCAGCTAATACAGACTTTCGAGATGTTCCGAAAAGTTCATACGCTTATTCGGATATTGAGAATTTAGTAGAACGCGGTGTTATCACTGGCTATTCTGATGGCAAATTTCATCCAGATGAAAAGGTAACAAGAGGACAATTTGCTGGCATGGTTGCTAGAGCGTTGAAGTTACCAAAGGGAACGAGTCGTTTCAAAGATGTTCCAGAATCGAAGGCACTTTATGATGAAATTAGCCGTGCTGCGAGTGCAGGAATTGTTAAGGGGACAGGTGGTAAATTTTATCCTGATCGTCCCGTAACACGCGCTGATATGGCCGTTATGTTAGATCGGGCCATGAATCTCAAAGGGAATTTCAAAGAAGAAGGAAATCTGAAATTTAAAGACAATGTTCCGGCATATGCTTTAGAATCAGTCAAACGAATGGTCTTTTATGGCGTGATTCAAGGAAAAACAAACGGTACATTTGCACCAAGCGAGAAAGCCGATCGTGCTTCATCCAGTGTCTTAGTGAGCCGGGCACTGCAAGTCATAGAAAGGAATGAAACGAACCCAAGTAATCCGACAGGTCCATCTACACCGTCGAATCCTTCGGATAAAGTGCCTGATTATGTCAATATGTCATTGGCTCAACTTCATGAAAAATATGGAGACTGGACGTTGGTTCGGAGAATTGATGGTATGGTGCCAGGTGGAGGCATTGTAGCAGACGTTGATTTGTTAAAAGATTTTTACAACGAACTACATCAATCAAAAGATGCCTATAAAAATCTTCCAGATCCTGAAACCTATTTAAAAAATGAAACACAGTCTTTACTATCTCAAGAAACGTTGATAAGCGCTCATTATCCAGACTATGAAATTATTTCATTTAACGGTAAGGCTTATAAGGATTCAGAAATTTATAATTCACCTTATCCTGAAGGACATCCAGTTTTGCTAACTATGCCTTCTCAACCGACAGAACCTAATCAGTATTGGATCGACTTGCATATTCCATATACTCAATTTGGCGTGTACGGTCACGACAAAGTGACGGTTGGTCAAGTTCAACCAACCTATACAAAATCCGGTGTGGTGATGGTCGATGTCAAGGGGTTGTTTGCCCAAGTACCAACTCTCACGGTGTCCAATGATGGCAAAACTGTTCAATATAACGGAACCACGATTCAACTCACACCGGGAAGCAATGAAATTCAAGTAAATGGAGAAACCAAAACATTGTCCGTCAATGTGGAAACAAAAAATGGAACCGTTTATGTTCCAGGAAGAGAGTTCGCTAAGGAATTAGGATGGTATACTCGTTCAATTCCTCGCTATAAACGATTGGATTTTTCCACTTACCCGTTACCGCAATATGAAGGATTAACGGAATAAATGAATATGTAAAATAAGATGAGAGCATAGCCAAAGGGCTGTGTTCTTTTTTATTCCTTGAAAGGAGCATTCCTGTAATGAGGAAATTTGAGGTTTGATAAAAAAAAGTCCCCTTGGTATAGTACAGGGTGTCAATGCGCGTTGACCCCGAATTTCAATAAACCAAGGAGGACTCAAAATGAATTATACACAAAATCAAAAAATCTCTCAAATTACACCATCAACTCTCATTGTAGGTATTGATGTAGCTAAAGAAAAGCACGTTGCCCGTTTTCAAGATGACCGAGGCTTAGAATTTGGCAAGAGATTGATCTTTGAAAATCGTATACACGGCTTTCAAACCTTATTAGATTGGGTTAATCATATTCAAAAAGAAAATCATAAGGACCACGTGATTTTTGGAATGGAGCCAACAGGTCATTATTGGCTAAATCTTGCTTACTTTCTTAAGGCAAAAGGATATGATGTAGTGCTAGTGAATCCCATGCACGTCAAAAAAAGTAAAGAGCTTGATGACAATTCGCCTACAAAAAACGATACAAAAGATGCTCGTGTCATTGCACAGTTAATGAAAGATGGGCGATACTCCGTACCGAACCTATTAGAGGGCGTATACGCTGAACTAAGGGAAGGCGTCAAATTACGAGATCAGCTCATCAAACAGCTTATGATCATTGAAGGGCGGATTGAAAACGTCATTCAGCGCTTTTTCCCAGAGTTTTTCGATGTGTTTGGAGATTGGAAAGGTAAAGCAGCCTTTTATACCTTGCGCATGTTTCCATTTCCCTCTCATATTCAAAAGTTGTCACCAGAAGAAGTGCTGCAAAAATGGAAACCGTATGTACAGCGTGGGGTTGGGCTGAAACGAGCAACCCGACTCGTAGAAGTAGCGAAAAAGAGCGTTGGGATTGAGACAGGAATCCAGTTCGCAAAAAGAGAATTGGATTGCCTATTGGATCAATATGAGCTTTACAAGAAACAGTTAGCACAACTAGATGAAGAACTAGAAGGTGTTGTTGAAAGCATACCAGGTGCGAAACAAATGACCAATATCCCGGGACTTAGTTACACTACCATTGCTTTGTTCTTTGCGGAAGTAGGAGATTTAACCAAGTACAATCATCCGCAACAATTAGTCAATCTGGCAGGGCTTTCTTTAAGAGAACACAGTTCAGGAAAGTATAAAGGGCAAACACGCATAACCAAAAGGGGTCGAAGACGTTTACGAAAAGCATTATACCTGGCCATTCGACCATTGGTTGCCCATAATCCTGTATTTAAAGCCTTGCATCATTACTATACCAATCGGCCAGACAGGCCGTTAAAAAAACAACAGTCTCTGATTGCCTTGTGTTGTAAATTATTACGTGTGTTATTTGCCATTGGTAAGAAACAGTGTGAGTTTGATGGATTAAAGCTATTAAAGGGATTACCTCAAATAAAAGCATTACAGGCTGCATAAAAGCTTTCAAACGACTTGTTATTCTGACAAACACCAATAGTGCAGAGTTGGAGTATATTTTCACCATTCGGGCATTAGACCCTGTAAAGGAGCATATCCAACCTCCACCTCATGGGTACGCAGGACGAAGGAATGTGTGGATCTTAAAATCCAGTGATACATGGGAGGGTGAGCGACCATGAGAAGTGTGGAGACTTCTTGCACGGTCATACATGATATTACAGATATTGTAAATCTGTATTATAGGATGCACCTTACCATGTAAATATATTGAATAAATACAAGAAATTTACACTCATTTGAGGTGAAGAAGCTATTATGTGTTAGCGAAATTTAAAGAAAACGCGAGAATTTTGAAGAAAATTAAAGTTTATAGAGGGAGGTGTGATCCATGTCAGAAAACAAGGCGGTTATAATTTTAGTTGTGGTCACTGTCGTGTTTTTCGTGGTCATTGACACAGGAGTGACTCAACTGCTATTCAATAAAATTGGCGACCTTTTAACCACGATGGTTACGAATGTATTTTCTGGAGTGAATTGAACAAAGATCTTTCATTTGAAAGGTCTTGTTTTATTGCTCAAAAGAAGGGTAATGAAAATCCGGGCAAAAAAACGGATCGAGTTAAAGGGTATGAGGGTAGAGCTAAAAGTATCCTTGATGCTCAAGGGATTGATTATTATGAATTGGTTACACAAGCGACATCAACAATTGGTTGAATAGGTGGTGATTACCAATTGGTGGTCTTGACCCGCAAGCAGAGAATGAGGCATTTTCCGAGTTTTTATCCAATGAACCACTTAACTTTAACCAAAGTCATTTTTTTAAATGAATTGTCGATTACATTGTCAATAACGGAGTCATGGATAAAAAAGTGCTGCAGGAATAACATTTTAATGTGTAGGAAAAGCATTGTAGACTCATTTAAAGAAAAACAGAATGACGTAAGGAAAATCATTGGCATTATTGACGAGATTAACAAGAACTCTGGGGATATTGTCAGGGCCTAGCTGAATATTTTACGCTTAACTATTAAAGGCGTCTTAAGGGTTTTTATAGCCACTCTTAGATGCCTTTTTCATTAGTAAAATGGAAGATATATGTTTATAAAATAAAGGATATGGAAATGTTAAAGGAACTGGGTGTTTACGATCAAATTTATAAATTTATAGAGAAAATTGAGCAGATCTACTCACGATTTTTAAAGAAAGACTTTTCACTCATAAATTGAACAATTATAAATAGGTGATCTTTTTATGAATTATTGTATTGCCAAATACGGCTGCATCAATATTCCATTATTTGCTGATCGGCTTTAAAGATAGGCTTATTCCTTGTTTTTAAAAGAAAATATAATTAAAGATAAAACAAAAGGGCTGTCCTTAATGAACTGCTCCCTGTCATGTGGAGTGCTTGGAGAGATTGTATTGAGAGAAAATTAAGCAGAGGGAGCCGGAAATCCGTAAAGATTTTCGGAGCTCCCTCTGCTTTTATTCGATTAGCCGATGAAGAAATTCAGGTATTGCCTCTTTAAAGGACAGGAACTTTTAAAATTGTATTTTGATTATTTGTTGGCTAATCCATTCAACCAAATTTTGGTTAGAGATTGGTGTATGGAAAGAGGTTCCGTTCAAACTATATAGGATATTTCTTGATTGATTACGATTACTTTTTTCAATCAAATCGATCAACTCTTCTTTACTTAAATCAGCTTGATGAAAAAGAGAAAGAATTAAGGATTCATAGGACATGAATTGATACAATTGAATAAAGTCAAAAGTATTTTCGACATTAATTAATTCCATTAACCTCTCATTGTTTAAAAATGTCCTAAAGGGTCCATAAATTCCCTTTTCATCTTCACTGACGATATAAACAGGACCGAGATACAAGCTCAATAATACAAGGGAAAAAATAGTGATAAAACGTTCGCCGGCATTTTTTCCATTGGCCAAAATACAACCAATTAATGTTTCTAAAGCAGCTTCAGAATGAGAATCGATTTCTTTAATGGAATCACGTATTGTTTGATTTGTTCTTACAGCTTCTAAAGATATGTTTTTCAATATATTGAATGCGGCTTCTTTTGTGCCAATCATATCCCTTAATAATTCAAATATGATTTGTAAATCTGCTACGTATATTTCATGCTCTGTAGATAGAATTCGAAATAATTCATAATAGTATTTTTCAAATGCCTTTTCATCGGGTAAGTTTTTTGAGGCTTCTTCAAGAATGATGTCTGGAATGAGAATGATTTTAGATAGTTGAAATCCCTTTTGTATAATAAAAGGATTACACACAGCGTCCTTCCTTAGCTTTGACAGCATCATATTATCCATAATATACAGTGCTTGATTGGCGTATAAAGATTTTTTTAGGCTTTCCGAATGAAATTGGATAAAAGGTTTTATGGGACGGATCTTAGGATTTTCGATAACCTTCATTTTCACTTTCGCCCGCTAACTCTTTTCGCCAATCTAGCACTAATTGATATAATTTTTTATATTTATTGATGATGGATTGATAGTCTTCTTCATTTAGGTTTTTTTCCGCTTTTGATATCAAGTTTTTATAATCGTCAATTTTAATTTTATTGCTAGCTGCAAATAATGTACGGTCTATTTCATCAGGCAGGTTATTTTTATAATCATAATCAATAATATCTTTAGCTTCATCAATGGTAATGAATTGATTTTGAGCCAGTTTTATTACGATTGCCTTATAAGGAACTTCAAAAACAGGAATTAAATGAACTGCAATGTCGGTTAAACTAAGACTGCTATCCTTTTTTAAAGATAGATATTTCCGATTTAAAATATGATCATTAATAAGAATTTCACCTGCAAAAAGATTTGGCAGTCTCTCCTTTTCATCAAAAATACTGTCTATCTGAACCAAATTTTCTTCTTTTTTCTTCACCTTATCTTTATCAAAATAAAAGTGATAGAACTCATGCGCCCACATAAAGTTCTCATAAATTTTAGGCTGTGCTGTGTTGATTTGTATATAAAAATCCTGATTGTAATAAAAAACTAAACCGCCATAATCAGAATTTTTAATGGGAAATTCTAATACGCGTGCATTTTCATATAAATAAGTTTTAATGAATTCTAAAGGCTTAGATGCGATAAGAGGATCACCGGAAGACTTTAACATCTCAATTTTTGATTTCACTTCAGGCAAATAATCTCGGTTAAAATTGATTATTTTTTCTATATTCTCTTTATTGATCACGATGTTCTCCTCCAAACATAACTGGTGAATGAGACAAAGGTTTGAGAATATCAATCAATTCTACAAATTCTCTAAAAACTTTCATCCCTTCTTTAAATGCTTCATTCACTTCCCCATTTAAAGACAGTGCAGCAAAATCCATAAAATTTTGTTCTTCCATTTTTTCATTGACACCTTTAGGCAAATCCATTTCTTTACGATGAAAATAAAAGGGATCTTTAATTCTAAACAGCTTTAACATTTTCTCCTCAAATTGATCCACATTTCCTTCACCTTTAAGAAATCTGTAAAAAGCACCTTTGCTTATTCCTAATCGATCTATAACCCAGTTATGTTTAACACCTTTCGCATCTAAATATTTCCTTATATTTTCTCCGATTATTTTTTTGGTCTCGCTCATCATCACACCTCCAAGTCTTTTGGTATTCATTTTGTATACTTCTATATATTATTATACGCAATAAACGTAAAAAAGTACATTATGTTAGACGAAATAGTGCACGTTTTAAATACTATTATAAGATGAAGATGGGAACCATAAAAAGTCCGTACTTCAGCTAAAGCTTCTCCATTCTGAAGTTATGATTAACTTCTATCGGTAACAATATGAATTGTCTACACTCTCGGCGACGAAACGATCGTTTTATGGGGACGGGATGTCATTTATGACTCGATCGGCGACGTTCAATTTGCCATTTCAGCAAAGTCGTTTTACCAAGTCAACCCTGAACAAACGAAAGTATTGTATGACAAGGCTTTGGAATATGCCGAATTAAAAGGCGATGAAGCGGTCATCGACGCTTATTGCGGCATTGGCACCATTTCGTTGTTTTTAGC
Source organism: Bacillus smithii (assembly GCF_001050115.1). Taxonomy (NCBI): domain Bacteria; kingdom Bacillati; phylum Bacillota; class Bacilli; order Caryophanales; family Bacillaceae; genus Bacillus; species Bacillus smithii. Next base: position 2,947,657 of record NZ_CP012024.1, on the reverse strand, counting down.
GAAAAACGCGAAAAAAGTGTACGGCGTCGAAATCGTGCCGGAAGCGATTGAAAAAAAGAAAAACGCCGAACGAAACGGCATCACCAATGCCGAATTTGAGGCAGGAAAAGCAGAAGAAGTCATTCCAGAATGGTACAAAAGAGGAATCAAAGCCGACGTTCTAGTTGTCGATCCCCCTAGAAAAGGATGCGACCCAGTTCTATTAGAAACCATCCTTCAAATAAAACCAAAAAAAGTCGTCTACGTCTCCTGCAACCCCGCCACACTCGCCCGCGACCTCCGAATCCTCGAAGACGGCGGATACAAAACCCTCAAACTCCAACCCGTCGACAAGTTTCCGCAAACAAGGCATGTGGAGGCCGAGGCGGAGATAGTGTTGAGGGGAAATTAAGTAGAAGGAGCCGAAAATCAGTAAAAGATTTTCGGTGTTCCATCTGCTTTTATTTCGATTCGGTCGATGAACCGCGAGCGATAGCACTTTAAAGGATAAGAACTCTTCGAAGTTTTTCTTCAACTCTCAAAAAAGACAGAAGGCTAAGGCATTTCTCTATCTCTATCCATCTTCGACAAATTTTGAGGCGTGACAGGCACAGATCTCAGGACTAGGTTTGACACATTCGCCTTTACAATAAGGGCATTGTCATTTCACTACACGATCTTCCTCTAAGCTATATATCCCGATTTTTCGAGGGCTGTAAGTCGCATTGTAATGATGTTGGTCTTCCTCTGGTATTGGATCACCTTGAAGACAGGATTCGTAATGTGGACGGGTATTTCAAGTCATCAACCAAATTGACCACTACTTTACTCAAAAGGATTTAACAAAAGAATCAGAGAGTATAGTACATGAATCCATATTGAGAGGGAGATGAGCATATTTCAAAAAATGTCCGATTTTACCGGAAAATCTAATAGAATATACCGGTTATTTAAAACTTCAATGCAAACGAAAACCTTCCAACATTTATAAATATATTGCCGCATTAAAGGTATTCTTTGCATTTTTGCTTTCTAGAGGGATCATTAAAGACAATCCGATGGCACGTATCAAAATCGAAAAATTGGAATATGCTAATGGGGCTAATCAAATAAAATGGCTTACAAAAGAAGAACTAGACCGATTCATTGGTTATGTACAATTGGAGCCAAACGAATTCAAACGGCTGTGCAAATGCCATGATCGACTTAATGCTGGATGCAGGACTTCGGGTAAATGAGGTTGCTCCATTAGAAATAAACGACATCATATCTAAAGATAAAGGTGTTCAAGTGTGATCACTCGGGAAAGCAAGGGGAATAAGTTTGCCACTATATTACTGGTTCAAAAGCACGCCAGAAATTTACGTAAATGGCTGAAGTATCGAAAAAATTTAGAAATGTACATACATAAAGAATCCACACGGTTATTTGTATCCGAGCGTTCCCCATTTTTATCCGAGCTAGGAATTCAAAAAATGCTGACTAAATACGCACGTCTTGCCAATATGGAGAACAATACTCCACACCGCTTTCGACATAGCTTCTGTAAGAACTTGGCCAATGCCGGAACGCCGATTGAAACTATTCGGAAATTTGCACGACATGAAAGATTCAAATAACAGTGATATATGTTGACTCATTATAGGAAGAACAGTTGGAGGCGTTGAGGAGGATATATTAATATTTGGTTTCAGTGAATAAAAATAATATATAATACTAAAGGACATAGCATAATAAGGGAATCAAAACTTTGACCCATTTCATTATGCCATGTCCGATATTTGCAATATTATCTTATTCAACATCTTATAAATTTATTCTTCATTTTAATACTATATTTTTTATCTGTATTTGTCAATGTAATTTTTTGTAGAAATTTATGGTATACTTTAAAAAAATCAATTAGATTGAGGGGAAAGAAGTGTCAGAAGAAAAGTTGTTAGGTGGTCAACGTTATTTTATTAGTAAGATCATGGAATATTTTAATTATTCTAAATCCCAACAATCTCAAATGTTTACAAAAGCCTTACAGGAAAAGAGATATGATAGCATAACATTAATGTTTAGCGAATTTTTGGAAATTGAGCAAGATATTAGGGAAGGAACTAGTGATAAAACTAAATTAAAACATAGTTTAATCAGTTCAATGAAAAGTATTTTATTTCATTGTAAACAGAATCCTTTATTAATAAAGGGAGAGTTAGCCAGGGATATAAGTTTTCTAGTTAAGAGAATTCAGGAATTTTTAAATGAAGGAGAAAAAGAAAAAGTAGATCAAGAGAAATTAAATACTATACGTATTTCAATTTCTAGTTTAGTAAAAAGATATGATTCTGAAAGTTTAATTGAAGAATATATTGATTTAATTTTAGAGGTTCCATTATCCTACAAAGAGATCGATTTAATAGTCCAGTATTTTATTAGTGAGTTATTAAATTTAGGATATTCGTTTAAATATCTGAGTGAATGGAAACAAAGTTACAAAGAATTATATCAATACATAAAAGATTTGGATAGAGAAGAATTGAGTAAGGCTCTATTAGCGTTTAAAGATTTGATTAAAGAACCTACTAAGTATTCTATAATTATAAATAGTTGGTTACCGGATGAATTAAAAAATGAGTTGGAAACGGAAGGATGTATTAATTTAAAATATAGGTATTGTAGACTGAATGAAAGTGAAGAGTATATCATTCGTGAAAGAAAAGATAAACTCCATTTTCGACAATCTGATAAATATCATAATTTAAAAGTCGAAGTTGTTGCTTATGATAAATATAAGGCTATAGAAAAAGTAGTTAAAAACTTAGAAAGTTATCTTGGAATGTATAAACATTATTATAATTTTGATAAAGTTGCGGTCAATGTACAATGTCTTTTATCAAATGGTTATAATGAATGGGTACAAATGAGAACTGATAATACTGACGCACAAATTTTTAATAATAGTATAAGTGCCAGAGAAAATGAAGACATTAAAGATTTTTTACTTTTAAGAGATAAAGTGAGAAAAGAAAATGGCCGTATTACAACTAGTATTAAGCAATTGAATAATTCACTTGAAATGCTAAAGAAGTCTATTGAAACATCACCAGAAAATCGATTACTCAATAATTGGTCCAGCCTTGAATATCTTTTAAATTCCTATGAGGGGAAAAGTATAATTAGTAAAATAATAGATATAGTGCCTAAAGTGATTAGTTTATATCTTGTAAAAGAGCGGCTTAATATATTTTGGGAGAGACTTTTAGCAAATAAGAGATTTCATGAAATAAATATAGTAAAAGAATTATTTTTTAAATGTTCTAAAGAAGAAGGAAAATACGATAAAAATAAGTTAGTAGATTTTTTAGGAGAAGAAGATAATATTAAAAGTTTATTTGAAAGTTTAGAAAAGGATGTAGTAATGCATAGAGAGATTGCTTTTATAAGAGAGGTTTTAACAGATTTAAGTAAACTTTTGAGAAATATCGAGAATTTACATGAACTGATTGAACATGATTTAACGCGCATATATAGAGTACGTAACAAATTAGTTCATTCTAATAACAACATCTTATTTAATAATATCGATATATTTACAATCCGTTTAAATAAATATATTAATTCTTTAATTGGAACTATTATACATTATCTAAAAAGACGTCCTGATCTACAAATATCTGAAGTATTAAATTCAATACATGAAACTTATGAATGGTATAAGAATTTTCTGAAAAGTGAGAGTGAAAAAACTAAAGCTATTAAGAAAGCAAAAGAGGAAGGCAAAGAAACGGGTAAGATAAGCATAGATATAAAAACAGCATCGTTTCCACCGTATTTATACATGTAGGTTGCAAATATAAAAACTTCAATTGATGGACAGTTCAATAAATTTTTAAACCAATACTATTTAGCGAGGAAGCAAATTATTTTTATGGAAAATGAAGAGTATGTAGCAAGATAAGTAATATAAATGAAAATTATTTGGAATAATTCGGAAAGCAAAGAGGTGAAGTTAATTGAACATGGTTAGAGTATTTGAAGAACAAGTTATTAAGATAACAGAACAAAAATTGAACGAAACATTAGAGAAGTTGAAGGGAGATAAGTTACTTCAGCGGAAATTCAGGGAATTGACTGATATTTCGGCAACATTAAAAAGGCTTGACGTAATTATAAAAGAAAGTTCAAGTTTGGATAGTAGGGGAAAATGGATAGAAAAAAGAGATAAACTTATGGAGAAACGTGATGAAATATACTTTAAGATAGAAAACGAAGGATTTGAACGTGAGTGGATAATAACAATTGTTAAGTATGAAAGTGAAAACTTAGAAAAAGTTCTAAATGATGCAAGGGAAAGTGCAAGAAAGAAATATTTTTGGGATGCAAGTTTTGATGATATTGATATATTTGATAAACGATGGGAGCTTGTAGAACAACAAATAAAACAAGCCAAAATGAATTATTTAGAAGGTGTATAGTAAGCAAAATGCAAGATTAGTCTTCTTACCTCCTAGTCTCTTTTTTCTCCTATGTAACCCCAAAATAAACAATTGCTAGTTAAAATAAACTCTTGCTATTCCGACTCTGATTTCGTTAAAAAAATCATTTGCGATTTCGGTTTTTTTCATGCCAATCCCTTGTCCCATCATTCTTTTCTCAATTTTCTCTTCTCTCCAAATATAAGCAAAACTATTTTTTAATGCGAAAAAAGAGGCGAAAAAACGGTCATTTTTGCATCAAAAATTGTCCGAAATTAGGTTTCTATAGCCAAACTGTATTTTAACTCGAACTTAAGAATGCGGGGTTGGGGCGGGGGACAACAACGATTGAAAATTCCCCAATTTCAACAAAATGAAATTCCCCATTTTGAACGTTTAATTCGATAACTAGGAAGGAAAAAGGCCTGCTTTTTTCTTTTCTCGGAGGCGGTAAGAATCGCCTTTGATGTTAAAGGTAATGGGGTGATGTAATAGACGATCTAAAATGGCTGTTGCTAATGATCGTCGCCGAATACTTTTCCCCATTTGAGATAGGATTTATTCGATGTAAGAATCATCGTTCCTTGTTCATATCATTTCGATTATGATTTAAAAAAACACATTCTCCGTTAGTTCATCAAAAGGGGATATCCTACCTCATCTATAAAGTATGTCTGGGCGACTCCAATGATTGACTAAACGTTCGAGAGTCCCTTTTTCGTTTGCCTTTCGGCGTTCTGCCACTAAATCGTCTAAAGCGGTGTATTCTTGAGTAATGGCTTCAATCGAAAAGGAAATGGCTAAATGTGTTTTTCCAACGCCCGGTGGTCCAAGAAAAATAGATTTTCTCCGTGGGCAAAACCGACATTTTGATAGTGTCATTGTGAAGAACGTTTATTTATTCAATGCGTACTATTCCTTTATATGTAAGCGTAAAATAATCCCCACCTTTTAATGATAGGGATTAAATACTATTATTGTGATAAGTTATTAAAAACCCGACAATTCAAAGGAATTGTTTTGGACCAAGGAAGTAGTTGATCAAGCTCATCCATATTGCTTATATCCATATTGGGAAGCCTTTCAAATAAGTAGCGAAGATAATAAAATGGATTTAATTTATTCTCTTTTGCTGTCTCCACAATACTGTAAATGATTGAGCTGGCCTTAGCTCCTTTCGGAGTATTGCTAAAAATCCAGTTCTTCCTACCGATCACAAATGGTTTAATGGATCGTTCACTTCGATTATTATCGATTTCTAAACGTCCATCCTCTAAAAATGCCACGAGTTTTTCCCATTGGTTGAGGCAGTATGTAATGGCTTGACCTAATAGACTCTTTGGTAAAACATTGCTTTTCTCTGTTTTTAGCCATGCTGAAAAAGCCTCCAACAATGGTTGGCTGTGTTTAAGTCGTTTTTTATATCGTTCTTCTGGTGTACATTCTTTCAAATCACGCTCGATGGCAAATAGCTGATTACAGAAATTGAGTCCTTCCCGAACTGTGACTGCTGAATGACGTTTGGATTCAGGAAGTACGTTTAAAGCCTCATCGAACTTTCTGCGGGCATGAGCCCAACATCCAACTAATGTTACGCCGGATACCTTATGGTATCCTGCATATCCATCGACATGCAGGTATCCTTTAAACCCTTTTAGGAATTCTTTGGCATGTTCTCCTGCTCTAGTTTCCTGATAGTCATAAAGGACAAGTGGTGGATCCTCTCTTCCAGTCCGATAAAGCCACATGTAAGATTTCGATGTACTTGACCTTCCAGGTTCATGTAAAACCTGAACAGTTGTTTCATCCGCATGTAGAATGTCTTTAGAGAGGAGATGCTCTTTCATTCGTTGATAAATTGGCGCAAGCCATTTTTCGGCACCATAAAGCATCCAATTGGCCATGGTTTGCCTGGATAAGATCACACCTAATCGTTTGAACTGTTGTTCTTGGCGATATAGAGGTAGCCCCTCTACATATTTTTGATTCATAATATATGCCATGCTTGACGGTGAAGCTAAACTTTTTGGATACACAGATTTTGGGGCAGGTGCTGTAACGATTGGTGTCTCTATTTCATTACGCTCACAATGACGGCATCCATAGACATATCGAACGTGTTTTAAAACTTTGACTTGAGCCGGAATAATCACTAATTCTTGTCGTACTTCTGTGCTCATTTCGTGTGTTTTTTCACCGCAACACGAACAGACCTGCTCTTCTTCGGGTAAACGATATTCAATCGTTTCCATAGGCAGGTTTTCAAACGTAGCTTGACGTTGACCACGTTTCTTTTTACGACGATATGTAATTGTTTCAACAGTTGGCTCTTCGGCTTTTACATTAGACTCTACCTCTGCTTCATTGAATAAAGGTAGTTCTAATTGATTAGGATTTGTTTTTTCGCTTGAAGAGCCAAATTTTCGTTTTTGACTAAGACGATACTGTTCTTCATACCATCGTAATTTCGCCGTCAATTCAACGATTTGCTGTTGAAGTTTTTCAATTAATTCAAATGGGTTTTGGGTAGGATTCTTTAAATTTTTCATCATGTAGTAATAATTCGACGGTTTTAGCTATTTTCCTCCAAGGTTTTTGTTAAAAGTAAAAAATTCATATAACTGTTCTAGCCTTTACTTCTGGGTGTGCTTTCTTTTGCTCCATTGCAAGGCCATCCAATAACCAGCGTAATTGCCGATAACTAATTTGTATCGTTCCAGTGTCATTTTCATTTGGCCATTGAAATTTTCCTTTTTCCAATCGACGATAATAAAGCCAAAAACCATTATAGTCCCAGTGAAGAATTTTTAATTTATCTCGCTTTCGATTACAGAACACAAAATAGCTTGATGAAAAGGGATCTAAATCAAATCCCTCTTTCACCAAAGCAGCTAATCCATCAATGGATTTTCTCAAATCAGTACTTCCTTTTGCCAAGTAAACTCGTTCAGCTCTTGTACCAACTAACATGTTGATTTCAACGTCCTAACCACTTCTGAAAGAAAGGCCGGATCGAAACCAGGTTTTACTTCAATTGAAATCCCACTAATTTCAATCCGTAATGAATTTTCAACTGTTTGTGAATGATCTTCTAGGGTAACGGATGCCCATTTTGTAGACTTTCCTTGATTTTTTATTGGATTTTCAATTTTTCTTAACCAGTATTTAAACTGGTGAATACTCCATTGATTTTCCTTGCACCAGTTTACTTGAGTTTGACCGCTTTTACGATAGTCAGCGATTCGTTGTTCCCAAACCTTTCGTAATTCAGGATTCTTAGGCATAAAAAAACCTCCTTCAATTTCATCTTGAGGAGATTATCTCATGAAATTAGCACATCAAGAAGGTGTCCAAGATTTGACGCTTACCTTTATATAGTTCATGTACACAGAAAAAATTTTTGGTTGTTGCTGCACCATTAGCATTGCATAAATATAGTTAGAATTTTCTGTTAATTATTTTTTGTGAATTTGTGCCAAAAAGACAAAACCTAAAGAAAGGTGGCACTGCCCATTTGGTAAATATATACAGTTAAACCAGAGCGACAACGACAAAAGGGAGATTATGGACTGGCTCGCCCATCAAATTTTCGCAACCAAACATAAGCTGGTTTCCACAGAGCTCTCTTTAACCAACGAGTAATTCGAAGTAGGGATTTCTTACTTTTCATCTCCAATTGAATGAGAACATGTAAGCAATACGTGATCAGGGCTAAGAAAATTTGATTTTGAATAGCTGTTTCACTCATTCCATAAAAGTGCTTAATTTCTACGTGTTGCTTGAGCCATTTGAAAAAGAGTTCAATAGCCCAGCGAGATCGGTAAATATCACTTATCTCTTCTGGTTTTAAATCAAATCGGTTGGTGATGAAACGAAGTAAGTTCCCTTTTGTGTCCATAACTTCTAGTAGACGAAAGACATTTTCAGTACGATTTTGTGTGGTACCAATGTAGACCATTTTATCGGATAGAACGTGACAATCATCAGGAAGTGAAAATGTATAGACTTCACGAATGACTGCGTTTTTCTTCAGTCTTGAAACGAAGAAATAGCCATCATCTGTCATCCGATCAAAACGTTCATAGTCCACATAACCGCGGTCAAACACATACATGGCTTCTTGATCATCCACTAGGACTTCGAGTTGATTTCGGTCATGTTCTTTTGCTGTCGTAATCACTGCTTTTTCAGGATAGACGGTGTCTTTATCCATGAAAACGAGCCGTAAGTGTAGCTTTACACCAGCTTTTGTTTTCCGGAATTTTGCCCATTTATAATGGGTCAAGTTCAACGGGAGTGTACTTGAATCAATGATTTTCAGTGGCATATTCTTTCCGTTTTTATAATGGTACCGTTGAATTTTCCAAACAAGATCCAAGAACAAATTTGCAAGAATTAGTGGGTGGATCTGATTGTTTTTTCGGGATAGCTGAGAGGCACTTATCGATTCAAATCCGAGTGCTTTTTGAAGATCTTCGTCTACAAGTGCATCACTCATTTCCTCTAAGCTCTTAAATTCGAGCAGCTGGGCTACCAATAAAAGTTTAATATAAGCTTCTGTTGTCAGCTTTTTTGTGTAATAGTCCTGTTTCAATTCTTTGACTTGTTCGCTAAGTTTTTGAATATTTATGGGTGAAACCCATTTACCAAATGATAAAATTAGTGTATTCTTGTCCATAATGGTTATCCTTTACGATTGGATTTGGGCAGGAACCACCTGTACTTCCATTGTAAAGGATTTTTTTGTTTCGAAATCAATAAAAAATTGAACATTCTTAGTATTTTGAATCATCAGATTTAATTACTGCAATGCTAGTGATATATTATACATAGTTTAATAGTCGGAATAAAGGTTCAGCCCTTATAGAAGGGGGATGTCTGAATCCCCCGAAATGTATGAGACTGCAAAAAAGACCGTTAAGAGAAAAAAGAAAACCCGAAAGCGATCGAATAAAACATTGGCTCATTTTGTGTACGTTAAAAATTTTTTCATTTTTTACGTAAGAGCATGAGCAATTTTTGTTGTCCGGCAAGGGTGAGAAACGGTAAAGACTCTGTTAAACGGATTAAAATGATCATATTAAAGCTAACTTATAATATGCATCAAGCTTTTGATTGCTTTGTAGCCAAAATTTATGCCAAAGCCTATTAAAACCAATCCCGCAATGACCGATAGCCATTTTATGAAACGTTGATTCGTAAATTTTCGCCCGAAATGGACGGATGCGGCAACGGTTATATCCCAAAGTGCAATTCCGATAAAAATAGCGCTGCTGTAAAGGAAAGACTGGCCTTGACTTACGGTATTAAGAGTAGTTGTCAGAACAGAACCATAAATGCCTATCCAAAAAATAATATTGAGTGGATTCGAAATAGCGATTAAAAATCCCGATAAAAAAGACTTCGATATGCTTTCTTTTTGTATTTCGTCGGATATATGGACTTCTTTAAAAGCATCTCTTATGCTTTCGTATCCCAAGTATACCAGTATGATGAATCCGAAAATCCACATGATCAACTGGGCCACCGGGGTAGTCAAATAAGTAGATACACCAAAATAGATGAGAAACATTAATACGATGTCTGCTGACATTCCACCTAGACCAACTGCCCAAGATTGCCAAAATCCGTTTTTAATCCCCCTCTTAATCATTTCTATACTGATGGGACCAACGGGTATAGAAAGCGAAAGACCCAGTACGATGTAGCTGAAAATATTCACAATAAAAACACCTCTCCCTGTCATTAAACGTCTTGCTGCACTTTTTTGGCAGTGTGTATGTATGGATTTCATTTTGCATTTATTTTATCATAATTTTTTTATTATTCTTAAAAATTCTCCTTTCGCTTATCCTTCTAATTTCGTATCCGCTGTAAGATTGCAAGATGGTTGTCAAGTGCACGACGAGGAAGCATCTTTATTTCAAGGCCGAATACTCGGTAATTCTAAGGTCGAATATCTGATTTATGAAATTAAATGTTTTACACCTAAATACTAATCTAGGGAGCGCAACTCTTTCTATTGAAAATAAAGGGGAACATAAAAAGACCACCGAATTAGTGGCCTCATTCTTCAATGATTTAATCCAGAATTAGCATGTCTATGTTCTATCTCATTTTGAATGTTTGGCAATCAAAGTCTCCCAATCTTCAAATGACAATGTTTCGGTCAAATGTTTTAAATCATCTGGGACCTCTACGTAACACATTAATTCTAAGCTATTGCCATCGAGGTCATTGAAGTAAACCGAAGCATTCCCTTGATTGGGTCTTATAAAAGGCTCGTTAGTTGTTCGGCCGCCGTGAGGTACCGCTTCAATTTGCAGTGATTCGAGCCATTTTAAAGAATTCTTTAAATCCTCATAAGATACTCGGAAAGCAATATGCCTTAGTGATGGATGGTATGGAGTCCGGTATTCCTTTCCTTCCCACAGACCTAACCAGCTTTTTCCTTCTTCTATCCAAAAGAAAGCAATCTTTTCATAGCGCAAAGCTAATTTCAATCCTAATTTTTGATAAAATTCGATTGAAATGTTTAAATTTTTTACAGGCAAATGCGCCTCATATAACCCTTTTATCATTTCTCCCACGCCTTTGTCATTGAATATACTCCCCATATCATTTTAACTAATAAGTATTCCGCCCCTCAAGAAAATATTTACTTTATTGTATTATACAGGTAATCTGATTAATAAGATGATTGAGAAAATAAATATGAAGGGAGAACAATGAGAAATAAAAAATGGGTTTTCATTATTGGAATGTTGATTCTTATCGGAGGCGGCATTCTTACATACAAATTTTACTTTCAAAAAGCATTGACAGAAAAAGCAATCATGGACCACATAGAGGAAAAAGGATATACCGACAAGATTGAAAATAAAAAAATGGTTTACGACAGCAAACAAGGGGTTTATTACATGGTTGTTTACTACAAAGATGAAAAAGGAATCCGCTACGAATATTTTTGCAATGGCGGCTTGATTCCCGATAAAGTATTCGTATCAGCATACGATCAAACCAATGCAGAAATAACGAAAAGGAAAGAGAAAGGAAAATATTTAGAGGAATGACTCTTGTTGTATCAGGCAAATTCTTCACGCTCTTAAAAAGATGGTTGCTATTTAGTAATCCACTGCATTCATGCACAGCCTCCCTCGAACAAGTAGGAGTTCCAATTCAAATGCCGTGATTTTTACTGTTTTCAGAACGGATGGTTGGAGACCTCGCTCATTTCATTTTTTAAATTTGGCAATCCAAACCTTTTTAGTGGGTTTTTCCAGCAGAGGTTTGTTATACTGTTTTTAATAAATGAAAAGGAGATGAGGGACTGATGGTGGAAAAGGTTCAATTAGGAAAAACGGATTTATATGTTAATCCGATAGGGTTAGGAACGAATGCGGTTGGTGGCCACAATCTTTATCCGAATTTGAGCGAAGAAACAGGGAAACAAGTCGTTCGCACTGCTTTGGAAAACGGCGTCAACTTTTTGGATACTGCATTTATCTACGGTCCTAAACGTTCTGAAGAATTAATCGGGGAAGTGTTGAAAGAGTTCCGCCGGGAAGATACAGTGATTGCAACGAAAGGCGCGCATAAATTGGTAGGCGATAAGATTGAGATTGACAACTCTCCTGCTTTTCTTCGTCAATCGGTGGAGGACAGCTTGAGACGGCTGCAAACGGATTACATCGATTTGTTTTACATCCATTATCCCGATGAATCCACGCCAAAGTACGAAGCGGTCGGTGAATTAAAGAAACTGAAAGATGAAGGAAAAATTCGAGCCATCGGCGTATCCAATTTTTCGATTGAACAATTAAAAGAAGCGAATCAAGACGGTTATGTGGACGTGCTGCAATCGGAATATAATTTGTTTAAGCGGCAAGCGGAGAAAGATTTATTGCCTTATACCGCGGAGCAAGGCATTTCATTTGTACCGTATTTTCCTCTGGCTTCAGGTCTTTTAGCCGGAAAATATACGAAAGAGACGAAATTCGATGATCTGCGCGCCAAAAATCCGTTGTTCCAAGGAGAAGAATTTGTCCGGAATCTGGAAAAAGTTGAGAAGCTGCGACCCATCGCTGAAGCGAAAAATACGGAAATTGCCTATGTGGTGCTAGCTTGGTATTTAACGAGAGATTCCATCGATGCACTCATTCCGGGTGCAAAGAAACCGGAACAAGTCGTGAACAACTTAAAGACACTCGATGTACAGCTGACGAAAGAAGAAATTGAAAGCATTGATCGTATTTTTCAATCATAGCCATAATGGAAACAAAGCCGTGTTGAAGATTGTCAGCACGGCTTTACTTGCATACAGAAACGGCTGATATATAGGAATGGGTATGGATTTAAGAGAATCGCTGATAAATAAAGGGGGTGCCTCTTGGAGAATCCTCCATTTATAAAAACTCTTTTATGGTATTCTCAAAGTTGAATGTTTCAAGGATAGGATAATTCTTTTGAGATATGTTAATGCCGTATTCAGGAGTACTTTTTTGACCGGGCTTATCGTAATTCCTGTCTACAAATATTTCATTAGGCATTTCCCATGCTTTCGCAGGTATGAGAAAAATATCGGGCATTTTTCCTACCTCAAAAATTAATAGAGTTAGATATAAATTTTTATTGGTGATGTCAAATTTGCTTTTGGGTACAAAAACATATCCTTTTCCTCTAAGAGATTTTACTTGAATCTCACAAAAGCGCCCCTTTTTATCTTTAACAATAAAATCTACACCATGGTCATCCACCTCGGTTGTGTAAACTTCTAATCCATATGATGCAAACTCCATTTTTGCAAAATACTCTGCATATCTCCCTAATTGTAAAGTACTAAGTTTGGTCCAATTTGTATTTGGCACGTATTTTCCTCCTTGGTTACTGCTTTTTCCCTTTACGAGTAATTTTATCCTGCGACTATTTTCCTAATACCAAATCATAGCATAGAATAGTAGTGGATGAGTCCTGAAGAAATTCGATTATAAGTGCTTGAATACACACAGCCTAATGCTCATTTTTTGAAACCATGTACGGAATTATCGAAGAATGGATTATACCGTTTGCATGATCGTTCTCTGTTCGCCAAAAGAGAAAATAGATTACTTTACTAACCTAGATGAGATAATGTTTTTGGACGCATTAGTAGAAGGCTATGATGTTTTGGTCATTTAGAACAGTATGTAGGGGATGAGTTCTTGGAATATCGGTTAAGGAGGCTAATAGAAAAAGGGGTTTTCGAGATGGAAGGCAGTCTAGAAGCTATGAGATGCTATAGTATTAAATTGAGATCGAAAAAATGAGATAGGGTTCACACTGTTATTTTGTTTATTATTCTTACAGGTTGAATGAAATTGGCTGAGACTAATGAGGAAACCAATATTGATACGGAATAGAAGGGATCTAATAAAATGAAACAGGAGAAAAATACCTCCTGAATTTAAGTGGAATGGCCGTCTCCTTATTGGATAGACAACCTTAATTTTTAAAGAACAATCATACAAGCTATTCTGGGAGTAGCAAAAGATAAACTTGGACTTTGGAAAAGCGCACCAGAAATTCATTTCCCGCTGTCACTGGTGCTATCGCAACTTCAATGAATAGAAGAGGGGACCTCTATTGGAAGATTGTTAAAGAATAGACAAACCTTTTTAGTGGAAGACGATTATAATAGAAGTATATAAAATACTACTTTTATTTCATTCGTGGTCATTGTAAAGTGGACGGGATAAAACAAGAGAGCGGAATAAAAGACGGTGTCTGATTGGTTGGTGGTATGTTTTTCTCGCTTCGACACGTCTATGAACTTTCGCAGGAATCGAACAAGAGGAGTGAGAAGTGATGTCTTCTACTAAAAAATGGCTCATTCCAAAACAACATGGAGCGTGGGCGATGCTGACCATCCCCTTTTTTCTTGGAGCTTATGCGGGAGGGTTTACTTGGTTACATATTCCGTTATTTATCGGTTGGCTGGCTCTGTATTTAGCCACCTACCCGTTATTAACAGCTATAAAATTAAAACGTAAGGAATACTTGCCGTGGTTTTATCGTTATAGTGTTGTTGCCGTCCTGATGTTTGTCATCCCCATCTATTATCAAGTAAAACTTCTTTATTTCGGTATTGCCATGGTTCCGTTCTTTATTATCAATATTTATTATGCGCGAAAGAAAAAAGAACGCGATTTTGTGAATGATGTTGCGGCCATTACAAGTTTTTGTATCGGCGGTCTTGCCAGTTTTTATATGGGGAACGGCCAATTCACTATGACTGCGTTGGAATTGTTTATGTTTTGCTTTTTATTTTTTATCGGAAGCACTTTTTACGTAAAAACGATGATCCGTGAAAAAAATAATCCTGTCTATAAATGGCTTTCCTGGGGATATCATTTATTATTGATCTTTGGATTAATCTATGCGCACTACCCGTTATTTGTACTTGCTTACATACCAAGTGTCATTCGAGCCTTTTATTTATATGGAAAGTCATTGCCTATAAAGAAAATAGGACTTTCAGAGTTTGCGAACGCCATTTATTTTTTTGCCGCTATGCTTCTACTGTTTCATGTTTAACGAAAAGCAGATTTCTTTGAATACTGTTCTATTGCCAAGTAAATGAGAAGAGGGATGAAAGAGTCCCTCTTCAGGAAATAAAATCGCCAAAGAACCGGTGCGAACTTTTTGAAATTAGTTCTTTTTGAGACTTTCTCGCAATTGGTCAGCCGCTGATAATGCTTTTGGATCTTGAAGAATATCCCCCGGTTTGTTTCCTTCACCAAGAATATATCCTTTAAAAGCGATTCCCATAAAATCAAAGATATGCTGAAACTGCTGAACGAGCGGGAGTGCCTTCAAAGTTGGATGATCTCCCCCGACCGCAATGACATACGCTTCTTTTTCAGCCATTTTCGCTTTAAAGTCAGGATATTCAGGGTCTCTTAAGGTTTGTGACCAACGATCGATAAAATTTTTCATCGTTCCCGACATGCTGTACCAATAAACGGGGGTAGCAAAAATGAGAATGTCATGTGGTAAAACGCGATCAAGAACCTTGTTGTAATCATCGTTTACTTTTGGAAATCCCCCGTCTGCATGACGGCCATCTACAATCGGCCGAATGTCGTACTCATTTAAATAAATTCGTTCTGCTTCCAACCCTTCAATCGCCCGATTCGTCAGAATTTCGGTGTTGCCATTGGGGCGGGTTCCCCCGTAAATGACGGCGATGGACATGTTTTACACTCTCCTTTTTTTATCTTTAAAAAGCAATTCAATTATTTTGCCCTTATGATCAATGAATAGTGAAGCCTGACAGTCCTAGTATACTATGAGAAATGTATTCCTGTCGCATTTAGACCATTCGCCCAATTTTAAATGAATTTCTTGACATTGCTATTTAGCCGTGGCGCGGCCTTTTTCCAGATTTTTTAGTCTATCGGAAATCAGAAAGCTTTGATATGGTATTGGCAAAACCAAATTCTTCTCTGCATAATGAAATGTTATATTATATAACGCGATAATGTTGCATTATTGACGATTATGTGAAATATGATATATTATATTATAAAAGCATATATGCGAAGCGTTTGAGGAAGTACTAAACGAAGTATTCAGGATATTTTAAATATTGAATAAGGTGGTGGGTTTTGGGGGGCAAACTAGTTCAACGTAATGCCGTTTCATTGATAAAAATACATTGATAAAAATACATTCTTTTTATTACAGAAAGCAGATTTTGCTGAAAAACTATTTACGCATAAAGAATAAGCTGTTGACACTTATTCATACTTTTTGGAGAGAGTAATGTTTTATAGGAATGATAGATTAAAAGCGATTAGCGAATAAAGAAAAACAGTCGAGCAGTACAAATTTTTTGTCAAAAATATTCCGAAAAATAATATTTTTTTCAAATGTTTTACTCCCGAAATCCTTGGGAATGATTTCCTTTACTTTATCTTTGACAAGACAAAAGAGGGTGAAAGAATGCAAAAAAAAGTGGAGAATTTGAGACGGGAAATAGGGCTCTTCGCATTAACGTTGACGGGATTGGGCTCTATCATTGGTTCAGGTTGGTTGTTCGGTGCTTGGAAAGCGGCAAAAGTAGCTGGTCCTGCTTCGATCTTTTCATGGATTATCGGATGTCTGATCATCATTTGTATTGCCGTTTCTTATGCTGAGTTAGGAGGTATGTTTCCGGAGTCGGGAGGAATGGTGCGCTATCCTCAATATTCCCACGGCTCGTTTGTAGGGTTTATCGCTGGTTGGGCAAACTGGATAGCGATCGTATCAGTGATTCCAATCGAAGCAGAAGCTTCCGTACAATATATGAGCTCGTGGCCATGGGCGTGGGCGCAAAATATGTATGATGGAACCCATTTGACAACGTCAGGACTAGTCTTAGCGTTCTTTTTGGTTATCGGTTTTTTCTTGCTCAACTATTGGACGGTCGGATTGTTTGCGAAAGCCAACACCATTGTCACAGTGATCAAATTTGTCGTCCCGTTATTGACCGTTATCGGGATTTATGTCGTCGGATTTAAGACAACTAATTTTACGCATGTATCCGGTGGATTTATGCCGAACGGTTGGTCAGGCGTATTGACCGCGATTGCCACATCGGGTATCGTGTTTGCTTTTAATGGCTTTCAGACGCCCATCAATCTTGCGGGAGAAGTGAAGAATCCGGGACGCAACGTTCCTCTTGCCGTCATTTTATCGCTGCTTACGGCGGGAGTACTTTATTTCCTTCTTGAATTCGTGTTCATCGGCAGTGTTCCTTCCAGCATGCTGTCACATGGATGGACCGGATTAGAGATGAAGTCGCCGTTTGCTGATTTGGCGTTGGCTCTTGGAATCGGTTGGCTGGCGGTTGCGATGTTTGCTGATGCTGTGATCTCGCCTTCAGGTACAGGAACCGTCTACACTGCGACTACGGCAAGAATGATTTACGGGATGGAGAAAAACGGCTACTTTCCAAAGATTTTCGGAACCGTCCATCCATTATATAAGGTTCCGCGGCCTGCCATGTGGTTAAACTTGGCTGTGTCCTATTTGTTTATGTTTTTATTCCGCGGATGGGGAGAACTGGTGGAAGTCATATCGGTAGCGACTGTTGTCAGCTATATGGCGGGTCCGGTTACAGTCATGTCTTTGCGCAAGCTGGTTCCTGACTACCACCGTCCTTTGAAAACAAAAGGTTTAGCTGTCATTGCTCCGATTGCTTTTATCGTTTCTTCGCTGATTTTATATTGGTCCAGATGGCCATTAACCGGACAAGTTTTGTTCGTCATGCTCATAGGCCTTCCGATTTACTTTTATTATGAAGCGAAGCGAGGAAAGGAAACGTTTTTGAAAAATTTCAAGGCAGGGTTGTGGCTCGTTTGCTATCTTCTCTATATGATGCTCATTTCCTGTCTCGGCAGTAAACAATTTGGCGGATATAATATCATTCCGTACGGTTGGGATATGGTAGTCGTTGCGGTCAGTGCACTAGTGTTTTATGCGTGGGCGATTCGATCCGCTTACTTCACGGATCAATTGAAAGAAGCTGAAAGCCTCAATCAGCCAGTAGAATACGAAAACGAAAGCATAAAAAAAGTGGCTCAAAATTAAAAGTAGGAATGGCTTAGTTGGCTGAATAGAATCTAGGAATCGAAAAAATACCTTTATGGGATTGCACAAATGGCTTGAAGCGACACAATAAAATAATACAAGGAAAAAACACCTCCTGAATCGAATGGCCACTCCATTCGGTTGATGGGGGTGTTTTTGTTTGGTGTCTATAAGGGCAAGAATGCATTGTTGGAATCCGAAGGTGAATTTTATGTCTGGTCAAAGTTCACGTTCCCTCCATACTTTCTAATGCCAATGAAATGTTTTTGCTGTCTCATCGCTGCTTTTTCAATAAAATAGACTAGCGATCGGGAAAAAATCGGTTCCCCTACATGGTATTTTCTTTTGAGTCAACGTTTACTGACCGAGGGTTGCCTGAAATCCAGCTTACAACCACTGTCGCCACAGCATTCACGATCAACGCAATCATTCCGACGTTTAAATCTTGCATTGTCTGGGGCAAGGACGGGAACAAAGTACCAATGCCGCTGCCTGATAATGTCATATAAGCCGCCGTTGCAACCCCGGCTATAATACCAACAAACGCTCCTTGTTTCGTTACAAAATTGTTTTTCATCAAGCTTAGTACAAACGATGGGAACAGCTGCGTCACCAGACTATATCCCATGAGAAGCAAAGCAACGATCGTATTTCCTCCACGGAACGTAAAGTATAACGAAATCAAGGCAATGACAGGAACAAGATATTTCG
This sequence comes from Bacillus smithii, assembly GCF_001050115.1. NCBI lineage: Bacteria > Bacillati > Bacillota > Bacilli > Caryophanales > Bacillaceae > Bacillus > Bacillus smithii. Next base: position 2,928,893 of record NZ_CP012024.1, on the reverse strand, counting down.
CCAGCTTTGCAACTTGTTGGTCAGTGGCAGAAGGAGAAAATACTTTATAGACATTTTTCGATAGCAGCGTGGAAGCCGTCATTAATATCATCGAACCTGGAACCATAGCCGTCAACAGCCCGGCGGCGCCGATCAGCCCGACGACCCAAGGATCAAATGTCTGAATGGACAAACGCAACAGCGCCAAGTCGGTATCCGATCCTTCCAAATGCGGTATTTTTAAAATCGCCGCAAAGCCGACGAAAAAGACGAATAGAAGCAATAACTGATAAATGGGCAAAATAATGGCATTTTTCCGGAAAACATTGGCGCTCTTAGCCGAATAAATCGAACTGAACGTATGAGGCCACATATAAAAACCAAGAACCGTCAACAGTACGGTCGAAATGAACCATGATACGCTCATCCCCTTATTCGGCAAGGAGAGAAAACCTGGATTGGGTTTTTCGATCGCTTCAAACATCGGCCGAATTCCGCCATAGTAATGAAACGGCAGATAAAGACCTAAAAAGGCGATGACAATAAGAATCGTGATGTCTTTCACTAGCGCTGTCCAAGCCGAACCGTGGATTCCTGAAATAATTACATATACTGTAACGGCAACAACGCCGATCCAAATAGCCGCCGTTTCTGAAATCGTACCATATGAAGCTTCAGAAACGATGATGCCTAATCCTTTTAGCTGCAGTACCAAATACGGAATAAGTGCCAGCACCCCAACCAGAGAAACCAGCACTCCTAACGCTTGGCTGTTGTATTTGCTGGCGAAAAAATCAGACTGTGACATAAGCTGATGTTCTTTCGCATATTTCCATACTTTTGGGAGCATCCAATACGACAGAACATACGCCAAGCAACCGTACGCGATAATGTAAAACGCTGGCCCGCCTTTGCTGTATGCCCAGCCGCTGCCGCCTAAAAAGGTAAATGTCGTATAAATTTCGCCCGCCATGAGAAGAAAGACAAAAATGGTGCCAAACCCGCGGCCGCCGACTGTCCACTGTTCCAAATTCATTTCTTTCCCTTTCCGCGCTCGTACTCCTAAGAAAAGGGATAACAGCAGAAAAGCAAAAATCAACACCAACGATGTATTCATGTTTGGTCTTCCTCCTTCACTTTCGGATCAAAGCGATAAACAATCGCCATGATAATGGAAGTGATGATCACCCAGGCAACAATCCAAAAAAGAATAAACGGCAGGCCAAGTATATAGGGAGTCACTCTGTTGGCAAACGGGATACCGCCGAGAATGCCAAGAAAAGGGAGCAACATTAGCCAGCGGATTCCTTTCATTTTTATTTCCTCCTCTATGGAATGATAGAAAACCTTTAGAACGCTTTCCCAACGGAGCTGGCGGATATTTCTATTCCTGATTAAAATTCGAGTATGTTATATAATATAACATAATTATCAGAATATTAAAATTATTTGATCAGATAAAAAATGACAAAGTCGGTTTGTCTTCTTCCAAAGCGCCTTTTTCATCAGCGGTATTCCGGTATTTAGGAGAAATATCAGACAACAACAAGATTCTTTTTGTTATTTAGCTAAAACAACTACAGAGGACATTTTCTATATGCTCTAAATATCGATCTGCTGATGCAAGAAATGGCTAAAAACAGCTTCTAATAAAAGTGCAGCAGCAAGAGTGCTTTTTAAAAAAGCATATTGATTTTTTCATAAAAAAAGAATGGAGAAATGGACATTTCATTTCGACAAAGGACTGTCGAACAAACAAAAGGAAGGGGATGATATAGTGGGGAGGACCTTATCATACGTAGGAAAAGTTCGTGATATTCGAAATGGTCCATCGAAAACAATGGATAAAGGCAGAATTTTACCATTTCCTTCTTTTAAAATCATAAACACCGTTCGCATTTTTGAACGGTGTTTCATAATGGCTCTCTTTTTATTAAGGCTATGTTTTAAAATAGTGTTGAAAATTAAGCGATTTTTAAGGGAAGCCCTTTGACTTTCCTTAATTCGCCTTTTAAGAAGATAGCGAACCAACTTATACTTCGCATTATGCTTAATTTCTACGTTCTTTTTGTGTAGGGTATCTTCTTGAATATGAAATAAAGATATTCAGAATCTCATTCTCATCATGAATAAATAATATAATATACGAGGTAATCCGATAGCAGATAGTATTGTGATTGCAGTATGTACTTTTTTCTCATCTCGTAATATAAACAATAAAAACTTATACCCTGAAATACCAATCAATCCACCCAAACAATTTAGAATTATATCATCAATGTCTGATGCTCCAATGCCTAAAAGCCCCTGAATGATTTCAACAAACAAACTCACTATAAATATAAACAACAAATTGGTTATTACTCTTTTATCATTTTTGAATAATGACAAATATGTACCAAGGGGAATAAAAATAACTATATTGCCAACCACATTACTAAAAGCAAATGCTTTTATATTCGCAGATCTGCCAGATATATATTCCATTATACTATAAAAAGGAATGAGATTGATTGACCTATGCTCCAAATGCGAAATTCTTGATAAGAACAATATTTTAATTAACAAAAGTATGTAACAAATGAAAATACCATATAAAAAGACTGTTTTCATTCTCTCTCGTTTATTCATAATACCTCCATTTTTCATTTTATCCCTGCTTATTCTCTGAAGTTCAGTTTATAAATAATCTTCAGTTCGCACTTATCTTCGATTGTGTAATAAATTATAGTTAACTTACATTCAAATTGTCACGAAATTATATCAAATTTCAACATTGATTTAAAACATAGCCTTTATTAAATAAAGGAGTTGTTTAATCGATTCAATAAATTTTTGAATATTTCGCATTCTTCTTCTGTCCATTCTTCCAACCATTGATTGTATCTGGATAATCGTATTTTTTTGTCCATAGCAAGTTTCTCTTTTCCCGTTGCGGTAAGGTGAAAAAGAGTGGCTCGTCCATCGCTCGGATCTGCTAAACGTTCGATTAGTCCTTTGGATTCAAGTGAGGCCGCTTGTCTGCTGACGGTTGAAATATCAAGTTTCAGCACATCGGCCAGTGTCTTCAGCCGTGCGGATCCTAATTTATCGAGTTCTCTTAGCAGTAAATAAGTGGCACGTTCAAAGATGCCTACTTTTTTATCTGTCTGGTCCACATAAGTGGCCATACGTATAAAGGTCGTCATTTCGTATTCGATTTGTTCAATGGCACGTTCTTTTTTTGACAATCTCATATTCCTCCTTAAATTGGCGCCGCTTTCAACTTCTAAATTCATTGACAAGGAAAAATATCATTTTATAATACATATTATGTATGTAGTTGTATTATACAAGTATTTGAGTATTTTCTATTCCTATCATACATGATTACAACTCAAATTAAAGAGAGTGGGAGAAGGATTTTTGCGAATGAAGTGGATTCAAATTATTATTCAAATTTTTATTCTATACGGGTTTTCGTTTATTGGTGAAATGATTCACCGTGCTTTGCATTTATTGATTCCCGGAAATGTGCTGGGACTTTTATTATTGCTGCTTTGTTTATCTTTAAAACTATTTAAGCTGGATTGGATTGAACAAGGGGCTGGCTTCTTAATAGCGTTTCTGCCTCTTCTTTTTGTTCCGGCCATGATTGGCATTATGAATTACCCTTCATTGCTTTCCAAGCAGGGGGTCTTATTATTTTTCATTGTCTTCATTAGCACGATCATGACGGTGGTAGCTGCTGGTCATGCCAGTCAATTATTAGAAAAAAGCAGACAAAAAAGAAAGGATGAGCAGAAAGCATGATACAACAAGTTCTCATCCCTCTCGTCATGATCATCATGACGGTTGGGATTTATCTGATCATGAGCCGTATTTATTCACGCTTTTCTTGGCCGTTTTTGCTTCCTGTATTGACAACGACCATTTTGATGGTCGTTTTGTTGATTGGTGCACATATTTCGTATGACACATATATGAAGGGCGGCAAGTGGATTAATTTTTTGCTTCGACCAAGTGTCGTAGCGTTGGCCTATCCTTTATATAAGCAACGTTTTGTGCTGAAAAAATATATGGTTCCTATTCTGGTAGGCGTGAGCGTCGGGATGATGACCGGAATGCTAAGCGGACTTTTCTTTGGCAGATTCTTTCATTTTGATCGTAGTCTTGTTTTATCGATGCTGCCGAAATCCTTTACGATGCCAGTGGCTATTCAAATTACAGCCAGCATCGGCGGAATTTCCTCGATGACGATTATATGTGTGATGGTGGCAGGCCTTACCGGCGCCATAGTAGGACCCGTGATCTTAAAGTGGCTGCGCATCAAAAGTGTGCTTGGAAAAGGAATTGCCCTTGGAAGTGCATCACATGTACTTGGAATCACAAAAGCATCCGAATTCGGAGAACTAGCCGTTTCCATCGGCTCAGTCGCCATGGTATTAAGTGCTTTATTAGGCTCCATTGTCGCACCGTATATCACCATGTTCTTTCATATTTAAAAGGGGACAGACCCCCATGCTGTTTTAAAGGATTAAAGTGGTAAATTGATGGGGATTAAATGCGATGGATTGTGTTTTTCAATCTGTTTTATGTGAATAAAAGGGGAAATGAAAGGGAAAAGAGGATCTCAAGTACTACATTTTATGAAACGGAGTCGTTAGTTGTTGGACGTTGGCTAACGGCTCTTATTTTTTTCTCATTAGATGAAAAAAGGGATAATTGTGGATTGACAATTGTTATTTTCTTTATTATTATTATCAATAATGATAATAATAAAAAGAGGTGAACGACGATCAAACAGTCAAAGGCAGATTTACTTCTTCATCCGATCCGATTACGTATTGTTCAAACTTTCACTGGGGGGCGGCACCTAACTGCTCAACAATTAATCGAGTTGTTGCCGGATGTTCCGCAGGCTACATTATATCGACACCTTCATAAGTTGCATGAAGGCGGTATTATTCAAATTATTGATCAACGACAAGTCCGTGGAACGACAGAGAAAATTTACACATTGGCAGAACAAGGAGCCAATTTGACAAAAGATGATTTGGCAAACTTCAGCCGAGAAGATCACATGCGGAATTTTTTGGCTTTTTTAGCTTCCATTCAATCTGACTTTCACAGATATTTGCAGCAAGAACACTTTGATCTGGAGGCGGATGGAGTCAGCTATCGTAAGGCTTCATTGTATTTAAGCGATGAGGAGTTTTCCCGATTGTTACAAGCAATTCGTTCTGTTGTTGAGCCGGCTCTTAAAAATCAACCGGCTCCTGGCAGGCGCCTTCGCACACTTTCAACGATCTTCATACCTCAGCCAGAACAAAAACCTTCAAACCATAAAGGAGAGGGGGAATAATCAATGCCGACACCTTTGAAAAACGAAAATACATTATCTGATCCATCCAATCAAAAAATGGCTCGTAGATTTATCCTTGCAATCCCTTTTTATTTAGCAGTTCCTATATCATTTGGGTTGTTTTTTTACCATGGTTTTAGCCCTATTCAATGGAAAGCATTTAGTTTGGGAGCTCTTGGTTGGGTGATTGCCCTTTTTCTACGCGGTCCAGTCACTGTATTGTTTAAGGGATTGTCTAAAGAAAAAGCCACACTTTTTGTTGGTTTATCTTCCGGACCTTTGGAGGAAGGAGTTCGTTTGATTCTCTTGTTGCTTACTGGAACCTCTTTCTCCTGGGCGATTTCAGTTGGTCAAGGGTGGGCTGCGATAGAAGTATTATTTACGATCATCAACGGATTCGTTCTAATCCATATCATACAACGACAAGATGAAAAATCGATTCAAGTAAAAGAATTATTAGAATCAAATGGACAACTTCGTTTAAGTCCATTGTGGGGTGTGGTGGAACGGATCTTTGCAAGTGCCTTTCATATTGGAGTCACACTACTTATAGCGAAAATCCCTTTGCTAACGTTCATTTTTGTTATTGTCCATAGCTTATTTAATTTAGTAGTTGTTTGGCTATCTAGTAAAAATATGTTGGCTGCACAATTATTCGTAGCCGTTGTAGGGACAGCATTATTAGTAACGGGACTTATTGCATGGTAGTAGTAAAGAGTATGTTATCTATAAAGGGAAAAGGAGAAAAACGTATGTCTGCTAAACTATTCTGGAAGCAGTTTTGGGTTTTATTTACATTTAGTCTTTTAGGGGTGTTCATGATTATTCCGACCATTGAAATTACCCTTTCTCAAGTATTAAAAGATATTCCCAATAAACCTGATCTCCCTTTAGCTGTTTTAGCCGGATTATCTTTGATCAATCCGATTATTCTTTTAATCGTTGCGATTGTCATTGGCATTTTCCTCACGCCTCGGCTAGGTTTAAAATCGCATATCGTTGAAAACATGGCGAGAAAAGCGAAATTATGGCCTTCCCTTCGATCAGACATAAATCAAGCTATCATGTTAGGAATGATGGTTACCGTCATCTACTACTTATTTGATTTGATCTTTCAACAGTGGCTTCCAAGCAGTTTTCATCTAAATACACAGTCCCGCAGCTTGGTCGTGACTTTGGGAGGTATTTTTTATGGAGGAATTAGCGAAGAAATAATGATGCGATGGGGACTCATGTCTTTCGTTGCATGGATGGGGTGGCGTTTCTTTCAACACAGAAAAAATCGGCCGAAACCGTGGATCATGTGGCTTTCCATTTTGATAAGTTCCCTTTTGTTTGGAGTAGCTCATTTAGGGGCAAATACAGTTCTTGCACCACTGACATGGTTTATTTTCTTTCGTATGATGTTATTAAACGGAATAGCCGGAATCGCATTTGGCTGGCTTTTCTGGAAGAGGAGTTTGGAAGCGGCCATGATGGCTCACGCAACGGTTCATATTGTAATCACTATGATGGTATGGTTAAAAGCAATGGTTTAACGGGTTCCTCTACCAAAATACTTCAATTTGTATGATATCTGTTTTTGCTTGTCCTTCCTTGAAGCACACTGCTAAAAATAAGTTCAATGATCGGAGTAAAATTAATTTCCATTCTTTTTGTGTTTCGCTGAATACGGCCAGTTGAATCAATCATTTTCTATCGGTATTCCAAAAATGAATGAAATGACTTAAAAAAGGGAACCTAAAAAGGATAAGTCTCCTGCTTACAATCCAGTCTCTTTTCTGCACCAAATTTCCCCATTTTTAATAATGTCAACAATCAAATGGACAAATTTGATTTTTGTATTTATTGAACCTGTCATGAAACCGCTTTATTATGATAGTGCAATCATTATATTTCAATATAGTATGAGAGGAGTTATAAGATGACGACCAATAGTCAGGCCAACTCAGGTGTTAAAGTCAAAGTTCAGCGATTTGGTAGTTATTTAAGCGGCATGGTTATGCCGAATATAGGAGCATTTATCGCTTGGGGAATCATTACTGCTTTATTTATTCCGAAAGGCTGGCTTCCTAATGAAAGTTTAGCGAAGCTAGTGAGTCCAATGATTACTTATTTGCTCCCTATTTTAATTGGATTTACGGGAGGAAGAATCGTTCACGATATACGCGGCGGCGTCGTTGGCGCAACTGCAACGATGGGGGTCATTGTCGGATCGGATATCCCTATGTTTTTAGGAGCTATGATTATGGGGCCTTTAGGTGGATGGGCCATCAAGAAATTTGATCAGGCGGTTGAAGGAAAAGTAAAGTCTGGATTTGAAATGCTGGTAAATAACTTTTCAGCCGGTATCATTGGAGGCCTTCTTACATTACTTGCTTATAAAGGAATTGGCCCGATTGTTTTAGCGCTGGACAAAACGTTGGCAGCTGGTGTTCAAGCTATTATAAATGCGCATTTATTGCCGCTGGCCAGTATATTTATAGAACCTGCTAAAGTGTTGTTCTTAAACAATGCGATCAACCATGGTATCTTAAGCCCGCTTGGAATTGATCAGGCAGCAAAAGCCGGGAAATCAATGTTGTTCTTATTAGAGCCAAACCCAGGTCCTGGGTTGGGAATACTGTTAGCCTACTGTTTATTTGGAAAAGGATCGGCCAAACAATCAGCTCCGGGAGCCGTTATTATTCATTTCTTTGGTGGAATTCATGAGATTTATTTCCCGTATGTATTAATGAAACCGATTCTCATTCTTGCGGCTATTGCAGGAGGAGCAACGGGTGTATTTACTTTCCAATTATTCAATGCTGGTTTAGTGGCGGCACCGTCACCTGGAAGTATTTTTGCACTGATCGCTATGACACCGAAAGGTCATTATTTGGGTGTTATTGCCGGAGTACTTGCAGCAGCTGTTGTATCTTTCTTGATCTCTTCGGTTATCTTAAAAACATCGAAAGAATCCAGTGAAGAGGATTTAGTAAAAGCGACTGAAAAAACTTCTGCGCTGAAAGGAAAAGAAAGCAGAGCTGCCGCTTTAATCAAAACAGGTGAAGCGAATAAGCAAACAGCAGCAGCAGAGCAAACAACGGCAGAAGAGCAAACGGCAGTAAATGAAACAACATCTGTTCAGGATGAACTGCCTGATAAAGTCAACAAAATTATTTTTGCTTGTGATGCAGGGATGGGCTCTAGTGCGATGGGAGCTTCTATCTTAAGAAATAAAGTACAAAAAGCACAATTAAATATCACGGTATCAAATACTTCTATTAATAATCTTCCTGATGATGCCGATATTGTCGTTACGCATAAAGATTTAACGGATCGTGCGAAGGCTAAGCTGCCGAATGCCTATCACATTTCTGTAGAAAACTTTTTAAACAGCCCGAAATATGATGAGCTTGTCGAAAGCTTAAAAAGAAAATAAGCCATTTAATCTTAGCCAGTGAAGAATCTAAACAAGATCTTTAAAAATGGCAACAATACTGCGGACAAAATGATGTTTTTCTATTGTTGTCATCAGTGATGAAATCGTTTTATTTTAATAATGAAAGAAATGGATTGGAATTCACAAAGTTCCTAGTGGAGTGAACATTATGTATGTTTCCGCAAGAGAAAGACTGATACTGGAAATGTTGCTGGAAAAAAAGGAAGAAGTGACGGTCAAGGATCTTGCGAAGGAAATGGATGTAAGCGTGCGCACCATTCATCGAGACTTAAAAGGAGTCGAAGACATTTTAAAGGACTACCATTTGAGTTTAGTTAAAAAATCGGGTGTGGGCATCCAAATTATAGGAGAAGAAGAAAAGATGGAAGAGTTAAAGAGGGCTCTTTTCCATTTAACTAGCCAAGAATATACACCTGATGAACGTCAAACGTTTATTTTATGTACTTTATTAGAATCGCCGGAACCAGTTAAGCTCATTTCTTTGGCCAATGATTTAAATGTGACCATTGCTACCGTCAGCAACGATATTACGAAGCTGGAGGATCACTTAAGGGTTTTCGACTTGTCCATTCTGAGAAAAAGAGGCTACGGTGTTGAATTGATTGGTACTGAAACCGCCAAAAGAAGAGCAATGAGAAGCATTATTGCGGATAATCTCAATGAAGTAGAATTCTTATCCTTGGTGAGAGAGAACATTCAAAAAAAATCAACTCAACAATCGGATATTATCTCTGAAAGATTATTAGGTCTGGTTGAGAAGAAAAAGCTTCTCATTGTGGAGAAAGTCATTGAAGAAATGAAGGATGAACTGCCGTATCAAGTTGCCGACAGCGCCCATATCGGATTAGTCGTCCATTTAGCATTGGCCATTGAGCGTATTTTACAAGGGCAAAACATTCAGATTGATCAAAAGTATTTAGAACGTTTAAAGGCAACCAAGGAATATCGATTAGCGGAGAAAATCATTCGCAGATTGTCCGAAATTTTTAAAGTTCCCATTCCGGCGGCTGAAGTGGGTTATGTCACGATGCATCTGCAAGGAGCAAAATTAAGACATGACAAAGAGTACCCTATAGAAGAGTCCAGTATCAAAGTTGCGATAAAGGCGAAAAGCCTTATACATTTTGTGGAAAATCAATTGCAGGTTGATTTATCGAGTAATGTCTCCCTTTTTCAAGGGCTGGTGATACACTTAAAACCAGCGCTTTATCGAATAAAACAAAATATGGGAATTACCAATCCATTGTTGCCAAAAATTAAAGAAGATTACGAAGATCTATTCATGATCGTTCAAGAAGGAGTAGAGAAAGTTTTTTCGGAATTGTCCGTGCCGGATGAAGAAATCGGTTACTTGGTCATGCATTTTGGCTCAGCCTTATTAGGCAGGAAAGCAAAGGATTTAAGCGCTTTAATTATTTGTTCAAGCGGAATCGGAACATCCAAAATGTTGGCGACAAGGCTTAAACAGGAACTGCCCGAAATCAAAAACTTTCAAATTGCTTCAGTATTTGAATTGAATCAATTGCCAATAGATGATTTTGATTTAGTGATTTCAACGATAGAGCTGCCTAGTTTTCCAAGTGATTATATTGTCGTCAGCCCGATATTGACCAATGAGGAAATGAAAAAGCTTAGGAATTATATCCGTCATCAAATGATGAAGAAGGTTCATAAGGAAACCCCTCAATTGGACAGGCAGTTCCTTGATTCTCAACAGGTGGATAAAACCATTAAAAGAATTGAAAACATATATGAATATTCCGCCGCCATTTCGACGATTTTAAGAGGATTTCAAGTGTTAGCAGTCAATGATCCTCAAACGGTTGAACAAGTTCTAAAGGAAGCTTGCCAGTCCTTATATAAACAAGGGGTCATACAGGATGTTGGATTCATCACACAAGCTTTATTGGAGCGGGAAAAAAGAGGCGGATTAGGCATTCCCAACACAAAGCTCGTATTGTATCACACGAGAAATGAAAGGGTCTTACATCCTTCTTTCACCATCGTCAGTCTGAATAAACCGCTTCAAGTCAAAGCGATGGATCAGTCAGAAATACAAGCAGAGAGCTTCCTTTTGCTGCTGTCGCCTGAGCAGCTGCCAAGCGAAGGGTTAGAGGTCCTAAGCTTTATCAGTACAGTCATTATTGAAAACGAACAAAGTATAAAGATATTTGAATCAAATAATGTTCATTCCGTCTCATCCTATTTGGCCGCTAAGTTCGAGCAGTTTCTTGATGAAAAAATCAAAAAATAAAGGAGTGTACAACATGACTTTGCCTATCTTATCACCAGACAATATTTTATTAAACGCAGAAATTGACAACAAGGAAAGTGCCATTCGATTAACAGGAAGTGTGTTAGCGGAAAATGGGTATGTAGATGATGACTATATTGAAAAAATGCTGGAAAGAGAAGAATTAAGTTCCACTTATATGGGAAACTTTGTTGCGATTCCACATGGAACGGATGATGCAAAAGAATCCGTAAAAGAATCCGGAATTGCCATTATTCAAGTGCCGAATGGTGTAGATTTTGGCAACGGCAATATCGTGAAATTATTAGTTGGAATCGCCGGAAAAGGTGGAGAGCATTTAGAAGTGCTGTCCAAAATCGCCATTGTTCTTTCGGAAGAAGAAAATGTGCAAAAGATTGTCAACGCTTCTTCAAAAGAAGAAATCCTAGCGATCTTTGAAGGAGTGAACTAACATGCTAGCTGTTCATTTTGGAGCAGGAAATATCGGCAGAGGTTTCATCGGCAATCTCTTATATCATTCAGGTTATGAAATTTGTTTTGTGGACGTAAACAGTGAAATTGTTGATTTATTAAATGAAAAACGGGAATACCGCGTAGGGATTGCGGACCATTCCCAAGATGAATTGGTCATCAAAAACGTCCGTGCCATTAATAGCCAAAAAAATATGGATCAAGTGGTAGAGGCCATTGCCCAGGCGGATTTGGTTACAGCAGCTGTAGGTCCGAATATTTTGCCGCATATTGCGGGCGCGATTGCGGAAGGGCTTAGAAAAAGAATTCAAACCACCGATAAGCCACTCAATATCATTGCGTGTGAAAACATGATCGGAGGCAGCACCTTCCTTAAAGAAAAGGTATATGAAAAATTGAACGAAGAAGAAAAAGAATTGTTTAATCAACGATTCGGATTTCCGGATGCGGCCGTTGATCGAATCGTGCCGAATCAATCCCATGAAGACAAATTGAAAGTGACGGTTGAACCGTTTTATGAGTGGGCGGTAGATCAAACAAAAATCGTGGGAGAAAAACCTCCTGTGGAAGGAATTACGTTTGTAGACGACTTAAATCCTTACATTGAAAGAAAACTATTCACTGTTAACACAGGGCATGCTGTGGCCGCCTATTTAGGCTATTATGCCGGAATTTCGACAATAAATGAAGCAATGGAAAAAGAAGAAATCAGGACTCTTGTTGAGAAAACTCTTCAAGAAACAGGAATGCTGCTTGTAAAAAAATACGGTTTCGACATGAAAAAACACCAAGAATATATATCCAAAATTATGAATCGTTTTTCGAACCCTTATATTTCGGATGAAGTAACAAGGGTAGGACGTTCTCCGATTCGTAAGCTTGGTCCGAATGATCGGCTCGTCAGCCCGGCTAAACAATTTGCAAGTGTTGTAGGAGAACGGCCGGTTTACTTAGCCAAAAGCATTGCAGCTGCCCTAATGTATGACTATCCGCAAGATAAGGAAGCTGTTGAAATTCAAGAAAGCATTCAAAAGAATGGGTTAGAATCCACGATCGAACATTATACGAAGATCGACAGAAAATCGGATTTAGCCGCCTTAATCGTGGAACAATACCAGTTATTAAAGAACAAGCAGCTTATATAAAAATTGATTTCTTCAAAAAAATTTCATCATGAAAAAATCATACGCTAAAAGTTTTTTTCTGAACCTCTTTTGCCATCCGGCAAGAGAGGTTTTTTTCCTATTTAGAATTTAACCGCTCAATAGTTCCCATAAAAAATGAGTGAATGAGGCAATACGAGAGATGCAAAAGAGGGAGCGGACTAAAGAAGGGAAAAATTCTTTCCTCCTCTAACGTTCTGCTGTTTTCAATCAAAACTTAAAGGGAGTGAAGTGAGGTCTTTTTAAGATACTATTTCAATTTGGGCTTTATTAAAGAATAATGTTGATATTGCAAATTGTTTAAAAGGAGCGCTGCAAAAATATCTCGACAATTATCTTGCTTGGTTCTTGTTTGTAGTTAATCGCAGTCATGAAAGTACTGAGCAACATATTAAAGAGCTTCTGTTGACATCATAGTGTTTGAAATGCAGAATATGATCGTTTGAGTTGATTTAAATCTTTTTTCGACTATGGGAGTAGATGATTAACAGAATAACTACCCTTTTAGGCACCGTAATAATAAAATGTATGGAACAATACAGCAGAGAGTGAAGCCGTTTCTTCCGTTGTTGAGGCAATGTTAATGGTATCAACCGTCGAAATCTTTACCGAAAAAAGATTAGAAACCCTCGCAATTTCCTTATTATCACATTTTAAGTAACCAGTACCTGTATAATCTTTTTCGAAATAATAATCGTGATCAGCTATTTTAAACGAATACGCTGTTTCAATCAATTGAACTCTTTGGCGTGCAATCGGTACTGTCTGTGAGGATAAATGGTCAGTAATTTATAACGAATTCCAGGAAACGCGCAATCAATGCTATACAGAGGTTTTCCAGATAAATTGGTAATTTTATAAGTATAAGGCAAACCAAAACGTAACGTCGCATTGAAGACATTTGCAGGAAATTTATGTGGCTGTTTTTGCAACAAAAAAATGGTTTTACCTTGTTCGTCTATTATTGGCATTTTTGTTGAAAGAAGCACCGATTTAGGTACTTGATAAGTAAAGTGTTGCACCTTGATACTCCTTACCTTTGTTAACTCAATGTTTCGTTCGTTTGCTATGTTGGTCGCAAATTCTTTATTGCACGTTCAAATCTCTCTTGTTCGCTGATGTCGCGGATATTCACTGTAAATCCAACGATACAGGTATTTAGAATAAAAAAGCTATAGGCAATACGCCAATAGCTTTTTTGAGATGATCAAACCTACAAGAGGTAAATTTCTCATTAGAAACAATGAACAGCCCGGTACAGAATCCAAAGCAATCTCTTCTTTGCTGTTATTGGATCCATCCGTATTAACTCAGATCTTTCGCTGCTTGATAGATCAGTTCAAACAAATCTTCCAGCTGATCTTCTTCTACGCAGGAGAAAGCGATTCTTAAATCGGTGGAATTGATCGAAACCGTACCGACCCCATAGTTTTCCAACAAGTGGATGCGAAGTTTTTCGGCATCGATGTTCTTTAATTTCAGGCACATAAAATAACCGGAATTAAAAGGATAGAAAGACCAAACTTCATTGTATTTCTCGTTATTCAATAAAAATTCTTTAACTTTATTGGCCCGTTTTTTCATAATTTGAAACTTGGCATTTTTTTGCTCAACAAATTGAGGGGATTGGATTGCTTTTAAAATAAAGGTTTGCGAAGGATGCGATGCACTGGAGATCGTCCCGCGAATGATTCCTTTTGTTTTTTCTTCCAGAACTTCCAACACCTTTGGACTGGAGCTTGCATAGGTGATAAAACCTACTCGAAATCCCCATACGAATTCTTCTTTAGTGGCTCCGTCAATTTTGATTGCCAAAACACGATCATGCAAGCCGGCCAGTTTAGCGAAGAGAGATTCTTTAATCGAGTCTTCATAGAACAATTGAAAATACGCATCGTCCGTCATGACGACAAGATTCATTCCTAGGTTAGCGCATTCTTCGATCACCGATACAATTCTTTCTGCTTCTTGCTCGGTAGGAGTATACCCGGTTGGATTATTAGGGAAATTCAACAAAATAACCGCTTTGCCGTGATCTTTTTCTTTCAGAATGGCTTCTCGCAAGGCTTCTGCATGAAAGCGTTGGTTTTCGTCAAATAACGGGTAAGTTTGTATTCTGGCTCCTCTTCTGATGCCAAATACGAATTTGTAATTGCCCCAGTATTTATCCGGTACAATGAGGGGATCATTTTGATCGACAAATAAATCCGCTACAATACTTAATCCATGCGTGAGAGCATTTGTAACGATAGGTTCGCCTATTGATTTCCCTTGTAAAGAAGGGTTTTCGATGATCATTTTGTCTTTCCACGCAGATCGAAGCTCAGGCTTGCCTGCCGGTGGAGCGTATGTATATAAATCTTCAGGTTCATATGCGGAAAGAGTATCTTGAATTACCGGAAGATACATCGGTCTATTGCCTTCCGTTGCGATGCCAATGGTTGCATTATATCGATAAGCCTTTTTTTTGGCTTCAGCAGACTGGCTAAGGATCCCTTTAGGATAATATAAAGATTTGCCCAAGTCAGACAGCATATCGTATACATGTTGATTTTCGGCAATAAGAGCGTTGTTTAACACGTTCGCAGCCTGATCCAATTCAACTCATCCCTTTCTTACTTTTCTCAATATTAACATATCGAACTGCCAAATTCACTACCATTTTACTTGCTGTTTTTAAAAAAATAAAATCTTAAATTGCAATATTAAATGCAACAAGTATTGAAAGACCAGATAACCCATGATTAAGTAGAATCGGGACACTCTGCGCGACTTGACGTGGAGTGGCGGGCATGGTAGCCTGGTTGGCCCAGCCAGTACCGTATACCTGGCTTCATGGCTGGTAGCCATGCCCGCAGAGGCTCTTTGTCAAGTTGCTAAAAACCAACCCTTTGGGTTAGCTGGCTTAAGGTTAAGAAGCTAAGCCAGCTAACTCTATTTGGAAACACTCCTCAGGTGTACGATAATTGAGGATCTTCCTTGGAAGATGGTTACACCAATTTTCAACATAGGTAATGGTTTCGTCTGCCACAGAGGAAATGGGTCTCCCCTTTGGTATGAAGCGCCTAATAAGGCCATTATGACGCTCGTTGGTTCCTCGTTCACAGGATGTGTAAGGGTGTGTAAAATAAACCTCTGTTAGATCTTTTTCAACACTAAGGCCGAGGTCAGCAAATTCAGAACCGTTATCAGCCGTAATGGTTTTAAACACTTTAGAGAACCGATTACCATAAGACACTTTCAACTGAGATATGACTTCTGAAACGGATAGACTATCCTTGGCTGTCACTCTCAAAATTATTTCTTTACGGGTTTTGCGCTCAGTAAGAGTCAATAAGGCCTGATCTTTAGTCTTCTTGCCTATAACCGTATCAATTTCCCAGTGACCAAACTCTTGGCGTTCATTGACTTCAATTGGTCGCTCATCGATACTGCGTCCTAAGATCTTCTTATTCTTCCGGTTACGTTTTTTCTTGGTGTTCAGGGTAATTTTCATAGGTAGGTCAATGTTTTTAACGCCTATAAGTCCTAGATCAATATAGTTATAAAGGGTCTTGGTGCAAACCATTTTGTCTTTGAATTTCCCATCACGTTTGGCTCTCCCACATACCGCATCAGGAGACCATTTCTTATCAAGGATCTGAGTTTCGGCATACTTAATAAACTCGATGGCATCGTCTAGTTTTAGCTTGCGGCCACAGGCTTTCCTGTTTCTCTCATAGAGAAGTTGACCTGTGTCTGGAAAATAGACATGAACAATTTTCCCGTTGCTTTTTCTTTGTGGCACTGTACCTCTTCTTAACTCACGGGAGATGGTGCTTTTGTGACAACCAACATAATCTGCAATCTCCTGTTGAGTCTTACCAGCAGCGTGTAAGGCCGCAATTTTCCCACGGTCATAAGCCGTTAAGTGTTTGAAATGCCGAGCTCCTATGGTAGAATTAGTAATTGCCATAGATAAATCCTCCGTATCGATATTGTTTTAGTCGACTTAATCATACGTGGTTTATCTATGGTTTTTCATTTTTTATGCTTGTTGCATTTGATTATACAACTAGCCAAAAAAATAAAATGGCGATCTTGTTAAAACTTTGTCAGCGAAATCGTTTATTAGGTCGATCACTGTAAGTACAAAACTCTTTATAGCCAAAAAGATTTTATTCGATAGGTTTTAAATATTCTGAATATATTATAAATCCTTATATAAAAGCAAATGAAATTTATCAATTCACAAAAAAGGTAGGTCCCGACTCTTGGATCAAAAAAATGATTGAAAAGAATAACTTTATTAAGGAAGATTCATCATCACATTTTGTGATGTTAGACAAAAAATAAGAAAACACCAACAGATTCCTGGCAATAATGTTAGCGTCACTAAACATAACAGGAGGTTCTGTCAGTGTTTTCCGTATCACTAGAATTACCAGAATTTGAAGTTGTTAATCAAGAAATTTTGCCCACTCATTATCTTGTTCATGTTGAGAAAAAAGATGAGGAGGAACGATGTCCTCATTGTGGGTTTCTCACATCATTTGTTCATGACAGAAGGACAAGGAAAGTTAGAGATTTATCCGTGTTAAATAAACCATTATATTTACTGGTGCTTGTAAAACGTTATCGTTGCCGAAACTGTAACGAAGTCTTTACGTCTTCCTTTGAATCGATTGGTTCTCATCAACACTATACGAAGCGTTTTTTGTCTTTTCCTTTATGAACAGGTTCTCGGCACCACCATTCAAGAGATTCGTCGAAAATACCAGATTCCTTATTCCACGGTGGAGCGAATTTTTTATTCCGTCGCTCATGATAAAGCGAAGGAACATGAATCTGTCATCCAAGAAACTCAAAGCGATCAAGACATGACTTTGAGTATGGACGAAGTCGCTGTTCGAAAAGGACACAGCTATGAAACGGTACTATATGATGCGAACCTCGGTGCTGTCATGGGGATGCATCACAACCGTGATTTCGATTCAACGTTGGAACTTTTATCTTTAAAGGTCCTTCATCCTGAAAAGGTGAAAAACGTGGTCGTAGATATGTGGGATCCCTTTCACAAAGCCGTTCGCAAAGCGTTTCCTCATGCCCGTATGATCGTGGATAAATACCATGTTGTTCAAAAAGTGACTCAGGCGTTCGATCAAGTTCGTAAGAAAATCCCCGGATTAAAAAAAGCACGATTTATCCTACTGAAGGGCTATGAAAATCTGAAAGAAGAGAAACGAGAACGACTAAATGAACTATTAGAAAAACATGAAAACCTAGCCTATGGATATTATCTAAAAGAGCTATTTCGAGACTTTTATCGATCACCAAACTATGAGACAGCAAACCAGTATTGAAAAGAATGGCTTCAACTGGCTTGGAGTAGTCCTTTTCCTTCCTTCCATGAAGTGGCAAAAACGATCGAGAATTGGAAAGACCAGATTCTTCAATACTTTAAAACACCTTACACGAATGGACGAACAGAAGGCACCAACCACAAAATTAAGAACATCAAACGACGAGCTTATGGGTATAGAAATCTTGATCGATTTAGAACACGTGTATTTTTGGAGTGTACAGGAAAAACTTATAAAAAACAGGTGTCCTAGCCTCTCCTTCTTCATCACTTTGATAATCATAGTTGGTGGAAAAGAAGCCGTCAAGGAAAGCACTTGACCGCTTCTTTTCCACCAACTGGCTGGTCTGTAAGATGAAGAAGGAGAGGGTTTGAGTGTCCCCCACTCTAGCTAACTGATTGTCAGAATTCTGTGCTAGTCACAAAAAATGGTGAAGGACTTAAGGAAATTGCTGTTCTTGATCCACGTGTTTTCCAAAATCCTGAATTAGAAACGAAATTATTCCCACCTTTAAAAAAAGTAATCTATGGTAATTACAGTTACAAAGATTCGAAAGATACAAAGATATTAATCGGTATGGAGGAAAATAAATTACAAAAATACCATTATATTGAAAAATATAAAAATGAAAAGATTTATAAATTATTCATTAAAACTAAAGATGGACAAGTCATTTATATAGCCCTAGATTATGGAGCTTTAAGCGGACCACTTTACCGCCATTCAATAATTCTTCTTGTTACAGGTGTAATTTCTTTGATAGTTTTATTTCTACTAACGGCACGATTTTTTAATCGTATATATGAAAATATCCAAAAAATAAAACGTCAGATTCAATCACTAGAAAAGGGAGATTTAACGGCTAAAAGCAATGTAAATGATAGAAGCGAGTTGGAAAACTTATCGCAAAGTACAAATCGAATGGTGGACAAGTTAAATCAGCTTGTCAAGGACACACAAGAACAAGCAACCAAAGCGCAAAAACTTTCTGTATTGTTAGAAGCGGAAACCTCTCAAACGATAGAAAAAATCTATGCTATAACTACCGAAACAACGATGAAATCGAGGGAACAGCTGGACGAAATCATTTCGTTTTTAGATGAACTTGTCAAAACATTACAGCCGTATAAAAAGAATGAACAGGTCCTTCATATCATTGAGAAAGTAGAAGATATGAAACAGATTGCCAATGAACGAACTGCCGCTACTACAGACATGACCATTACTTTGTCGGATTTGATTCATTCTTTGCATGGGCAGTCAAGGGAGTTATCTGAAATTTCGAATGCATTGCTTGAATCTATGAAGAAATTCAAATTATAGGAGTGGGAATGTAATGTCCTTAAAAATTAAAAAAAAAGTAAAAGAAAAAGCTGTGATCCTTCATATAGATGGAATTTTGGATATATCGACCACTCATCTGTTAGAGCTTTATTTAAAAGAGTTGGATGATAATGTGGAAACATTAGTATTTGATTTTACAAATCTGGAGTTTATTGATTCGACCGGCATCGGCTCTATCATGAATGCGATTTATTTATCTCAAGAAAAACATTTTAAACTAAAACTTCAAGGGATTAATGACCTAACGAACCAATTTTTTGAGATGGTTGGATTGTATCAAATATTAGAAGAGATACAGGGGAGTGAGATGGATGTGTAAAAGCGTACAAACTTATACCCATCAACAGCTCCTTGAAGCGAATCCAGAAATGGGGAAAACTTTGCAACGAGAGATCAATTTAGCGAGAAATATTCAAATGCAATTATTAAATGGAAAAACCCCGAAAGTGGAAGGCGGTGAAATTGCCGGCTTTTCCCTTCCCGCACGGCTGATTGGCGGAGATTATTATGACTTTTATCCTTTAAAAAATGGAAAAATCAGAATGGTGATAGGCGATGTCATGGGAAAAGGAATCCCTGCGGCTATGCTGATGATTCTAACAAGAGGCGCTTTTCGAAGTACCGCTGAAAGTACTCGAGGTCCCGCGGAAACACTAACTTCCATAAACCAAGCATTGTATGAAGACTTACGGACATTAAAATCTTTTGTGACGTTGTTTTGCGCTGATTGGGATCCTAAAACAGGAGCTTTTACTTACGCGAATGCGGGTCATCACCTTCCTATTTATATTAGTGGGAAAGATCGAACGGTGAAAGAACTGCCAAAGGTACAGGGAATTATGGTTGGAGGGCTGCCTAAGCAAGTATATAAAGAGGCTTCTGTTCATTTAGTAGACCAGGATACAATATTCTTTTATACGGACGGTATTATCGAAGCCCAAAATAAAAGGGGGGAACAATATAAATTAGAGCGGCTTATTCGAACTTTGATCAAACATCAAGACCAAAACGTCCACGATATTCAGAAAAGTGTTTTAGAATCGGTCAATCGATTTATAGAAGACGTTCCTCAAAAAGATGATATAACAATGGTTCTGCTAAAAGTAAGTCAACCAAAAGCGGATATTTCAAGTTTAAACGCTCCAGTAATCAATTAGGGGGCAGATAGGGCGAAGCGTAGTTTCGAAAGGAAAAAATATAGAAGAAGCCATACAATTAGGATTAAAATTATTGGAAACGAAAAAGGAAGAAGTAGATATTGAAATTATTCAACCCGAAACAAAAGGTTTTTTGGGAATTGGAGCCAGAAAAGCAATTGTCAAACTGACGAAAGTTTACGCTTCCGTTAAAAAATTGAAGGAGAATGATAGGGAGGAAAGTGAAGGACACGATAAAGAAATAAATTCCGAAATGCTTAATGATATAATCAGTGAAACGTCCTCGTCGCAAGAGGAAAACGAGAATCATCCTGTTGCCGATGAAATGGACAAAGAGGGAAAAGTATGGGTGAAATCTGGGAAATTATTTTTTACGACAACGCCAACTTTTTATCCAACTTTGACCATTGGCAAAGGGATTAAATTATATAAGAATAATGAACTTGTTAAAGATAAAAACATCGTTCTTTCAGAAACAGATCGGTATGAAGTAAAGTGTGAGAACGACGTACAAGAAACCAAATGGAATATTTCGATCGATAAGCTGAAATTAAAGGCGCTTCTCCATGTTGAACCTGGTTATAAAATGACAAGACGTATACCGGATATAGAGCCTAGCAAACATATTGAATTAATCGCTGAGGAATTGAAAGAAATTCAAAATACATTAAGCTTCGCAGAGGTCATTGAGGAGTTGGCTTCATTAGGAGTAATCTATGGAATCAATGAAGATCAAATTTTGAAAGCGATCGAATCTCGGCAACCAGGTACATTTGAAATTGCCACAGGTAAAAAAGCCACTCATGGTCATGATGGTTGGATAGAACCCAAAGTTCCTTTAACGATGCAAAATGGTCTAAAAGAAGACGAAGATGGGAAAGTAAATTATCGAGAAATAAGGGCTATTCCGACTGCGGAAAGAGGAGAAGTCATTGCCGTCATTCATCCTCCTGTTCCTGGACAGCCCGGTATTACCATTACAAATGAACCTCTTCCTCCAAAGCCATCCTTTCCTATCAAGCTTCGAGCTGGTAAAGGAGTTGTTGTCGTGGATGATAAAATCGTGGCGATGGAATCGGGAAGACCGCATATTGAACAAAGAGGACAACTCGTTAAAGTAGATATTCTTCCAAAAATAACCCATAGTGGAAACGTGGATTTATCGTCTGGAAATATTCGTTTTGTAGGAGATGTCGATATTTTAGGCGATGTAGATGTTAGGATGACGGTCGAGGCGGCGGGCGCAATCTTTGTTCAAAAAAATGTAAATATGGCGACTTTAACAGCAGCAGGTGCAATTGTTGTTAACGGCAACGTCATAGGTTCTAAACTTTCAGCCGGAAAACATAACAGGCTCATCGCAGAACTGGGGCAATTACTCGAGGAAATGCATGTTCAAGTGAAAGGCATGATCGAGGTCATTACACAACTCATCCATTCTCCTGCATTTAAATCAAGCGACTTTCAACGCGGCGGCATGCAGCCTTTGATTCGCATTTTGTTAGAGAAAAAGTTTAAGAATCTACCTCCGCTTGCTAAAAAATATATAGATACAGTGCAAAAAGGGGAGAAAGACCTCGAAGATGATGACTGGAAAGAAGTAGCTGTCTCTATAAAAAAGACATTTTTATCCTTAACGAAGGAAATCACTTCCCTGGAGCAGATGGAACAGTTAGCCCAAAAAATGAAACAGCTTTCCGAATTTAGCAAAATACCTGTTGAACCCGATTCTTATATTATCATATCTAATGTTTTGAATAGTGAGATTTATTGTAGTGGCGATATTATCGTAAGTGGACAAGGTTGTTTGAATACAAAAATTCATGCAGGAGGAAAATTGGAAATACGCGGAATAATGCGCGGAGGGGAAGTATATGGTAAATTAGGTGTTGAAATCCATGAAGCAGGAGCGGAAAGTGGGACTACAACAATCATCGCTGTGCCGGTTGGCCAAACGATCAAAATCAATAAAGCGCTGGAAGGCACTATCTTAAAAATAGGCAACGTGAAGCATACTTTAAAAGAAAATCAATATTCGATTGTTGCTCGTTTGGACGAGAATAATAGAATGATTTTTGAAAAGAAAGCCTAGGTGAGTGTATCATGATCAAATATTTTTATAACGAAGTAGAGGATCGTTTAGATGTAAAACTAGAAGGAGATTTTGATATTGAAGGAACTGAAGTCGTGGAAGAAGAGTTAATTCCGACTATGCTCAATTATAAAACAGTGAATATTGATTTTGAAAATGTTCCGTTTGTAGACTCATCCGGAATGGGCTTATTGATCGATATAGTGAAAACCCTAAATGATAAAGGAATAAAGGTTACAATTTCAAAAGTAAGACAAGAAGTTTTTGAAGTATTTGAGATCATACAACTACCCGAAATTTTAGGCGAGGAAGTCTTTGTTTAAACCCAATACAACCCGCAAGTTTCCAATACATCTTTGATTAAACTTTAACGCATTAAAGGGGTCTGGCCCCTTTAATGCGTTATACTTGACAAGGACAATGGTGAGCGTATAGACTACAAAACATCATGAAAAAATGTTGCCTGCTCCGATTCGGCTCTTTTTATAAAGTTGATGTTTGAATCACCTTTATTGTGTTCTGGAATAAATAGACTTGTGCCATAAAGTTTTGCCGGTCTTGACACTTTGTGTGCCGATTTTCTAAAAGAAAACAGACTTTTTGAACTCCCGCTTTTAACTGCGGGAATTTTATTTGGCCGAGACGGCTGTGCTTATATGGCAATGCGTTAAGGGATGTTGGTTTTCTTTGTTTCAAATAGATAAAGAAACACGGTTATTAATAGCTGTGTAAAAAATTTTAAGGAGGGGTTGCTGCAGAATGAACGTTGAAAACACATCAGTTCAATCCTATCGGAAAGCTCCTATATTGGGCGTTATGATGATAGGAGCTTTGATCGCGTTTTTAAATCAAACGTTAATTAATGTGGCTGTGCCGCAAATTATGGACCATATGCACGTTTCCGCGGCTACCGTAAACTGGTTAATCACGATCTTTATGCTAGTGAATGGGATCATTATTCCAATCACCGCTTTTTTGATGAATCGATTTACGACAAGGCAATTATATATCTCTTCAATGGGGCTTTTTGCCGTTGGAACTCTTATTTGCGGCATTGCTCCTAGTTTCTCCGTGCTGTTGGTCGGCCGGGTAGTACAGGCGGCTGGAGCGGGCATTTTGTTTCCGTTG
This sequence comes from Bacillus smithii, assembly GCF_001050115.1. Lineage (NCBI taxonomy): Bacteria > Bacillati > Bacillota > Bacilli > Caryophanales > Bacillaceae > Bacillus > Bacillus smithii. The sequence goes on along the minus strand of NZ_CP012024.1, from coordinate 2,905,174 downwards.
ATCACGAATGTGATTTTTACGTTATTTCCGCCGGAACGCCGTGGTTTTGCGATGGGGATATTTGGCGTAGCCATGAACTTTGCACCGTCAGTGGGACCGACATTATCGGGATGGATTTTGGAACACCATTCGTGGCGGGTTCTGTTTTTCATTATATTCCCCATTGCTCTTGCTGATTTGATCGTTTCTCTGTTTCTCGTAAAAAATGTGACGGAAACGAGCCGACCAAAACTGGATACCATTGGCGTGATACTATCTACTATTGGCTTTGGCGGGATTCTCTATGCTTTTTCAACAGCAGGAACCAAAAGCTGGGAAAGTCCGGATGTCATGGCGCTTTTGATCGTTGGCGGAATCAGCTTGATTTTGTTCGTATGGCGCCAATTGGTGGTGGATGAACCGATATTGGAGTTCCGTATTTTTCGGTATCCGATTTTTACACTTACCACGATTATTAATATTTTAGTGACGATGGCTATGTTCTCAGGGATGATTTTGATGCCGATTTACATGCAAAATATTCGTGGATTTACTCCGTTGGAATCGGGCTTATTGCTTTTGCCGGGTGGTATAGTCATGGGATTGATGTCGCCTATTACGGGCAAGCTTTTTGACAAATTCGGAGCTAAATGGCTGGCCGTTGTCGGATTGGCGATTACGATCGTCACTACCTATATGCTTACCCGGCTTCAAACGAACACGACTTTTGCTTATGTAGTGGCCGTTTATACTGTACGGATGCTTGGCATTTCCTTAGTGATGATGCCTATTTTTACGGCCGGTTTAAATGAATTGTCGCTAAGTTTGAATAAATATGGAACGGCGATGGTAAACACGCTGCGAATGATCGCAGGCGCTATTGGAATGGCCTTCTTTGTCACGATTATGACGAATGAAGGAAAAGCGCATATACAAAATATTGTCGCTTCTCAACATATTTCTCCTGCCGATAAAGTGCATATGGCGATGGCGATTCACCAAGGAAGTGCGATGGGGATTCAAGATGCCTTCATGGTAGCTACCGGCTTGACCGTCATTGCTTTTGTCTTGTCCTTCTTTATTCGGCGGGTGGAACCAAAAGAAAATAGGATAACGAATCGTATAAGAACGAGAAAAAAACCAATTGCCGATGGAAATTTAGCTAAATAGTTCAGCTATTTATAATGAAAAAAGGCGGGAAATCACTTGCTAAAAGGATTCCCGTCTTTTTTTCGCACATTAATGGACAGCAAATTCTGAAATACAGGGCTGAAAGAAAAGATAAATCTTAAAAGCGCTAGGGATTGAATGGAAGTTTTATACTATTGGCATGAATGAATGGAACAGTAATGGAAGAATAAAAGAGACAGAACGAAAAACTCTCGATTAGTTCCGGAATGTTGATGGCAATTAAGAGATGTAGTGTTTGGTAATTAAGAGTTTGCATAAAATAGTGCATATTCACCGCTTTACATGGAGTGACGGGTCTGATAGGCTAATCTGCCTATAAAAGCCATACGGACCGACACTTTGCGATGAATTATACCCGCGGAGGCTCCATGTCAAGCGACTTCGCTTATGAAAATTTATACAGTGAGATGAATATAATTATTTGCCATTTGATGCATTTTTTGATTGCCAAAAACATCCGTAAAAAATCAGAATTTTCATATTTTATCTAAATGTTAGGAAGAGCGGCACCTAAATCATTTTCATGATGAAATTCAGGTTACTCTCACCATCATCAAAGAGAAAGGAAATACGATCTTTCTCCGCGGTTCTATCATCCTGTGATGAAACATAGTCGAAAATGGGTGGAAAGCGTTTCTCAAATGTTCATACTTAGGAGAAAAATAGAAAAAGCACCTGCAAAAAGCAGATGCTTCAAAAGTAAAATGTCGAGTGAAGGAAGGTTATTGAAAATCTGTATGGAACGATCGGGATGACAGGATTTGAACCTGCGACTCCTAGCACCCCATGCTAGTGCTCTACCAAGCTGAGCTACATCCCGAAAGACACAAGATTATTATAGTACGATTTTTTTCGGGTGACAATAGACATTCCTTCATTTCAAAAAGAAAATGTTTATCGATCTGTCGTTCAAAGATAAAAGCTCCAACATCTGGTGTTCTCTTATCGAAAAATTTTTCATTCAAAAAAGGAAATTCATGAATTGTTTACACTCTCTCCGTTCAATCTGTCATTTTTTATATTATGATATACGGTAGGGAGGTATAAAAATGAAAAAATTGGGGTTCATCATGATTCTATCTATTTTGGTTGTCATCGCTGCCGCTTGCTCAAACGCCAATGATAAAGCGAACAGTCATGATACGTCCAATATGGATAGCAAGAGTACGGAAAACAGTGATCATTCCCAAATGTCCGGTAGTCAAAAAGATTATTCGAATTTGCCTATGACCACTGCTACAAAAGAACTAGCGGGAAATAACATTACCATAACAGCAAAAGAAGCAGTGAATTCATTTGATTCTAAACATAAGTTTCCCGTTTGGACTTTCAACGGTTCTGTACCAGGACCTATTATAAAATTAAAACAAGGTCAAACCGTGAATATCACGCTTAAAAATGAATTGCCACAACCTGTGACCATTCATTGGCATGGGCTTCCGGTTCCTAACAGCCAAGATGGCGTTCCGGGGGTGACCATGAACTCAGTGCAACCCGGCCATTCTTTTACTTATCATTTTACTGCCACTGTACCGGGTACATATTGGTATCATTCCCACCAAGATAGTGTGAATCAAATCGATAAAGGTTTATATGGAGCCATCATCGTGGAGGGGGCAAACGAAGAAAAAGTCGACAAAGACTATACTCTTATGTTGGATGAATGGAATTCATCCGGCATAACGATGGATGAAATGAAGAGCGGCAAGAATCATACGGATATGAACGGCGATAACATGGGAACGTATGATTTGTACACGATCAATGGAAAATCCGGAGATTCCATACCGCCATTAAAGGTTCGCAAGGGCGATAAAGTACGTATTCGATTGATCAACGCCGGATATATCACTCATAATATTCATTTGCATGGCCATGCGTTTAAGGTGGTTGCCACCGATGGAAACCCGATTCATAATCCGCAATTAGTGAAGAATAAGCTCATCCCTGTCGCGCCGGGTGAACGATATGATATTGAATTTACAGCCGATCATCCCGGAACATGGTATATCGATTCTCATGATCACAATAAAGCGGACAAAAACATGGTGGCCAAAATCGTTTATGAAGGGTCAAACCGCCATGCAGATAAGCCGGATTATAAGACTTCATTGCCGCAGTTGGATATAACAAAATACGGCGAAAAGGGACCGTCCAGATTTACTTTGAATCAAAAATATGATGTAAACTACACCATGGATTTAGGCGTAAAAGTGGACAAGAAAGGCACCACGCATTATACCATCAACGGAAAATACTATCCGAAGACGGATCCGATTTATGTAAACAAAGGAGATTTAGTCAAAATCACGTTGCGAAATATTTCAACTGTTGATCATCCGATGCATTTACATGGCCACTCTTTCCAAGTATTAAGTAAAAACGGAAAACCGCTGACAGGATCGCCTTTGATAAAAGATACACTCAATGTCAAGCCGGGAGAAGTATATGTCATCGCTTTTCAAGCGAACAATCCCGGTGATTGGATGTACCATTGCCATGAATTGCATCACGCTGCTGCCGGTATGATGATAGACGTGAAGTATCGAGGATTTAAGCCTTCTTTTAAGGTAGACCCAAATGCCGACAATCGTCCGGAATAAAATGTGAAAATAGATGGCTGATTGGCAAACCCGTTTCCGATTGAAATCGGAAACGGGTTTGCTTTTTTGGCTTTATAAGCATCGGATTGCTGTTTCTTTCGTTTAAGAACGCGAAAAACCCTCGATTTTTAACAAAGAATGGTTTTCAAATGGATAGTGAATCTTTAATATAAAAAGTAGATAAAGTTAGCTTGCTTACGGATTTTTGTGAAAATTCGCTCGGATAACACTGAAGAAATTGAATCTGAAAGGTGAATACAACATTGGCCGTTGACTACATATTTTTGCAGCCCCGTACATATTATTGAAGTTGCCGGCAAGTTGAAAGAAAAGGCAAGTTTACAAGGTTTGGGGTTTCATTGTGAAAAGCATTTAGAACGGTAGATATCCTATCTTCATAAGCTTAACACTTCCTTGGAAGGAAGAAAGGAAGGTTGTTAATACTCATACGGCTTCAAAACGAAACCGAGGCGGCAATTAAAAGGACAATCAAAGGGGGGAGATTATGGGGGTTCAAGTAAGCGCTTTAGGTGCGATCGTCGCTTTAGCGATGGCGATCGTGCTTATTTTGCGCAGAGTTTCACCTGCTTACGGAATGATGGCAGGGGCTTTCATTGGCGGAATCGCTGGAGGAGCCGATGTGACCAATACGGTGGATGTGATGATGGAAGGAGCAGAAGGGATGGTCCCTGCTGTCCTGCGTATTTTAGCCGCAGGGGTGTTGGCAGGAGTGCTGATTGAGTCTGGAGCCGCAGCGTCGATTGCGGAAACGATCGTACGAAAGCTCGGAGAAGCAAGGGCGTTATTAGCGTTGGCTATTGCGACCATGATTTTGACGATGGTTGGTGTGTTTGTGGATGTCGCTGTAATGACGGTTGCGCCCATTGCGCTGGCGATTGCCAGTCGGGCACAGTTATCCAAACCCGCCATTTTATTGGCGATGATTGGCGGAGGAAAAGCGGGGAACATTATGTCGCCTAACCCGAATGCGATCGCTGCCTCAGATTCCTTCCATGTTCCGTTGACGTCTTTAATGGCTGCCGGGGTGCTTCCGGCTTTTTTCGGAATGGTGGTCACTTATCTTTTGGCGAAGAAATTGATGCGAAAAGGGACAATGATTGCGGAACAAACGGAATCAGCCGGCCATGAACAGAAAGAATTGCCCGACTTTTTAGCTGCGATTACGGCTCCCATAGTAACCATTGCGTTGCTGGCGCTGCGCCCGACTTTTCATATGGATATTGATCCTATGATCGCACTTCCGGCCGGTGGAATAGTGGGGGCCATGGCGATGAAACAATCCAAGAAGATCAATGCTTATGCCATTTCCGGTTTATCGAAAATGTCCGGCGTTGCCATTATGTTATTAGGGACAGGAACGTTAGCTGGAGTGATTGCGAACTCGTCGTTAAAAGAGGGGATCATCAGCGGCTTAACTCATTCAGGATTGCCGGCCTATTTATTAGCGCCGATTGCCGGAATCTTTATGTCAGCTGCTACCGCTTCTACAACGGCAGGGACAGCGGTCGCCAGCAGCGTATTTGGAGGCACGATTGTGGGGTTGGGTGTTTCTGCGTTGGCGGGTGCGGCCATGGTTCATGCGGGGGCTACCGTGTTAGACCACTTGCCTCACGGGAGCTTTTTCCATGCGACAGCGGGCAGTGTTCATATGAAAATGAAAGAACGTCTCAAACTGATGCCGTATGAATCGCTTGTTGGAATGACATTAGCGGTCGTATCCACTTTGATTTATGGAGTATTTCACCTTTTCGGATCATAAAGAAACGGAGATGAAATGATGAAAATTGTGATTGCACCTGATTCGTTCAAAGAAAGTTTGTCTGCCTTACAAGCCGCTCGTGCGATCGAAAAAGGATTTCGGGACGTATTTCCGGAAGCGGAGTACGTGTTAATTCCAATGGCAGATGGGGGAGAAGGGACTGTTCAGTCATTAGTGGACGCGACCGGAGGGACCGTCATCGAAAAACGAGTGACAGGACCATTAGGAGAACCGGTAGATGCGTTTTTTGGTTTGCTTGGTGACGGAAAAACAGCGGTCATCGAAATGGCGGCTGCTTCCGGATTACATCTTGTTCCGAACGAAAAACGAAACCCTCTGCTCACAACGACCAGAGGAACGGGAGAATTAATTCGAGCCGCTCTGGATAAGGGTGTAGAACATTTGATCATTGGAGTCGGCGGAAGTGCTACGAACGACGGCGGTGCCGGAATGATTCAAGCGCTGGGAGGCCGGCTTTTGGATCAAAAGAGACAAGAAATTGCCCCGGGGGGAGGGCATTTGTCGGAATTGGCGGAGATTGACCTGTCATCGCTCGATTCAAGGTTGAAAAAGGTGAAAATCGATGTTGCTTGTGACGTCGATAATCCTTTAACGGGCCCGAACGGAGCTTCAGCTGTGTTTGGCCCGCAAAAAGGCGCCACACCGGAAATGGTCCGACAGCTGGACGAAAATTTAAGCCGCTTTGCTGATGTGGTGGAACAAACATTGGAAAAATCGATTCGCCATGTTCCCGGTGCCGGAGCGGCAGGCGGGCTCGGCGCCGGCTTGCTTGCGTTTCTGGATGCGGAATTAAAGCGAGGGGTCGAGATTGTGCTGGAGGCTGTTCAATTTCAAGAGCACGTCAAAGATGCTTCTCTTGTGATTACCGGGGAAGGACGCATAGACGGTCAAACGGTTTCGGGGAAAACGCCTATCGGTGTCGCCAAAGCCGCAAAACAATATGGTATTCCGGTGATCGGCATCGCCGGGTCGTTATCCGAAGACAGCGACATCGTGCTAAAGCACGGAATCGATACCCTTTATAGCATAGTCCCGGGGGTCATCCCGTGGGAAAAAGCCGTTCAACACGCTGAGTTTTACCTTCAACAAACATCCCGCCATATCGCACGGACGATAAAGATGGCTAAGCATATCGATTAGGAAGGATGCATCACATATGGGTATGAAAGAGGTTAAAAATCATCGCGTTAATCATTGATCCATAAAAAAATCAGAGGACTTGGATGACCGTTGTTGATCCAGATCATTGAATAGCACGAAAATGTGAAACCGGCCGGATCATAATGAGTCCAATCCTTCATTGATGTCTTCAAATACTGAAAAAAGGGATCATTCCCCGCTTGAATGGACGGGAAATGATCCCTTTCGCTTTTTGCGTTAGCATTGTTTCGAAGGGTCTGTTAAGTCTTCCCCGATGATTTTGACTTCTCTTTCGAGGTTGACGTTGAATTTCTCTTTGACGGTTTTTTGTACATGGCGAATCAAGGCGATATAGTCGGCTGCAGTAGCATTATCGATATTGACGATAAAGCCGGCATGTTTAGTGGAGACTTCTGCGCCGCCGATCCGTGTGCCTTGAAGTCCGCTGTCTTGGATCAGTTTTCCGGCGTAATAACCGGGCGGCCGTTTAAACACGCTGCCGCAGGACGGATATTCCAAAGGCTGTTTGGACTCGCGGCGCTCTGTTAAGTCATCCATTACTGCTTTGATTTCTTCGTAGTCGCCGGGCTGCAACGCAAAGGCAGCTTCCAGCACAATATAGCCTTTTTCGGCCACATTACTTGTACGGTAAGAAAGATCGAGGTCAGAAGCCGGCAGTTTTAATAAGTTTCCGTCGCGATCCACGACCATCACATAATCGAGCACATCTTTTATTTCTCCGCCGTAGGCACCGGCATTCATAAAAACGGCTCCTCCGACCGTACCCGGTATTCCGCACGCAAATTCCAGGCCGGTTAACCGGTTTTCCAAGGCGTATCTAGAAGCATCGATAATCGCAGCGCCGCTTTGTGCGCGGAGCTGATTTCCTTCCACAACGATTTTGTTCAAGTTTTTTAAACAAAGAACAATGCCGCGTATTCCACCATCTTTCACGATTAAATTGGACCCATTGCCGATCAAAGTGAAAGGAATTTGTTCTTTTTTCGCAAATTGAACCACTGCTTGAACTTCCGCAAAAGTAGTAGGTGTGACAAAAAGGTCCGCTTTACCACCTAACCGTGTATAGGTGTGTTTTTTTAGACATTCGTCTACTTTGATATTGTCTTTCATGACCACTTCTGCTAATTTATCGTAAAATTGCCGATAGTCATCCACTTGCATCATTCCTTTATTCGTAATCTTCGGATGTCGAAATCATCGTTTATCCATCTGTCGACAGATCAGGAGTTTCTATATTGCATTATAGCAGTTTTCGTGTCGTTTCAGAATAAAGAATCTCTAATCGCCAAAAAAGTTTCTTGAAATCCTTGACAAAGAAAATGATAATCATTATCATTGAAAACGAAGGAACTAAATGAGAATCATTTTCGTTGAATGGAGTTTTCGATAGTTTAGAAAACTTTCTCGTTCCTGTTTAGAAATTTCCCCCTCTTTTTCTGCAACATCCTAGATGAAACTGAATTCAGCGGTCTGCTGTGGAAAAACCAGCAGGCCGCAGCTTTTAGTTTATATATTCAAACCGGGCATTAAAAGGAAGCAGACCTAGATCAAGGATAGAGGAAAAACTATTTATACTGTATTTTTCAGAACAAACATTCGCCCACTCCCTTATAAGAGGGATGGGCGAATGTTTCTTTTGGACTGCTTTTTTGTGGGTCAGACACACAAAAGCGAACGGGCATAGCCAATCTTCGAGTACCAATTAAAAGGAACTTCCCTGTTATAATAGAGGAGGCATATGTTGGCTATCATGAGAAATGAAAAGCGATTGGAAAGCAAAGAAGACGGGGACTGAAAGAGGATGGTCGTTATGCAATCAACAAAAAAGATTCTGCAAAACTTATGGTTTATTTTGGTTAGCAGTATCGGCGGATTTTTATTGTCGCGGACGGGAGTTTCCATCGGTTGGATGATCGGATCATTGATGTTAGCCGGCGGGCTGGCCCTTTGGAAACCGGCGTTTGTTTCTTTTCAGCAAGTGGAAATCAAGCTGATGAAACATTGGATGTGGATCGGCCAATTTATATTAGGAATTCAATTGGGACAACAAATGAATTCCACTGTATGGCGTGTCTTTCATGAGGACGGCTTGATTGTGCTTGCCATGCTGCTTTTATCGATCAGTTTTTCGCTATTGTCTGGATTCATTTTATGGCGGTTCAGCTCAACCGATTTCATCACGAGTTTTGTGGGAACGGCTCCCGGAGGGCTTTCCGCCATGCCAGGCATTGCGAGCGAGTTGGGGGCGAATGTAGCGGTTGTCAGCCTTACTCAGATGGTTCGGGTTCTTCTTGTAACGGGGACGGTTCCTTTTTTTGTTTCGATGTGGGCGCTGCATTCTTCACACTTTGTCGGTAAAGGGACGCGAACGATAGCCGTTCTTCAAACGACCGATCCTCATCTAGCTTGGACGGCAGTTTTGGTGGCTGTGGCGGCGGCTGGAGTTTTTGTCGCAAAATGGATCAGAGTCCCCTCTCCTTGGCTTGTTGGAGGAATGATCTTTGTGGCGATCGCGCAAACGTTAGGCGGAGTGCTGAAAGGGCACGATTTGAATGCATGGTGGCCGAGTTGGCTGATGATCGTTGCGCAAATTCTCATGGGAGCAAGCATTGGCTCTTCTTTAAACAAGGAAATGTTTCAAGGTGCACGGCGTATTTTTCTTGTGGGATTGGCCGGATCGGTTGGACTGGTGATGGCTACAACTGTCTGCGCCTATATTGTTTCTCGGTTTACGGATATCGGATTGGCCACTTCGGTTTTGGCATTTGCTCCGGGAGGGATTGCCGAGATGGCCGCGACAGCCGTGATCCTGCACGCGGATTCTACTTTTGTGGTCGCCGTTCAAGTGATCCGCGTCATCATTGTCGTCGCTATCCTGCCATCGTTTTTTAAATGGGTGAACCGCAAATACGCTATGTAAGATCTATCGCTAAGCGAAGAATTCAATAGCAATGATTCAGCAGGGAAGGCACTGCCATAGAGCGGGGCGTTCCTTTTTTTATGACCATGGTTTTTCTTCTGTATCAACCATCATTTGCCCTCATCTTGAAATGGGCGTAAAATTCAGAATAGATGAATATTTTTGCCGAGGAGGATTTGACTTGTCGATTAGATGAAATCAATCATGGGGAAAGCATGCACGGTTCTCAGGTGAAAAAGACGAGTGACATGATTTAGTTTGATCGTTTAAGTCTTATCGGGCCAGAAACAAGGGTAGGAGGGTTCAGGATGAAAACAAAGAAAATAGCCGTGATACCAGGAGATGGGGTCGGCAAAGAAGTAGTTCCGGAAGCATTAAGAGTAATGGAAGCTTTGTCTCAACTGCATGGAGGCCTTTCCTTTTCTTACGATACATATCCCTGGAACTGCGAATATTTTCTGAAGCATGGAAAAATGATGCCGGAAGATGGTTTAAGCCGACTGGCTGACAGCGATGCCATCTTTTTAGGAGCGATTGGCGATCCTCGATTGGTGCCCGACCATGTGTCATTATGGGGGATTCTCATTAAAATCAGGAGAGAGTTTGAGCAGGTGATCAATGTCCGGCCGGCTAAACAATTGAAAGGGATAAAATCGCCTCTGGCTCATCCGGCCGGTTTTGATTTTATCGTCGTTCGCGAAAACAGCGAAGGCGAGTACAGCGAAATCGGCGGAAAAATCCACAGCGGGGAAGACGCGATGGCGATTCAAAACGCCGTGTTTACGAGAAAAGGAATCGAGCGAGCAGCGACATACGCCTTTGAACTCGCAAGAACAAGAAGAAAGCGAGTGGCCAGCGCAACGAAATCGAATGGCATTGTCCATACGATGCCTTTTTGGGATCGCGTCGTTCAAGAAGTTGCGGCGAAATATCCTGATGTCGAAATGAAGTCCTATCACATTGATGCGTTGGCTTCCTTTTTTGTGACTCGACCGCAGGAGTTTGATGTCATTGTCGCGAGCAACTTGTTCGGAGATATTTTGACTGATCTTGGAGCGGCCATCATGGGCAGCATTGGCATCGCTCCGTCAGGAAATATTCATTTAAACGGAAAATACCCGTCCATGTTTGAACCTGTCCATGGCTCCGCGCCGGATATTGCCGGAAAAGGAATTGCCAATCCAATCGGGCAAATTTGGACGGCGAAAATGATGCTGGACCATTTTGGCGAGCAGGAATCGGCTGATTTGCTATTGGAAGCCATTGAGGCGGTGCTGGAAGCAGGAATCAAAACACCGGATTTAGGCGGAAAGAACACGACGAAAGAAGTAACGGATGCGATTATCCGAAAAATGAAGGAACTTGCGGAATGAAGAGAGGCTGTTTCATTTACGCTTAGGAGTTCAATGAATCTATGTTTTCGAATATCGGGGGTCGACTGTAAAGGGCCATGACTATGGCTTGTCAGTCGGCCCCATTTTTTTATGCCTGTTCTCAAGAATATATGGAGGACTTTTGAACGGTGGGATACATTTCCTCTTTCTTTATCATTCTACCACTTTACTAAACTAAAGAACTTGTTGTAAAATAGTAAAGTCAAATCAAGATCCCGATGAAAACGATCGTTTTTTCTTAATAAAGGAAGAAGGATTGGTTTTGAGATAATGAATCAAAAAGGTGAGCAGAATGAACAATAAAAAATGGGGATTATGGATTTTAACCATGTTTGTTGTTGGAAATATGGTAGGAGGCGGTGTTTTTATGCTTCCGACTAATTTGGCCCAAGTGTCCAGTCCGTGGGGGGCCACTCTCGCCTGGATAGCAACCGGGCTGGGGGTTTTTATGATTGCGCTCGTATTTGGAAATTTGTCTATTCGAAAACCGGAGCTGAAAGCGGGGCCGCAAAGCTACGCGCAAGCAATGTTTTCTTCGCCTAATGCCGGACGGGTTGCCGGCTACAGCATGGCGTGGGGTTATTGGGCAGCCAACTGGGCTGCGACCGCTTCAGTCATCATTTCTTTTGCCGGTTATTTAACTACCTTTTTCCCGATCATGCAAAGCAAAAAGCTTTTATGGTCAGCCGGGTCTTTTCAATTGGAAGTCGGCAAACTGATCACCTTTTTAGTGTGTACGGTGATGCTGTGGGGAATTCAATGGATTCTGACTCGCAGCTTTGACGGTGCCGGGAAAATCAATTTAACGGCGACTGTTGCGAAAGTGCTTGGATTTACCTTATTTGTCGTTTTGACTATTTTTGCTTTTGATCAAAGCAATTTGGGAAATGCCAAACATTTTGTGGATTCGACCGGAAAGGCAGTGTCTTTGGGCGGACAAATCAATGGTGCAGCTATTTCCGCGTTGTGGGCTTTTATCGGCATCGAATCGGCCGTAATGCTTTCCAACCGGGCAAAATCGCAAGGAGATGTAAAGAAAGCAACCCTTTTAGGATTGTTGATTTCGATGCTGATTTATATCGCGATTACACTGTTAACGATGGGGGCTCTCTCTCAAGATGAACTGAGAGAATCGCAAAAACCGCTTGTCGATGCTTTAGGGCAAGTGATTGGAAGCGGCGGTACTTATATTATGGCGATTTTAGCCTTAATTTCTTTGTTCGGATCGACTGTGGGCTGGATTGTCGTCAGTTCCGAAGTGCCTTATCAAGCGGCAAAAACGGGCCTATTCCCTGCTTTTTTCGCCAAAACCAATGGAAAGGGAAGTCCAAGAAACTCTTTAACCCTCACCAATTTGATGACGCAGATTTTCTTGTTTTCGACCATATCCCATACGGTGAACCGAGCCTATAACTTTGTCATTGTAGTGGCGACGCTGGCCTATTTGATTCCATATCTTGTGTCTGCCGTCTATCAATTAAAGTTGGTGATTACCGGAGAAACTTATGGCTTAGCGCAAGGAGCACGGAGAACAGACGGCGTGATTACCGTTCTCGCATTGGTGTACTCTATTTGGGTCATTAAAACAGGAACGGCTGATATGAGAACTTTCTTGCTAGGCATCGGTTTATTTGTGGTCGGATTGCTGCTATATCCATTCATTATGAGAAATCCGCAGCCGATCAACAAAGAAGCAGAAAGCCGGTTATAACATTGCCATGAAAGCCGTATAGGAGAAAAGAATGACCGTCATCAGTTGGCGGTCATTCTTTTTAGTGTGATTCCAATTTCTTTATCTTTTTGTTTTCATATGGTTCGAAGCATGTTCAAAGCCAAAGCCGATTTCTTGGAGTGCCTGTTGAAGGTCGGAGCGGGTTTCCAGCCCTTCTCCAATTTCGATGCCGAGTTCGATCATCGTATCGGCGATCTCCGGACTGATTCCGGTTAAGATGGTGGAACATCCCAGCAGTTTAATCCCTCTCACAATTTTAAAAAGATGATTGACGACAGCGGTGTCAACGAATGGAACTCCGGAGACGTCAATGATTAATTTGCGCGCTTTAAACTCTTTCACTTTAAAAAGAGTCTTCTCGCGAATTTTTTTCGCTCGATATGTATCGACAGTGCCCACAATCGGAAGAATACATATTTTATCGGTGATAGGTATAACGGGCACGGACAACTCATCGACGGTCTCGCGCTGGCTTTTCAGCAATTCGTCTTTATATTGAACATAATAAGCTGTGTAGGAGTTAATCATCATATCAATAATATTATTGACTTTCCGTTCGAGTGAAAAAAACTCATCGATGACCAGACTGGTGCCGGTTTGTTGATAAAAGGAATGAATGGCCTCCCAAATCATGCTTCGGGAAGATTGGAAAAATTCCCAAGCCAGATGAATGGGAAAATCGGTTTTGGCCCTTGATGTACCAAGCTCTTTCGACCAGTCCATGATTTCTTCCGCTTTAATTTCCGGAATGCTTCTCACGACGAGGTTGATAAAACGCTTACATTGATTGAACTGTTCCTCTTCCGCGTCTTTGCTTGCGTCAAAGTGATTATAATAGCTTTTATGCTCTTGCAAATATTGAACCCATTGTTTCGCATATTGATCGATGTTTTGGATCAAAAATTCGGTTAATTCTTTTTCTAAAGAAATCGTTTTCGCCATAATATCCCTCCTGGAGAATGGATCTAAATGCCGGATGCCTTTTGGAAAGTGCAAACAAAAAGCAGTCCCTTTTCCTTCTTCGCTTTCTACTTGAACGAATGCATTATTGTTTTGCATGGCTGAAAACACTTGCGCCACTCCCATTCCCGTTCCGTCTTCTTTTAAACTGAAGAAAGGGGTGCCGAGCATTCGTAATTTATCCTTCGGGATGCCGACGCCGGTATCCGCAATTCTAATATGGACTCCCTCATGATCTTCATACTGTTCAATCGTCAAGATTCCGCCTTTGGGCATCGCTTCGATCGCATTTTTCACAATGTTGAAAAGCGCTTTTTTGATTTGGCCCTTTTTCCCCGTAATAACGGCGCTTGGATGTTCCAATTTTTTGACGACTTTAATGTTATAAAGTTGGTTTTGAAACAGCAGCAAAATCGATTCAATTTCAGCGGAGATGGAAAACGTGGTTCGTTTTTCTTGATCAAATTCCGGTTTGGAAACGCTCATGAGCTCATTTAAAATGGTAATCGCCCGTTCCAGTTCGCTTTGAGCAATTTCGATGTACTCTGGTTTATAGGATTGATTCAATAATTGCAAAAATCCTTTTACAGCTGTTAAAGGGTTTCTTACTTCATGAGCGATGCCGGCTGACATCTCACCGATGGAAGTTAATAAGCTCTCATTCCAATTATTGTGATTTTCTACATTCTTCAGCTGATCAAGGCTGAAGATATACAAATAATGACTTGAGGGCGGATGACCAATGCCTTTATGGAACAAAAAAAGATGAGGTCTTGAGTGAACATGAGCGACAAATTGTTCGCAAGTCCCATCCATACAGTCTTGAAGCTTTTTATTGATGTCCGGATGAGCAAAGCACTGAAAAATATTTTTCGGTTCGGACTGGCTTTTATGCCCTATTAATTTCTGGGCCTTATTGTTCATATATTCAATTTGGCCGTCCGGCTTAAGCAGAATCAAACCATAGTGTACTTCTCTAAATTTCAATTGTTTATAAATGATGGTTCCCCTGCCTTTCATTTAACCATTTCACGGCGCGGATTCTCGTTCCAAAGTCTTCTTTGCTGGTTATCTCAAATTCATCCATTAACCGCTGAACTCCTGATAAACCGAGTCCAAGCCCTTTTTTGGAACGAATCTCACTTTTCAGAACTTTTTCGATCTCTTTGATGCCCGGCCCATGGTCGATAGCCAAAATTTCAATTCCGTAGTCAGGAAAGGGAGTAATAAAAATTTCCCCCTTTACTGCGTAATAGATGATATTGCGTGCCAATTCCATGATCGAAACAACCAGCTTGGTTTGTTGAATTTTGTCCAGTCCAAATTCTTCCGCCACTTTTTTTCCGATGGAACTGGCCATGTACACATCTCTTTCATCATCAATCGCTATTCTGTACACATTTTCTTCGTCCTTTACTCTTACTAGTAATCGATCAAAGTGTAAGCGGAAGTCCTCACTGCCGCTTACTGGAAACTACAGATCAAGATTAATTCTATCAAAATAACTGGTTTTATCTAGTATTTTTTTGAAAAAATCGAAAAATAAAATCATGATCGTGCAGTTTCAATGTGTAGCCTCTATAGATGGTTTTAATTTTGCTTTATAAGTGATAGCTAGAAGAATGGAGGCAGGTGGAAGCTGTAGTTTGATTCCAAAAAGAAAAAGCCCCTTTCGAAGGTTAGGGGCTTTTGGCTATTTCTTGAAATGGTAAGGAACAGTGGAGACGACAACGTTTTTTGTACGAAGCAAATAGGCTCTAAGCAGCAAACTCGACTGGTTATGCAAAATATGGTGCCATCTTTTGCGCGGCAAAAACTGCGGTATCAAAACGGTTACTTGATAATTGTGATCTTCTGCTTTGTCTTCGATAAAATCAACGAGCCTTCCTATCGGATGAACCAAACTTCGATATTGAGACACAAAGGTTAAAAGCCGCACATCAGGCTGCCATTCTTTCCATTTTTCTTGCATGGCTTCTTCGCTTTCGCGGTCGAACGCCACATAGACAGCAATGACATAATCGCCGATCGATTGGGCATATTTTAATGAGTTTTCCACTACTTTCGTGATTCCGGCGACCGGAACGATGACGACATTGCCCGCAATAGGCGGAGTTTGTTCATCAGGGTTGATCCGCAATTGTTCTCCCACGTTGATATAATGATGCTTAATTTTATAAAACATGGTAATGATTACAGGCAAAAAGACGAAAACAACCCAAACATGAGTAAATTTTGTAATGAACAACGTCAGAACGACCGTAAAGGTTATAAACGCTCCGACAAAGTTAGTCACAAGCTTCCATTGCCATCCTTTTGGTTTTTCCCGAATCCATTTCACAATCATCCCGGTTTGAGAGAGGGTGAAAGGAATGAAAACGCCAACCGCATATAAAGGAATTAAGTTTTCCGTTTTTCCTTTAAACGCGATAATCAGAATCATGGAAGCAATGCTTAAAAACAAAATGCCATTTGAATATCCAAGTCGGTCGCCACGAATGGTAAACATACGCGGCAAATATTTATCTGTCGCCAAGTTGACCGCGAGAAGAGGAAAAGCAGAAAAACCGGTATTCGCTGCCAACACGAGAATTAAGGCGGTCGTTCCTTGTACAAAGTAATACAACGGCGTTCGGCCGAATGTTTCATCCGCAATTTGAGAAACGACGGTTTCGTCCGCTTTCGGACTGATACCGTACCAATAAGCTAAAAAGGTAATGCCGGAAAACAAAATTCCGAGCAAAACGCCCATCATCATAAGCGTGCGGGCCGCATTTTTTTCGGCGGGATCTTTAAAATTCGGAATCGCGTTCGAAACGGCTTCGACGCCTGTTAACGCAGAACATCCGGATGTAAAAGCTTTTAACAATAAAAACATGCTGACGCCATCCACCCAATGTCCCATCGGTTCATGGGCAGTAGCCGGGATTTGGCCGGTGGCGACTTTCTGAATTCCGACCGCAATTAATACAAGCAAGGCCAATACGAACAAATAGACCGGATAGGACAACACGGTTGCCGACTCAGACAGCCCACGCAAGTTTAAAATGGTAATAAAGAGCACAAGAAGAATAGAAATCAGCACACTGTGGGCATGCAGGGAAGGAAATGCCGAAGTGATGGCGTCCGTCCCTGCGGAAATGCTGACGGCAACAGTTAAAATATAGTCGACCAAGAGCGATCCGCCGGCGACGAGACCAGTTGTTTCGCCCAAGTTGTTTCGAGATACGATATACGCTCCACCGCCGTGAGGGTAGGCGTAAATAATTTGCCGATAGGAGAGGATGAGCGCTATGAGCAGTATCAAAATCCCTACTGCGATTGGAATGGAGTACCAGTAAGCCGCTGCTCCGACAGTAGCTAAGACGATCAGCACTTGTTCGGGACCGTATGCAACGGAAGATAAAGCATCGGATGATAAAATGGCCAGCGCTTTCCTTTTGCTTAATTTATGCTCGCTAAGGGCATTGGTTTTCAGTGGCTTTCCTATCAGCAATCGTTTTAATGTCATATACATAATGGTTCTGCACCTCTTGTTTGAAAATATTGATAAAAGTGGAGATTTCATTTTGCGCAAACAAAAACCGCAGAGGGGAAAATGACTCTGCGGCACTAAAGAGCATAGGCAAAGAGACATCTCCTCTTTTCAAACGCCTACGAGGTTAGCTGTCGGATTAGGGTGGAAAGAGTCACCCCTCCTAAATATTAGGATTCACCCCATGCAGCCCATAAGGCCGCGATTGGTTTCCCCCGCTTCATCATCATGAATTAAGCGATAAAAGATGCTTGGATTAACTTTATTATTTTTAGAATGTTCATATCTTAATCCTGGAAGAGTGAGAATGTAAAGGGAAAAAAATGAAGAGAAAAAACTGTTTTCAGTTATAAAAGCGCTTACAAATAGACTTATCTTTCAAATTCGCTTTTTCTTATGGACTGTCTGGCCGATTTATAAAAGGATTCCCTCTTTAAACGTTGTAACGCAGAGAAAAAACAAACTGTTTTTTCCATTCAAATGGCCAGCCTTCCAGCTGGCCCATGATCCAAATAAGGTCATCTTTTTCCAAAATGGTATTGATCTTGAAAAAAGAAGTTCCCCTCCTTCAAAGGGAAAGGAGAGAGCCTGTTAAACAAGATCAAGGGACTCACACGCCACAAGGTTCGGAAAAGGATGGGGCCATGACGAGCCGCGTTTCTAGACAACCTCTTTTTTTGATTGATGAATGTCGTGGCGTGCTAAATGGCTGTGGTTTCTGGCGTAGATATAGTAAAAGAACGTTCCAATGGCCAGCCAAATCAGAAAAGAGATCCAAGTGATTCCCGGCAGGCTTAGTGACAAGTAAATGCAGATGATGGCGCTGATCGCCGGGAGCACCGGAACAAATGGAACACTGAATGATGGTTTTAAATCAGGGTATTTTTTCCGCAGCACGATAATAGAGATAGAAATTAACGTAAAAGCAGCAAGGGTTCCCATATTGACAAGATGGGCAAGGGTCGTTAAATCCACAAAGCCTGAAATAGCAGCGGCTAAAATACCTGTGATCCAAGTGTTGATAAACGGCGTTTGAAAAGTCGGGTGAACGCGGCCAAGCACTTTTGGAAGCAGACCGTCCCGGCTCATCGCATAGGAAAGCCGGACTTGTGCATAGATTAAAGCGAGGAGAACGGTCGTAATTCCGGCGACGGCGCCCACGGATATAATCCCAGCCATCCGGTCTTGGCCAACAAATTTAAGAGCAAAGGCTACCGGGTCGGCAACATTTAATTTTTGATAAGGGATCATTCCCGTTAGGATTAGAGAAACTCCTATATACAAGATCGTGCAAATAGCTAAGGAAGTGATGATCCCGATAGGCATATCACGCTGCGGCCGTTTCACTTCTTCAGAAGCCGTTGCAATGACATCAAATCCGATATAGGCAAAGAAAACCGTTGCGGCGCTTGTAACAACTCCGCTAAAACCATATGGCATAAACGGCGTCCAGTTGTCCGGTTTTACATAGCCGAGTCCGGCAGCGATAAAAGCGATGATGACCGCCAGCTTGATAATGACCATGACATTGTTAAAACGAGTGCTTTCCTTTACTCCTCTGCTAACTAAAGCAGTAATAAACAAAATAATCAGAATTGCCAGTAAATCAACGGCTCCTCCATGCCCAGTGCCGGGTGCCGAAGAAAGAATAGTCGGTATTTTCAGTCCAAAACCAGCCAAAAGGGATTGAAAATAAGCTGACCACCCGGCTGCCACCGCTGAAATCGCCAGCACGTACTCCAACATCAAGTCCCAGCCAATTAAGAAGGCAAAAATTTCACCCAGTGTGGCATATGTGTACGTATAAACACTTCCTGAAATCGGCACTGCTGAGGAAAACTCGGCATAGCAAAAAGCAGCCAACGCGCATGCAATTCCGGCTAAGATGAAGGAAAGAATAATTGCGGGACCTGCGCTTTGAGCTGCTACCACTCCCGTTATGACAAAAATGCCTGTTCCAATCACGCAGCCGACGCCAAGAAAGATTAAGTCCAGCAATCCAAGAGATCGCTTCAGCTCTTTTTTCTGGCTTTGTGCCAGCATTTCATTGATCGATTTTTTTCGAAACAGTGTACTCATGATGTCCTCCTATCTTCTAAAATAGTTGAATTTTCTGATATTTCAATGTTGATACGTTTTGAGTATAATGTCGGATAGTGTCGAAGTCAAGACAAGAGCTCTCATGAAAACGGTTAAAAAATAAAATTTAAAAAAGGATGCCGATTTTCGACATCCTTAAGAGCTGGCCTATAGAACAGAAAGGATATTTATGGCTGGCTTGGTGCCTTTTTTCTTTGAGTTTTCAAGACGCTAAATAACTTCTTCGCAGCTTCCGGTGTTTGCTTCGCTGCTCTCACAGCTGTTTCCACCGACTTTTTCGTTTGTTCAAGATCTTCCTGAATTTTCTGCTGATGTTCTAATAGTTTGGCGGCTTCTGCTTGGATTATTTCTGTTTGCTCTCGCATACGCTTGAGCACGGCTTGTATATGTTCGGCTTTCGGCCAGGCAGAGCGGTACGTTTTCACGGCAACGCGGTCCAAATAAATTAGAACGCCAATAAAAAGAATCAGACTTGCATATAAAATGAAGATCATGAATTCGTTTTCCTCCTTTATTATTTGCCTCATCTGCGTTTATGAAAAGTGTAGCGGATTTTGGCGAAATAGAAAAGAGAAAGGAAAGGAATTTTTTTCTAAAATGAATGGCAGTTCTGATTGGAGGACGGAACCCAATGTACTCATCGTCCATTTTTTGAATGAAATGCCGTCAATGCCAAAGAATCATAAATGCGGACAATCCATCATAAAAATCATACAAAAGGCAAGGCCGGATTCTTTTTCAAGCGGAAAGGGGATTCGGCTTTTTTCTTGGACATCGCTTTTTTCAGGAGAATGTGCGCCTTTGGAAGATGGGCTTGTTTTTCCGGCCTTTTGGGAAAAAGAAAAGAACGAATGATTTTAATTAAAAGAAAACGAGGACCGTTAATTCAAACGGGGAGTGATGGAATGGCAGAACAAGAGCCGCTAATGCAGCTGTTGCATTCGCAATTTTGGACGTACATGGGGGAAGCCATTGGGCAATCCGAACAGCCCCATGATATTCCTTTACCACTACACCAATTTGGATAGCTTTATGGGAATGATTGACAACTGAAGCATATGGATGTCAAAAGGAAATTTTTTAAACGATTCAGGCGAGCTGGTCTATATTCGTCATATCGCCCGCCATGTGCTCGAATTATTGGAACAAAAGATCAATGAAACGTATGGAAAGGATAAGGAACTGGAAAAATGCCGGAATTAGTTTGTTGGAAAAATGAGATGGGCTCTTTCAAAATTTTTGCATGAAATTCATTTGGATTATTTGGAAGTGTATGTGTTGTCGCTGACCCCCAACCAAGATTCGCTGACCTTTTAGTGCAGCTGCTCGCGAGGAGATGGATACAATATCGGCTTTTCTTCCCGCGAATTGTTGGAAAAAATCAACAGTCTTTCGGAAAGCATGGGAAAAGAAGTCAGCGTTGTCTATGGAAATGTGATATACGAAAAAGGAAGCAGTAGCAGATTCTCCTACATTCGCTGCTCCGATCCTTTGAATTCCTAAGGCAGCGCCGCGGACAGTTTGACGATAAGAAAGCGGCGGCCGAACTGCCGACTCATTTTCTTGAACTGATTACGTCCTGTTCGATTTTTTTCAAGCATGAAGCCTTTAAAAATGAAGAAGAATACCTGCATTTAAACGAAGAAGAAGAGCGGACACCGGCGACACACAAATGGCCTTTCGTTCAGTCAACGGCATTATTATTCCGTATATTTCCATTCAGCTGCCAGAAAAATTGCCGGTCCGGTATGTCCCCATCGGCCCGAAACATAATACCGACATTGCCAAAAACGGCGTGGAATACTATTTGCGAAGCAAGGGATACCATTTAGACCAAATACCGTCAGCAAATCCGTTGTCTCGCTCAGGTATTAGAACGATAGCGGCGAGGATATCTTAGATGGCGGCCAAGGCTGTGCCAACTGAAAGAAGGATTTTCTTTTTTCAAGAAGGGGGTATTTGCCAATAAAAAACCCTTCTCCGACAGGGAAGGTTCAAACGCCGGAGAAGGACGGCACTACATGGTGGGCTGGGTTTTTTGCGTAAGGCGAAGTGCGGAAAGCATCGCGCCAAATAAGCAAATCGCAAACGCTGCCCAGAAGACCGTATGCAAAGCCTGCATCATCAGCGCCGGGTCGCTGTCGTGGGCGGAAACTTGTCCAGTATGCCCGCTCAGCTGATTCATGCGGAATGTGAGCAACGTAACCGAAAAGGAAACGCCTAATACCATTCCGGCATTGCGGACAAGGGCGTTCAAGCCTCCCGCTGTCCCCAGCTGCGGACGGGGAACAGCGCCCATTACGCTGGAATTGTTCGGTGACTGGAATAAACCGTGGCCAAGCCCAAAAATCGCTAAGTGAAGGGCTACCATCCACATGCTTTCTTTCATCGACAATGTATTCAATAAGGCGAACCCAAGCGCATTCACCAGCAACCCCCCGGTCGTTAAATACGCCGACCCGATTTTATCGGAAAGCCAGCCAGCAAACGGAGCCACAACCGCCATCACCATTGGATACACCATCATCATATAACCGGTTTTTTGCGGGGAGAACCCGAGGATGTTTTGCAAATAAAACGGCATCATCACGTTCGAGCAAAAAAGGGCGACAAACGACAATAACGCCGTGATATTGCCGATGCGGAATGCGCGGATCCGGTAAAGAGAAAAGTCCAGCATCGGAAACCGCGTTTTTCGTTCCCAAATGTAAAACGTGAGCAAGAAGAGGATGGCCAACAGTCCGAGCGAAACCGTTCTGATTGAACCCCAGCCCCAGTCTTCTCCTTTGGAGGCGGTGTATAAAAAGGCCACCATTCCAATCATAAACAAAACCGAACCCGCATAATCGAACGGCTCCTTATCTTTGTTGAGTTTCGTGCGCGGCAAAATAAACCAACCCGCGATAAAGCCGAGAATCCCAATGGGAATGTTAATAAAAAAGATGGCCGGCCAGCCGAAATGGCCGATTAAAATCCCGCCGATCCCCGGGCCTGTCAGCGATCCGATCGAAACCATCGCTCCTGTAATACCCATCGCCCGGCCGCGGCCGCCGCTTGCGAACGTCACCGATACAATTGCTTGGTTGTTCGCCATCATACAGGAAGCGCCTATCGCTTGAACAATCCGCGCGACGATCAATCCTGCAAGCGAGTGGGCAAGCCCGCACCATAACGACCCCAAGGTAAAAATGAGAAACCCATAATTATAAATCCGCGTACGCCCCACCATATCGGAAATCTTTCCGACAATCGGCAAAAGAGCGCAAATCGTCAACAGATAGGCGTTTAACACCCACTGCACATCTCCCATGGACGTATGAGTGTCGCGCGGGCTATCGACGGCAGCGCCACATTGGCAATGCTGCCATCCAGCGTGGCCATAAACGTTCCAAGCGACACATTCGCCAAAATCCACCAGCGCCTTTTCGTAAAGGCATCCTGCCCCTCCGCACGGCTTCCCTGTCTTTTTTCTTCCATACTCCATAACCCTTTCTATGTATGAATGATCAGCGTTCTTTTCAAAAAGATCGTCCTTAATTGAACTAAAAATATCATGAAAGGAAATCGAATATCAACTGATCGGCTCGGAACATTCTGAAAAGACAAAAAAGGGCTGTCCCGTAAGTGTCTGGTTCTCACCATCACTAGATTATGCAAACTTGCGTAGGGGTAACAGACACTGGACAGTCCTTTCTTGAAGATTACATGTTAAACATTAAACACTGACATCAATCTTATGTCCGGACGTCGGATGGGGAGCGGGAACCGCCGACTGTTGGATCATATTGATCATCGCTTGGCTTTGAACCTGCGCCGCATCCATCGCTTTCTTTGTCAAGGCAATCCCGACGCTTTGCTGCAGCTGGATCTGATGCAATCCAACCGATAATGCGGAAATATCCATAGAATACCCTCCTTTCAACAACTTCAACCCATTTTAGCACAAAAGCGAAAAAATTTTTTAAAAACTATTAAACTATCTCTCCCAGCGCCGATATAAAACACGAGTGAGGAAATAGGGCGGCCGACCTATCATCCTCACGTTCACACGGATGTGAACCAAAACCAATTTCAAGGAGGAAAAACACATGATTATCAATCACAATATCGCAGCGTTGAACACGTTGAACAGATTAAACTACGCAACTAATGCCCAATCGAAATCGATGGAAAAATTGTCTTCCGGACTTCGCATCAACCGCGCCGGAGACGATGCTGCAGGACTTGCCATTTCCGAAAAAATGCGCGCCCAAATCCGCGGCTTGGACCAAGCTTCCCGCAACGCTCAAGACGGTATTTCTTTAATTCAAACCGCTGAAGGTGCATTAAATGAAACGCATTCCATTCTTCAACGTATGCGGGAATTAGCTGTTCAATCAGCCAACGATACCAATGATAGCAATACTGATCGTAAAGCCATTCAAGATGAAATGAATCAATTGGCTCGTGAAATCACCCGTATTTCCGAAACCACTCAATTTAACGGAAAAACATTATTGAACGGTACGTTTAGTGGTACTGGACTTGTATTCCATATCGGTGCTAATCAAGACCAAGAAATTACACTAACAATTTCGAAAATGGATGCATCTTCTCTTCTAGTGGGGAGTGGAGACAGTAAAACAGGTACGGGCATCAACGTAAGTACACAGTCTGGTGCTAACGCGGCAATTACTGTTATCGATAACGCGATAAAAACAGTAGCTACAGAACGTGCAAAATTTGGTGCAATGCAAAACCGCTTAGAACATACTATTAATAACTTAAGTACATCTTCCGAAAACTTATCAGCTGCTGAATCCCGTATCCGTGACGTAGATATGGCGAAAGAAATGATGGAACAAACGAAGAGCTCTATTCTTGCTCAAGCTGCCCAAGCAATGTTGGCTCAAGCAAACCAACAACCGCAAGGAGTTCTGCAACTTCTTCGTTAATAGGTATGAAAAAAGTGGTCTTCTCTTTGGGAAGATCACTTTTATTTTTTTCTCCTCTTATTATTTCCATATAGTTCTTTCGACAAAATTTGAAGATCACGTCGAAAATACTCAAACTTTCCCTTTTATGTCCGATAATATAAATAGAAAAGTTCTTTTTATGATGGTAAGTCGGAGGACAAAATATGATTTTAAAAATTAACGAGAAATCATGGAATTTGAATCAACCAAGTGTTAATGATGTTATAGAAAAAATTAATGAAGAAACGAACGACCATTACTTTTTTAGCCATTTCATTGCTGACGGAAAAGAAATTTATGAAGATCATGAGTTGTTTTTAGAAGATCATCTTACAGAAATCAGTGAATTGGAGATTGTTCTGAAAACAGTGAAACAGTTTATTAATGACATACTCCTTTCTGCCAGTGAATATATCCAAAGAGCCAAACCAGAACTTCCTCATTTAGTTGATGAATTTTATCATCATTCCGATCAAACGACTTGGGATCGATTTATGGACTTTCTTGAGGGTTTAGAATGGTTGAATCAAATGATTGCCACGATTGATAGAACAAAGCAGCGGCCGGAAAATTGGGATCAATATTTAAACATAGCTGCAGCGCTAAAAGAGCATTTAAAAAGTTTGCAAGAAGCGTTGGAAAACCAAGATGAAGTGCTTATTGCGGATACGATTCAATACGAACTGCTTCCGCTGTTAGAAGAATTGGGGAAAGAAATTGATTCAACAATCGATCAAGAGGGATACCGCTATGATATTAGTTGATAATCGCATGTATTTAAATTTACATCATCGAGAATTGTTTCAAAAATTGTTGCCGCTGGAATCTCAAGAGAGCGATCAAGTTATAGTGGAGCCAACCAAAAAAGGCTCTTTAACAATGAAAATAAAATGGAATGACAAAATTCGTTATCTTCACAGCAAATACGATCCGGAACATGAAGCAGCAAGGCTGATTGAAAAATGGACAAATGTTGAGCAATATGAACAAGTTCTTTTTGTAGGAATTGGGCTAGGGTACCATATAAAACAATTCGCCAATCAATATCCAGCTATGAAATTTTCTATTTATGAACCAAATCCAGAAGTGTTGGTTCAATTTTTTACGCACATCAACATAAAGGTTTGGCCTTTAAAAAATGTACAGTCTATTTTTACTGGAACTGACAAGCAACAATTAACAATCGAGATTCAAAAATTGTTGAATAACGGGAAAAATATACTCGTGATTCCTCTAACGGCTTATGAAACAATTTACGTGAATGAATTAACGTTTATTATGAAGGCATTGAAAGAACAATTGTTACATGAAAGAACTAATGTAGCAACGAATGCAGCGTTTCAAAAGCGATGGACGATCAACTCAATTAAAAATTTTCCATACGTGATGAAAACACCCAATATTTTACATGATGTCAATCCATCGATTTTTAAAGACAAACCAGCTATTATTGTGTCAGCAGGTCCTTCTCTTTCGGAGGAATTTGAAAACTTAAGATATATTAAAGAACATGGTTTGGCCTATATTTTTTCAGTTGGCTCAGCAATCAACGCCTTAATAAATCAAGATATTTATCCGGATGCTGCATGTACATATGATCCGCAAGCTCACAATTATCGTGTCATCCAAATAATTAAAGACAAAGGAATTACAGATATTCCACTAGTATTCGGGAGTACAGTAGGATATGAAACGTTGGAAAACTATCCAGGCCCAATGCTGCATATGATCATTAATCAAGATACTGTTTCTTCCTACTTATTAGGTCGCAGCGAGAAAAAGAATCTAGAAATCTTACAGGATGCCCCTTCTATTGCAGTTGTCACTTTTGAACTATTATGCCGGTTAGGAGCAGGTCCCATTATTTTGGTTGGACAAAATTTGGCTTATTTACATAATCGCCACTATGCCGAAGGAATCAGTTATGGAAATGGTTCGGATTTTATTTCAGACGAGAGACTTAATAACTTACCAACTGTTAAAAATGTTTACGGTGAAGAAGTCCCCACAAATGAGGGATTTAAAGATATGCTTCGACATTTTGAATTTTATATAAAAAAGTATCCTCATATAAGGGTAATTAATACAACGAAAGCAGGAGCGAACATTGCTGGAACCGATTTTATAAATTTGGATCAAGTGATAGAACAGTATTTAAAAGAAAAAATAGTTGAAAACGATTGGTATAAATCTACCAATCAATACCAAAAAAAGGATCTATCTTCTCATATTATAGAAGTGGAACGAGACTTTTTAAGTTTGGAAAATCTTTTTTCAAAGCTTTATGGAGTGTTGAGCAATCTAGAGCGATTAGCAAAATTGAATTCAAATAATAACCTGGAGAATGAGTTAAAAAAATTTGATAAAGCGTTTAGTAAATTAAGAAATAATCTTTTTTATCAAGTTTTTATACATCCAATGATGAGGGTTCAAAATAAACGGCTTGAAGGAACGTTCCAATCGATTCGTTTTCACAAAAATTTAGTTCAAAAAGCAGAAATTATCGTTAATGAAACAAGAAAGTTTTTAATGGATTGTCATGCGCATATTCAATTTGTTGAACCTTACTTTAAAGAGCTAAAAGAATTTATTGAAAGTGAATGTTAGATATCTCACTTGGTCAAGTTTTAGATTTCCTTTTGTACGATGGCAATAAATTTGGTTTTTTTTAAGGATTTGAAGTTAAAATACTTAGTTTATGGATATTGGTGAATTTGAACACTTTATGTAATGGTAGATATATACTTGGATTAAACAAAAACAACACAGAGAGGTTTAGAATAATGACATTTAGCTTAAGTGGAAAATCTGTTTTAGTTACAGGTGGAACAGGATCATTTGGCAAAAAGTTTGTAGAAAAAGTATTAAAGTATGATGTGAAGAAAGTTATTGTCTTTAGCCGGGATGAATTAAAACAATATGAAATGGCACAGGAATATAAAGACCCAAGAATTCGCTTTTTCATTGGTGACGTACGAGACAAAGAGCGTCTGTATCGCGCGTTTGATGGTGTTGACTATGTTATTCATGCAGCGGCAATGAAACAGGTACCGGCTTGTGAATACAACCCATTTGAAGCGGTAAAGACAAATATTTATGGTGCTCAAAATATTATTGAAGCTGCTATTGACCGTGGGGTAAAACGAGTTGTTGCGCTAAGTACCGATAAGGCTGCTGCACCAATTAATTTATATGGTGCGACAAAATTAGCATCCGATAAACTATTTGTGGCGGCTAACTCTTATGTGGGAGGAAAAGATACTCGATTTTCCGTCGTGCGCTATGGAAATGTGGTTGGGAGCCGTGGAAGCGTTGTTCCATTTTTTAAAAAAATGGCCGATAAAGGGAAGAAGTTGCCAATCACAGATGAACGGATGACTCGCTTTTGGATTACGCTTGACCAAGGTGTTCAGTTTGTCATTGATTCCCTTTTTAGAATGAAGGGCGGTGAAATTTTTGTTCCGAAAATCCCCAGCATGAAAGTGGTGGATCTTGCAAGAGCTATTGCTCCAGCAGCAGAATTTGAAATCATTGGCATCCGTCCTGGAGAAAAGCTTCATGAAACGATGATTACCGAAGATGATGCGAGACATACAGTTGAGTTTGATGATTATTATGTCATTACCCCTGAGTTTCCGTGGTGTCCACAAGAATATTTGAAACGCGGAAGAAGCTTGCCGGAAGGATTTAAATACACAAGTGATACGAATGCAGAATGGTTGTCATTAGAGGAATTACGAACATTAGTTGATGAAATGTAATTATCTGTTTTTTAATTAATATATTAGTTTAGACTTTTATTAAGTAAGTATGAAAGGAATGAGGAATATTTGAACATATTGTATGGGTTGATATCTATTTGTGGTTTAAATACCACATTTGCAAAAGCTATTGATGAGATTGGACATTATGCTAAATCAATTTCATTTCTAAAACATCGATTTGAGAAAGCAGATATTGATTTCGATATTAATATGTTTACAAAGCCTGAAAAGATTAAAATTCGTCAAAAATTATTTGAAGAGCATAAAGACAAATACGATATTTTTCATTTCTTTTTTGCGCATACATTTTTATATGATCAGGAGGATTTACCCTATTTATCATCAAAGGGGAAAAAATTATTCATGCATCATAATGGAACAGATGTAAGATTACCAAGTGTTTTGGAAAAATTTAATCCGTACGCTGAATTGATGTACAAAGATTTTTTTGTAGATGAAGATCAGGTAATAAAGTATGTGAAAAATTGTGCAAAGTGTATTCCAACAGCAATCGTACAAGATTTGGAATTAGCCGAATATGTAATACCATTCTATGATAATGTTGAAATATTACCTTTGCCAATAGATTTAAGTTTAGGTAAATATTGTATTGAGAATTATGATTACAAACCAATTACTAAATCATTGAATAGGAAGTTGAAAATTATACATGCTCCGACGAACAGAAAATTTAAAGGCACAGATTACATTATTGATGTAATGAAGAAATTATTGTCAAAAAGAAATGATATTGAGTTTACTGTAATAGATAATCCCAATCATAATGATTTTCTTAAAGAGTTAGCACAAGGAGATATTATCATTGATCATATTTTATATGGAACTTACGGTATGTTATCAATTGAAGCAATGGCTTTAAAAAAGCCGGTTATTACTTAATATTAATGATTTTGTTAAACAAGGGTATCCAAACGATTTACCTATCATATCTGCAACGGTGGATAATCTTGAAGAAGTTATTGACAAATTAATAGATGACAAAGAAAAGATTGTTTATCTAGGTGAACAGGGTAGAAAATATGTAGAGAAGTATCATGATTTAAAGAATGTTATTCTACCAAAATTAATTGATATATATAAAAAATATTAAAAGTATAAAAATATTATGGAAGAAAGGAATAAGTCTATGATAGAAAGATACAAGATACAAGAAAGAATATTAAATTTGTTTGAACAGTTAGACGATGAAGATAAAGTGATGATTTGGGGAGCTGGAGAACATACTGTCGCTTTGTTCAACTTTCTTAACGAGAAAAATATTTCTTTTCATTATATTCAAGGAATTATTTCTAGTTATCAAGAACATCAACAAATTATGGGGGTAAAAGTTTATTCTATCCAAGAAGCTCTTAATTTGGTTGATTATATTAAGTATATTATTGTTTCTTCATATTCCTTTCAAGAAGAAATTTTGCATGAGTTAGAAAAGTTAGGTTTACGTTCGAAGGCATTTGTTTTATATAATATGGAGGATTTTGACCCATTGTTTTATTGGAAGGTAAGGCAACATTATTACTATAACTATGAAGATATTCCGGCAGATCCAGTTATTCATAATGTAAAAATGGATAATATTGCATTTAAAATGAAGCTTAATTTAAGGGAGTTTATTCAAAATACAATTTATAATTATGGATATTATGAGAAGAACGAAACTCAATTTTTATTAAAAAAAATTCAAGCTGGTCAAACTGTTTTTGATTTAGGAGCGAATGTTGGTTATTATACTTTAATGCTTGCTCAAAAAGTTGGAAGTAGCGGGACAATTCATTCTTTTGAACCGGATAGTAAAAATTTCAGACAATTGATTGAAAATATACATTTAAATCAATTATTGAATGTGGTGGCCAATCAAGTAGCAGCTTCAAATAGTAATAGTTATGTGACTTTATATTCTAACTCTGATGAGCATGGTGGAATGAAATCGTTTATGCAACAGTTTGAACATGTTTATGCTCAAGAAAAAGTGGAAACAATTCGTTTAGATGATTATATTAAACAAAACAAAATCGATAAAGTAGATTTTATTAAATCAGATATCGAGGGGGCAGAAATGCTTGCTTTTCAAGGAGCGGAAAATCTCCTTTCTTCTTCCGATGCGCCGGATATTATGTTAGAAATTAATCCTATAGGCTTATCAAAATTAGGATTTTCTGATATAGAACTTCAAAAGTTATTAATTGACTATGGATATAAAATATACTTGATAGAGGATAGTGGTACATTAAAACATATTCAATCCAAAATAAAGGTTGAGAAATCTATTAACGTTTTTGCGACAAAAAAAGAAATTTAATTTAAAGGGAGAATGCAGTGATTATATTGAAATATATGACATTCAATTATGGAAAATAAAAGAATAGTTTAAAGGATGTTAATAATGAAAAAGTTTAGAGTTGCTGTTCTATCAGACAATCCAAGCACAAAAGATCCTAGAATATGGAGAATTACTAAGACATTAGCAGAATTAGGATATGAAGTAACACTTTTTTGTCAAAAAGAAAAAGGTGACCGAGAATATGATTACGAGGAAAACGTTCATATTAGAAGAGTATTAGACTATAAGTTAGGTACCTCGGTTTTAATTGATAAATATTTAATTGCGCATTTTCAATTAAGAGAAGCTTTGTTGAAAGAAGAGCATTTTGATATTTTTCATTGCCATGATCCGGAAACGTGGCCAATGGGCTATTTAATGGCAAGAGAGCAAAAGGCAAAATGGATTGCAGATTCTCATGAGTATTTTCCAGACTATATTGAAAAGAAATATTATGGAAATGATGTGAATAAATATAAGACTGCTGTTCAATTAACTAAAAACCGTGGAAATTATATACTTTATGCAGACGGGGTTGTAGCTGTTAGTGAAGAAACTTTAAATGTTCTTTCAGATGAGTATTCCCTTACTTGTCCCAAAACTGTAATTTATAATACTCGTCATTCGGATGATGTAATAAACGACTATAAACAAAAAATACGTCAAGAACTTGGCTTAAATAAACAATTTAAATATTTGGTGTTTGCTGGTAATGTTATGCCTGATCGAGGTATAGATACTATTATTGAAATGGTAAAGCTTATGCCGAATCATTATAAGCTTGTTATTATTGGAGATGGTTTATCAGTCGATTATGTGGAAGGAGAAAGTAAAATTTTCGATAAGATTATATATTTGGGTAGATTAGAATATAAGGATTTAATTAAATATGTATATGCTTGTGACGGTTACTTGTATTTTCCACATCACTATGGGGAAAATATGTTGGGAAACTATAAATATACCATTCCAAACAAATTATTCGATGCCATCTTTTCTGACATACCTTTTTTTACATATGATGGTTTTGCCTTTTCTGAATGTGTGAAAAAGTTTGGCATAGGAATTGTTTATCCGGTTGAATTAGACTTAATTTCTATCGCTAATGATATTGTTGATAAGTTAGAAAATCATACTTTTGCGAAAGAATCTTTTAGTGAGGCTAAATCATACTATTCGTGGGAAAATCAAAAATATAAGTTAGACAACTTATATAAACAAATACTTTTAGACAAATTTGAGAAGGAAGAGCACAATGAAAAATTTGCGAGTACTTAATAAACTGTTTGAAGTGAAATTTTATTAAACATGAATCATTAATTTAAAATTATTACTGGTGATAAATAATGGCTACTATTTGTGCAGTTGTTCCAACCTTTAACTCAGAATTATATATTGAACAAACGATTAATAGTCTTTTAAATCAGACAAGACCACTTGATAAAATAATTATTGTTGATGATTGTAGTCAAGATAGTACAGTACAGGTAGTTAATAAAATGATAAAGAAAAACAAAAAATTAAAACTTATTCAATTCGAGGGAAATTTTGGTGCTGCGCATGCGCGGAATGTTGGAGTTGAGCAATCAAACTGCGAATGGATTTTGTTTATGGATTCTGATGATATTGCCCATCCAACGTTAGTGGAAGAACTCGAAACATATTTGGATGATTTAAATAAAAAAATCAATGAAAAAGAATATTTTCTTGTTCATCCGAACTATCGTCATATCGATGAGAATGGAGTAGTTGTTGATGAGTTACAATTTGGTCGTCAATATAAAAAAGAAGAAGCACTTGGTTTTTTGTTATTGAGAAATACAATTGCTACCAGCAGTGGCGTGTTAGTTAGTCGAGAATTGTTTCAACGAGTCGGTGGTTTTAATACAAATTACCGCTATTCGGAAGATTGGGATTTATGGCTGCGTATAAGTGAACATAGTGGAATAGCTCATCTCAATAAGTATTTAGTAGACGTTAGGAGACATTCTAATAATTTATCAGCTAGCCTGTCAAAGATGCATGAACATGAAATGAAAGTTTTATCTTCTTATTCTTTAGAAAAAATAAGAGAAGCTATATTTAGACGGTCTTTATCTTATTCCCAAAATATATGTGATTATGTCTCTCTTCTTTTCCGCTTAGAAAAATGGCAAGAGGGATATAGAATTTTAATAAAATTAGAAGATGATAAAGATAATGAGATGGTTTTATTTTTAAAAGGAATTTATTTTTTAAAAACGAAAGACCTTCTAGAGGCTGAACACTCTTTTATAAATGTCATTAATATTAGTCCGAACGATGGGGCTTCATTGAATAACTTAGGAGCTATAAACTTAATTAAAGGAAGAGTAGAAGAGGGTAAAAGGTTCTTATTAGAAGCTGTTGAGTTATATCCTAATTATATTGATGCGAATTACAACTTACAGATAAAAGCTCCTTATACTTGGGAATCCGTGAGGTTTACATGGAGAAAGCTGCGTTCTAAATTAATTTCCTATAGCCAACAATAAAGATTTAAACGATAAATATTAACCAAAGCTGTTCGGCTAGTTGTATAATCAAATGCAACAAGCATAAAAAATGAAAAACCATAGATAAACCACGTATGATTAAGTCGACTAAAACAATATCGATACGGAGGATTTATCTATGGCAATTACTAATTCTACCATAGGAGCTCGGCATTTCAAACACTTAACGGCTTATGACCGTGGGAAAATTGCGGCCTTACACGCTGCTGGTAAGACTCAACAGGAGATTGCAGATTATGTTGGTTGTCACAAAAGCACCATCTCCCGTGAGTTAAGAAGAGGTACAGTGCCACAAAGAAAAAGCAACGGGAAAATTGTTCATGTCTATTTTCCAGACACAGGTCAACTTCTCTATGAGAGAAACAGGAAAGCCTGTGGCCGCAAGCTAAAACTAGACGATGCCATCGAGTTTATTAAGTATGCCGAAACTCAGATCCTTGATAAGAAATGGTCTCCTGATGCGGTATGTGGGAGAGCCAAACGTGATGGGAAATTCAAAGACAAAATGGTTTGCACCAAGACCCTTTATAACTATATTGATCTAGGACTTATAGGCGTTAAAAACATTGACCTACCTATGAAAATTACCCTGAACACCAAGAAAAAACGTAACCGGAAGAATAAGAAGATCTTAGGACGCAGTATCGATGAGCGACCAATTGAAGTCAATGAACGCCAAGAGTTTGGTCACTGGGAAATTGATACGGTTATAGGCAAGAAGACTAAAGATCAGGCCTTATTGACTCTTACTGAGCGCAAAACCCGTAAAGAAATAATTTTGAGAGTGACAGCCAAGGATAGTCTATCCGTTTCAGAAGTCATATCTCAGTTGAAAGTGTCTTATGGTAATCGGTTCTCTAAAGTGTTTAAAACCATTACGGCTGATAACGGTTCTGAATTTGCTGACCTCGGCCTTAGTGTTGAAAAAGATCTAACAGAGGTTTATTTTACACACCCTTACACATCCTGTGAACGAGGAACCAACGAGCGTCATAATGGCCTTATTAGGCGCTTCATACCAAAGGGGAGACCCATTTCCTCTGTGGCAGACGAAACCATTACCTATGTTGAAAATTGGTGTAACCATCTTCCAAGGAAGATCCTCAATTATCGTACACCTGAGGAGTGTTTCCAAATAGAGTTAGCTGGCTTAGCTTCTTAACCTTAAGCCAGCTAACCCAAAGGGTTGGTTTTTAGCAACTTGACAAAGAGCCTCTGCGGGCATGGCTACCAGCCATGAAGCCAGGTATACGGTACTGGCTGGGCCAACCAGGCTACCATGCCCGCCACTCCACGTCAAGTCGCGCAGAGTGTCCCGATTCTACTTAATCATGGGTTATCTGGTCTTTCAATACTTGTTGCATTTAATATTGCAATTTAAGACCAAAGCTGTTCGGTAGCAACGACGATAAAAGAGTTGATAAAAATAAAATGAGGGTTTTTCATGAACGTTCTTATCACTAGTATTTCCGGAAAGGTACCATTGATTCAATTAGTTAAAGAAGCTATGAATCGTCTAAATAAAAAAGGGAGATTGTTTGGAGGGGATGTAAATAAGCAGTGTATAGGTCAATATTTTGTAGACCATTTCTGGCATATGCCCTTGATTCAAGAGTTGTCAATCAACGAAATTGTGGAATACTGCCATTCTCATAATATTTTTGCTATTATTCCTACGCGTAACGATGAACTTTTGTATTTTGCTCGAAATGCTCGCTTTTTGAAAAATCAAGGCATCAAAATTATGAACTCGAACCTTTCTTCGTTAGAAAAAACTTTGAATAAATTATTATTTTTTAAGGAAGGAAAAAAGCTAGGGTTCCCAATGATTTACTCTTCAAAAAATGTAGATGCAATTTGTGCAGATTCTTTTGTTGTAAAGGAATGTTTTGGATCAGGTTCTAAAAATATTGCTGTTAATGTTTCAAAGGAAGAGGCAATTTGTCATTCAAAATTGCTAACTTCGCCAATCTATCAACCTTTTATAGATGGAGAAGAATATAGTATTGATGTTTATGTTGATAAAAATGGAAAAAGCAAAGGCGTGATTGTAAGAAAGCGTGTTCTTGTTATTGACGGAGAATCCCAAATTACACAAACAGAAAGAAATCTTGAACTTGAAGAGCTTGGTAAGAAAGTGGCTGAATCTTTTGAACTCTATGGACACGTGATGTTTCAAGTCATAGTCGACAAAAAGGGAATTCCTCACATAGTGGAATGTAACCCCCGCTTTGGTGGTGCGTCTACATTAAGTGTTGCAGCTGGTTTGGATAGTTTTTATTGGTTTCTTCTTGAATCATTAGGGGAGAATATTGCTGCTTACCCATTTAATAGGAGTGTTCGAGAGCTAACGTTAATTCGGCATGCAAAGGACATGATAATATGAAAGTAGTTGTATTTGACCTTGATGATACACTATATGCTGAACTAACATTTGTGAGAAGCGGTTTTCGAGCGGTAGCCGCTTTTTTATGTAATATAATTAGCGTAGGTGAAGAAGAATTATTCGAATGGATGTGGACGCGTCTACAAACAAATGGTCGCGGAGCTATTTTTGATGATTTATTACATCACTTTGGTGTTTATTCTAAAACAATGGTGCGAAAATGTATATCTATTTATCGAATGCATAAGCCGAATATTGTGCTTCCTGAAACAACCATGATGTGTCTTGAACAGCTTAAAGATCGTCCCCTATATATTGTAACAGACGGAAACAAAATCGTTCAGCACAATAAATTGGGGCACTTCACCTGTATGAAAAAATGAAACATTGCTATGTAACTCATCGATATGGTATTCATAATGCTAAACCTTCTCCATATTGTTTTATGCATATAATAGAGAGGGAAAAGGTTAACCCACATGACGTTGTTTATATTGGAGATAACCCTAAAAAAGATTTTGTAGGTATCAAACCCCTCGGATTTAAAACGATTCGAGTAATGACAGGTCAGCATCGATCTATCGAAATGCCAAAAGAGTATGAAGC
Source organism: Bacillus smithii (assembly GCF_001050115.1). Lineage (NCBI taxonomy): Bacteria > Bacillati > Bacillota > Bacilli > Caryophanales > Bacillaceae > Bacillus > Bacillus smithii. The sequence goes on along the minus strand of NZ_CP012024.1, from coordinate 2,869,215 downwards.
AGATATCCGTATTGAATCTTTAGCACAATTAGAAGATGTGCTAAGTGGATAAAAATAGTATTTTAATTGAAAAATAAAAATATTTGGAAGTGATCGTATGAAAACCATTGTCATCATCCAAGCACGAATGGGTTCATCTCGTTTGCCGGGAAAAATTTTAAAACCTTTAGGTGAGCATGATGTTCTTACATATGTCGTAGAACGTTGTAAAAAAATAAAGGGTGTGAGTGATGTCATTGTTGCGACTTCTACTTTGTCCCAAGATGACCAAGTAGAAGATTGGTGTAAACATCATGGAGTTTCATTTTTTCGTGGTTCGGAAACAGATGTGTTAGATCGATATGTTCAATGTGCAAAAGTTTATAAACCTGACTATGTGATGCGTGTTACTGCAGATTGTCCATTCGTTGATTACGAAATGGCTAATGAGATTATCAAACTAATGGAGAAGGAAAAAGTCGATATTATTGATTTAGCTGGAGAATTACCAAGGGGACTGGCTGTTGAATTAATCTCCTATCAGGCTTTGCAATATATTCATCAACATGGTCATGAACCTCGACATCGAGAGCATGTAACCTATTATGCTTATGAATTTAAAGAAGAATTTGAACGGATTTCCTATTCAGTACCAGCTAATCGTCGTCACCCAGAGTTAAGAATTACTCTGGATACAGAGGAGGATTATGCCCTTTGCAAAGCAGTGGCAGATCATTTTAAAAATCCAATAGTTTCTAGTGTTGACGTTATTGATTTCTTATTAAAGCATACTGAAATTGCAAATTTAAATAAACATATCCAACAAAAACCTGTCGTTTGAGGAGCATTATGAATGTTTTAATACGAACAGATGCATCTGTACAAATAGGTACAGGTCATGTAATGAGATGTTTGACGATTGCCCGTGAAATGCGAAAGCGTGGTCATCAAATTACTTTTGCCATGAGAAATCTTCAAGGTCATTTAGCGGGTGTTGTTAAAAAACAAGGTTTTCATGTTGAAATGTTGCACTACGAAGGTGATTTTCAATTTGAGAAAGATGTAATGAAAACTCGGCAATTGTTTTTAAGGCAAGATTACGATATTTGTGTCGTTGATCACTATTGGATTGATGAAAAATGGGAAAAAATGATTCATCCTTTTGTTAAAAGATTGATAGTCATTGATGATTTAGCAAACCGCTCTCATGATTGTGAAATATTACTTGACCAAAATGTCGTAAGCAATTATGAACATCGGTATGATCACCTCGTACCAAAGTATTGTAAAAAGTTACTGGGGCCTAAATATTTAATTTTACGAGAAGAGTTTACGAGAATTCGCAAAAAGATAATCCCTAGAAAAGGTGATGTACAGAATTTGCTTATTTTTATGGGAGGAAGTGACCCGACTGGGGAAACGTTAAAAGTAATGAAGGCTTTTGAAAACTTTGACGCTTCCTTTTATCATGTGGATGTTGTTGTGGGACAAGCAAATCCAGATAGAGAAGCTGTACGTACATATTGTGAAAAGATCGGTTTTGCATATCATTGTCAAATCGATTATTTGGCATCATTGATGGCTAAGGCGGATTTTTCTATTGGAGCTGGTGGTAGTACTACATGGGAACGTTGTTATGTCGGGTTGCCTTCTTCGAGCACGATTGTTGCAGATAACCAAGTGGAAGCAACGAAAATGGCAGCACGGCTTGGGGTCGTTATCAATCTCGGATGGCATGAAAATGTGACAAGCCAAACCTATGAAAAACTTCTTAATCAGATAATCGAACAAAAAGAAACTATTCAAAAGATGAGTATGAATGGCTTGCAGTTGACAGAAAATCCTGATGGACCGAATCCATGGGTGAATCAAATGTTAGAAATGTGGTGAAATAATGAAAATGATTAAAATAGGTCATAAAAAAATTGGTAAAGGTGAAAAACCTTTCATCATTGCCGAAATGTCAGGGAATCATAATCACTCTTTAGAAAGAGCTTTAAAAATCGTTGACCTTGCTGCGGAAGCAGGTGTCGACGCAGTTAAATTGCAAACGTATACCCCTGATACGATGACTTTGGATATTCATACAGGGGAATTTTTTATTAAAAGCGATACGAATCTTTGGAAAGGCCAATCTTTATATAACCTTTATAAAGAAGCGTATACCCCGTGGGAATGGCATGAAGCGATTTTTGAACGCTGCCAACAACATGGATTGCTTGCTTTCAGTTCTCCTTTTGATGAAACGGCAGTGGATTTTCTAGAAACGTTAGATGTGCCGGCTTATAAAATTGCTTCGTTTGAAAATATCGATATTCCGTTGATTAAAAAAGTAGCCGCAACAGGAAAACCGGTTATTATTTCGACTGGAATGGCTACTGTTGCAGAACTGGATGAAGCAGTTCAGGCTGTTCGCTCACAAGGAAATGATCAAATTGTATTATTGAAATGTACGAGTACATATCCAGCTACGCCAGAAAACTCAAATCTAGCAACCATTCCTCATATGCGGGAATTGTTTGGTGTTGAAGTAGGATTATCTGACCATACGATGGGGGTTGGCACTTCCGTTGCTGCTGTAGCGCTTGGTGCCAGCGTCATCGAAAAACATTTCACCACTTCCCGCGAAGAAGGCGGAGTGGATGCGGCGTTTTCACTAGAGCCTCATGAAATGAAAATGCTTGTGGAAGAGACAGAACGAGCTTGGCTGAGTTTAGGCGTGATCCATTACGGTCCAACAAATGCGGAAAAGCCTTCACTTGAACATCGACGTTCTCTTTATGTTGCAGAGGATTTAAAGGAAGGGGATGTCATCACAAAAGAAAATGTTCGTGCTATTCGGCCTGGACACGGATTGCCTCCTAAATATTATGATTTAGTTCTGGGAAAAACAGTGAAAAAAGACGTAAAAAAAGGAACACCATTAAGTTGGGATATATTGTTGTAATGAAGGTGGAAAAATGAAAAAAAGGGAGTCATTCCTTTCTTATGGACGACAATGGATTACTGAAGAGGATATCGAAGCAGTTGTAGAAGTGCTAAAATCGCCTTTTTTAACACAAGGACCTAAGATTCAAGAGTTCGAACAAAAAGTGGCGGATTACGTTGGTGCAAAGTATGCCGTGGCGTTTTCCAATGGAACGGCTGCTCTTCATGGTGCCTGTTTTGCAGCTGGTATCGGTGAAGGAGATGAAGTGATAACAACGCCGATGACATTTGCGGCTACGTCAAATGCTGTTCTTTATTGTGGAGGAAAGCCTGTATTTGCGGATATTGATGAACGGACGTACAACATTGATCCAAAAGAAATTAGCAAACATATTACTCCCCGAACTAAAGCAATTATCCCTGTCGATTTCACCGGTCAACCTGCTGACATGGATGCAATTATGAAGATAGCTGAAGAGTATGGTTTAGTGGTGATTGAAGATGGAGCGCATTCTCTGGGAGCTGAATATAAAGGACGCAAAGTCGGTACACTGGCGCATATGACGATGTTTAGCTTTCATCCTGTCAAGCCTGTTACAACGGCAGAAGGAGGAATCATCGTCACTGATTCAAAAGAGTATTATGAAAAACTAAAACGATTTCGCTCGCATGGCATGATAAAAGAAAATCTATCACGTGATGAAGGGCCTTGGTATTACGAAATGGTCGATTTAGGATATAACTATCGAATGACGGACCTTCAAGCGGCATTAGGAATTTCACAAATGGACAAATTGGATCGTTTTATTAAAAGAAGACAAGAAATTGCCAACATATATAATGAAGCATTTAAAACGATGGATTCTGTTATTCTTCCGCACCAGCTTGAAGGAGCTAAATCTGGATGGCATTTGTATATTCTTCAATTAAGATTAGAAAAATTAAAGAGTAGTCGCAGAGAAATATTTGAAAAACTGCGTGCTGACAATATTGGAGTTCATGTTCATTACATTCCGGTTTATTGGCACCCATTTTATCAAAAATTAGGATATAAGAAAGGCCTTTGTCCAACAGCGGAACAATGGTATGAACAAGCGCTAACGTTGCCGATCTTTCCGAAGATGACAGATGAAGATATTAAAGATGTTATTGATGCAGTTAAGAAACATGTAAAATAACATATTCTTTTATCAATATATAGATTCATAGGTTTTAGAAAAGTTTTCAGTATCGGTGTTTGTATCTAATCTATTTATTACTTTAAATTCATCTTTTTTTCGCTTGCAGAAAATAATATATTTATTCAATTAAATCAGTATATAATGGCTTGTTTTGAGGCCGGAAAAATCTGTCCAATTATCGTGGATAAACGACACAAGAAAGCAATTGTTAGATTTTATCTAAAAAAAGTTTTACAAAAGCATGAATGGACAAATCTTTTTAAAGACTCTCTAGGATGCGTCATCCTAGAGTTTAATTTTTTAAAGGTCGATATGGCTTATAACCTAGAAACAATATTCATTGTCAACACCGATTAAAAATTCCCCAATTTCAACGAAATGAAATTCCCCATTTTGAACGATTAATTCGATAACTGGGCAGGATAAAGACCTGCTTTTTTCTTTTCTCGTAGGCGGTAAGAATCTCCTTTAATGTTAAAGGTAATGGCATGATGTAAAAGACGATCTAAAATGGCTGTAGCTAATACATCATCGCCGAATACTTTTCCCCATTCGAGATAGGATTTATTCGATGTAAGAATCATCGCTCCTTGTTCATATCGTTTCGATATGACTTGAAAAAACACATTCGCCGTTAGTTCATCAAAAGGAAAATATCCTACCTCATCTATAATGAGTACGTCTGGGCGACCCCAACGATTGACTAAACGTTGGAGAGTCCCTTTTTTGTTTGCCTTTCGGCATTCTGCCACTAAATCGTCTGCGGTTAAAAATAAAGCGGTGTATCCTTGAGTAATGGCTTCGATCGCAAAGGAAATGGCTAAATGTGTTTTCCCAACACCCGGTGGGCCTAGTAAAATTCGATTTTCCCCGTTGGCAATAAACCGACAGGTAAGCGTTTCTTTTACTCTCTTTTCACTGATACTTGGTTGAAAGGAAAAATCAAAATCATGAATCGTTTTGATATAAGGTAGTTTTGCTCGTTTCATTCGCTTTTCTAGTTGCTGAGACTCTTGATATTCAATCTCTTGTAAAACAATAGTGTTTAGGAATTCAGAATATGATACATTATCTCTAGAAGCGTCTTCTAATAAATGATCCAGTTGGTGGGCTGTGTGGTGCCAACCAAGCTTTTGTAATCGTTCAATTAACATATCCTTCATCATACAGTTTCACCTTCTTCCAATGCTGCGTAAGCAGCGAGAGGACGTTGTTCTACTTTTGGAGATGGGGCAGAAGATGAAAGGTCGTTGGTCGCCAAACCTTGAACGCCTTTTATTTTCTGTCCTTTTTCGTTTGAATGAATCCCTTCATAATGTTCCATTCGGATCTGTGTGGATGCCTGCCCAATCCATATCGGATGTCTCGCGATACATTCCTGTTCATCATAAATCTCAATATGATGGTTAAGCGTTTCTTTTATTTTGACCGTTTGTCCTGCATAGCGATAGGGAACAGAATATTTTTTTCCTCTGTATGAAACAAAACAATCTCGACTGACCTCTCGTGTTTCCCAACGATTCGTAGGAAATAACGGTTTGACTCCCCATGATTGAAGGAACTTCTGTTCCTTCTCAAAACGTTGAATCGGTGGTTCCTTCGTTGTTTGATTCGGTTTTCGATTGGCCACTTGATCTAACCAAGTTCGAATGTCTTCGTTTAAGGCTTGAAGAGTAGATTCATGCTTTCGTTGAAAAAAATTCTCTTTTAAATACTTGACTACTCTTTCTACTTTTCCCTTTGTTTGGGGACGTTTCGGTCGACATGCTTTTGGAATAATACCGTAGTAGGCTAGAAAATCCTCAAATTTTCGGTTAAATCGTATTTCCACTGGAGTATGTTTGAGAACAACGGTTTTCATATTGTCATAGAGAATTTGTTCAGGAATACCGTTAAAGTAAGCAAATGCGTTCATATGGCACTTCATTAAGGTTTCCATATTCATATTGGTGGTAAACTCCACATATTTCATCCGAGAATAACCAAGTACCATAACGAATGCATAAATATCTTGGTATTGACTGTCCACCATATACTTTCCAACATAGGCCCAGTCCATTTGGGCTTGTTTACCTGGCGGTGTTTCATACCGTAAGGTAGCTTGTTTTTTTGGTTGTTCTCGATAAGGTCGAACAAAATCTCTTAATATCGTGATCTTGCCGGTGTAACCCATCGCTTGAATTTCCTCTAAGAGAACGACACAATTTGTGGTCCCTTCTTGTATTCGTTGAAGAAGATAGTTTTTATAAGGATCGAGTTTACTTTCTTTCTTTTTCTTACTGGCTTTGCGCTCTGGAAGCTTGTCCTCCTTGAGATACTTATGAATGGTTTTCCGATCAAACCCTGTTTCTTTGGCAATCGCTGTTTGTGTCCAGCCTTTCTGATACAACTCTCGAATCATAAAAAACTCCCCAATCTTCAGCATCGTTTCTCCACTCCATCTAAGACGTTGTTTCGAAACGATTATCTGTTATTTTTGGGGAATTTTAAACCGCTGTTATTGGGGATTTTATCACCGTTGATTACATTCATGTCCACTTTAAAATAGGTCACAAAGAAAAGGGGGGCTTTAGGGCACGACAAAACAAAGCTGGTTCTTATACGAAGAACTGAAAAGGTTGAATTTTAACACCCTATAAAGGGAGCTATTCAAAATTTATCTATCGATTACTTAAACAAATATAATAATCAGATTGAAAGAGGATTCAAATGGAATTTATCACCATTAAAGGAAGATAATTTTGTATAATTAAAGTAGTGAGATTTTTCTGCATTTAAGGAAGCTTTTCAATTGAAGAAAAAGAGTTTTGTAGGAGCTTTGGCATTTGCGGCTTTGCTGGCAGGTGCTATCCCTGCTGTTGGGGCGAGTGCGGCTAATACAAACTTTCGAGACGTTCCGAAAAATTCATATGCTTATTCGGATATTGAGAATATAGTAGAACGCGGTGTTATCACTGGCTATTCTAATGGTACGTTTCATCCAGATGAAAAGGTGACAAGAGGACAATTTGCCGGCATGATTGCCAGAGCTTTCAATCTGCCAAAAGGGAGCAGCCATTTTAAGGATGTTCCAAAATCGAAAGCTCTTTATGAAGAAATCAGCAAAGCAGCAGACGCTGGCATCGTAAAAGGAACAGGCGGCAATTTTTATCCTGATCGTCCCGTGACACGGGCTGATATGGCCGTTATGCTGGACCGGGCCATGAATCTCAAAGGGAATTTCAAAGAAGAAGGAAATTTGAAGTTTAAGGACAAGATTCCACCATACGCTTTAGAATCCGTCAAAAGAATGGTTCATTACGGTGTGATAAAGGGAAAAACAGATGGCACTTTTGCTCCTGGTGAAGACGCTGACCGTGCTTCATCCAGTGTTTTGGTGAGCCGGGTGCTGCAGGTTATAGAAAGGAATGAAACGAACCCAAGTAATCCGACTGAACCAAGCGATCCAACAGGTCCATATACACCGTCAAATCCTTCGGATAAAGTGCCTGATTATGTCAATATGTCATTGGCTCAACTTCATGCAAAATATGGAGACTGGATGTTGGTTCGGAGAATTGATGGCATGGTGCCAGGTGGAGGCATTGTAGCAGACGTTGATTTGTTAAAAGATTTTTACAACGAACTGCATCAATCAAAGGATGCGTATAAAAATCTTCCAGATCCTGAAACCTATTTAAAAAATGAAACACAGTCTTTACTATCTCAAAAAACGTTGATAAGCGCTCATTATCCTGACTATGAAGTGATTAGTTTTAATGGGAAAGCTTATAAAGACTCGGAGATTTGGATGGATGGAGCAGTAGATAAAGTCACAGATGTTGTTCTTCCGACCCAACCAAAAGAAGCAAATCAATATCTAATTGATCTGCATATTCCATATACTCAATTTGGTGTATATGGGCATGATAAGGTGACAGTGGGTCAAGTTCAACCAACCTATACAAAATCCGGTGTGGTGATGGTCGATGTCAAGGGGTTGTTTGCCCAAGTGCCAACCGTCACTGTGGCGAATGATGGAAAAACCGTTCAATATAACGGAACCACAATCAACCTTACGCCGGGAAGTAATCAAATTCAAGTAAATGGAGAAAGTAAAACTTTATCCGTCAACGTGGAAGCGAAAAATGGAACCGTTTATGCTCCAGGAAGAGAGTTGGCAAAGGAATTAGGATGGTATACTCGTTCTATTCCTATTTTTAAACGTTTGGAATTTTCCAGTTATCCGTTACCCCAATATGAAGGATTGACGGAATAATTGAGAATGTAAAATAAGAAGAGAGCATAGCCAAATGGCTGTGTTCTTTTTATCTACACCAGGTATGGGTGTAATCTCTATGGTGAAATACCTGATCCATGTAGACAGAAGTAATGGTAAAGATGAAGAGCAAGACTGTACTTTTACCTGGGGAGGTCTGACGGACACTGGTAACCCGTCTAGCGATAGATGGATGAACCGTCTGGTGGAGTCCTAGTATGAATAAGGTCGCTTTGTTTTTTGTTTTCGAAGGTTGAATAAAATTTTTTCATAGCGTCATCTTGCCGGCATAATTCCTGATTTTTTTGGTGCGGTAAGTCAACTTGAAATACGAATAAAGGTGGATTTAGTCGAAACATTCTATAAAAATCTTTTCAGAAAAGAAGGACAACAGTAAAATGGAATTAGTACATATTACTTATTGCTTAATAGGAGGATAATCAATGGACAAGAAACATTTCGTTACAATTGGAAAAATCAGTAATGTGAAATTTGGTGAAGGCAACATTCAAATCCAAGTGGTTTCTTTAAGTGAATATTCAATTAACACAAGTAAGATTAGTCATAAAGGGATTTATAATGTATGGATATTAACAAAAGATGAAGAAAATCAAAAAGTTGATCAAAATAATAAAGATGATCTATGTTGTAAAGTTAAAAGGCAAAATAAGTGGTATAAAGTAAGTAATGAGGGTATGGAAAATTACCTGGCAGATCTGATTTACACCCTTTATAAGAATCAAAATATTGTAAAGCTGACACTAAGAGAAGATAGTTGCAATAAAAATGATGAAAGCGAAGTTATCACAGCTATTGAATTAGGTGTAGAGTATGAAAAACAGCTATGAACCGTATTGGCCTGAAAATGTAATTTTTTGGGGGTCCGGAGCAACTGCCCCTCTTGGTATGCAGACAACATTTAAAATAGGGGAAACACTTTTTTGTTTATCGAAGGATCATGAAATGAGTTTAGATGAACGCCTGAATCGTGTTTTTCCTAGTGTAAATGATACGATAAAAAAACAGTTTGGTGCGTTGCTGGCTCTTCTGTCAAACCGGGAAGATTCGGAAAGACAAAAAGCGGCTGAACTGCTAGGTTTTTCTACAGCAAGAGTAAGTGAAATTCGCAATTTGTATGATTGGGATACGTTGAAGTTGGTGATTAAAAGATGTCCGCAAGAAAACGGCCAACTACAATTGCAAGATGTTTATAATTTATTGGATATGCATATACAATCGGGCAATGGGTTTTATGGGATGGACCAAACATTTATTCGCCCGGAAAAATTGATAATGGCGAGAAGAACATTGGATATGTTGGTCATTACTTTTCATAAAATCGGCTATCAGCAATTATTGTCGGATGCGAAAAAGAAAAAAGTATATAGTCAATATTATGAATTTGCAAAAGTTTTGACCGAATTCATGATTGAAGAGGGGTTAATGAAAGAAAAACAATTTCGTTATAGTGATCGGAATTTTTACTTATTCAGTTATGCGGTTGTTTCTATGAACTGGGACCCACTGCTTCTATGGCTCATTTTTAATGCGCATAGAGAAATGAATAAATCGGAAATGAAACCTTACATTGGTATTCCGCCGCAGCCTATGAAGCTTTTTAATGATTTTGCCCATTTTATGGCCGTGAGAAAGATAGATTCAGATACACCCGGACCTTGGTTCCCGATGAATGAAACGGCTGTCCAACGATTGAATGATCCAGACCACAATTCCAGAAGAGTACGGATCGGCAAATTTTATTTTCCGCACGGATCTCATGGATTTCGTCAATGTCCTAACTGTGGAAAATTGACGTTTTATTTGGGCAATCAATGGAAGGTTGATTCGGATGATTTGTTTCCTCCGTTGCTCTTGCCTTCTTTATCTCCAAGAAAACCGCGATCGGTGGAAGAACAAAGGGCGTTGGAAGAGGGGAAATATGATGCAGTACAATGTACGCACTGTGGCTCTATCACAGAACTGCATCATACTTCAATTGTAATGCAGACAAATTTTAAAAACGGCTATCCGCCGTTTATTGAGGAAATACAGAGAGATATGAAAGTAGCGATTGAAAAAGCAGAACATTTAATATTTGCCGGATACTCTTTGCCATCGGACGATTTTATTTACCGGAGTATTTTCACGGCGAAAAGAAATATAAAAGAGCGCGGTACTAAATGTTCGATCATTGGTTATTTGGGCGAAGAAGGAAAAGACGAATGGTTGGAAGGAGATGCGCTTGAGGAGTTCATGAAACAACACCCCGATACTTCTTTTACAAACACTTGCCAAAGAATTATAGATATTTTTGGAAAGGAAAATGTAAGAGGCTATTCAGCGGGATTTCCCCAAGTTTTTATAGAAAATGGCCGCGTCAACGAGGGAAAAGTTAAAGAAATGTTATGGTGGCCTTCCAAAAGCTAGCCTTTTCCAACGATTGATTCATCGCCAATTTATGACGTACGTTGTCATCAAATCTGTAATTTCTTCTATTCGAGGAGTATCGGTAGGATGGAATAAACTGAAGCGAATGGGAAGTGTCGAGCAATCCCTTGGGCACGAAAAGGCATCATAGGAGAGCAGATGATCTGCTCTCCTTTTACTATGTGCGCCCGGCATGTACATGAACTATAGGGTGTAAGTCCCGAACCCCGAAGACAGAAGTAGAGGTTAGCCAAGAGCAAGGGTGTCCGTGGTGACGCGGAATCTGAAGGAAGCTGGAGGCAAAACACCGGTCCGAGGAACACGAACCTCATATAAGGCTAGGTATGATTGAGTGAGTTTGCATAACAAAACAAAGCTCTTTCTGTCGAAGGTCATATCGAGTAAATGAGGCGGATAGATGGTGTGAAAGTGCATGTACTTACCCGGGGAGGTCTGGCGGATATGTGAAGTACTCTTCATAACCTACTTAGTGATAAGTAGCTGAACCGTCAGAAGTCAGCAGAGGTCATAGTATTAGTTGGTCTAGAACAACTAAGAAGGACCGAACAATTAAGAGAGAATAGCCCTTGGTATTCAGTGAGTCATGATGAACACAGAAAACGTAGTACCTCACTTGAGGGAGGAAGCGGTGAATCCCGTGGGAGACCTCTTGGAGGGTGGAGTGACCACTGGCATAAAGAGAACAGCTATTCACGGAAGTTATAAAGACTTGCGTCAATTATCTTAATTGAACCGCCGTATACGGAACCGTACGTACGGTGGTGTGAGAGGACGGGAGTTAATCGCTCCCTCCTACTCGATTAGTTGTGGTACGGTTCCATAAAGTTGGTAATAACGAATATTGTTTCATTTTAGAGTAAATCGTTTCCAGGAACGTATCACATCGTCATGACTCATAAAGTTTCTTGAATATAAATTTTTAAGGAAATACAATAAATTTAACGAATCAAAATTTTGGATATGGGGGTGGAGAAAGTGAAATGGCAAGAAGTACGTGAAATTTATCCTGATCAATACGTTTTATTGTCAGTTTTAGATGCCCATGTAGTTGGAAATAAAAAGATTGTCGATGATGTCGCGTTGATTCGTCCAATCAAGGATTTACAAGAAGCAACGAAGGAATTATTAAAATCAAATAAAAATACCATTGTTTATCACACAAAGAATGATGAACTTTTTATTGAACTAAGACAACCATCTGCACTAAGAGGATTCAACAGATGAAGTTGCGGTATGAACGTTTTGACGACATGAATCAATATGAGGACTTCATTCAAAAGAAGCCCTTAACAATTGGCACGTTCATTTATGTTTTATTCCTCTTATTATGAAAGCTTTCAGAAATGATTATCCCTTCGGTTTGTAAATTCGGCTTCATTTACGAGCTCCTCTTCTAACACGTTTTTCATATAAACTACTTCATTTCTGGAATTAGCTGCAATTTTAAAAATTGATATCATACGATCTACTTTTAATTGATTTTGCCATCCTCTAACGCTACTAAGACACCCTCTTTTCCGAAGCTTTAGCTTGTTTTCGATAATAGTGGTCCACGATGTGTCCGTATGTGGAGGCGAGGATTTGCTGGAAGAGCATGCCGATCACAACGGGAACGGCGGCTTTTGCCGGGAAGTATGAAACAGCCACGACAGCGCCGGCGCTGATGTTGCGCATGCCTCCAAGGAATGTGATCGCGACCACTGTGTCTTTTTTCTGTTTGAATATCCGGCCGATAATAAAGGACAGGTAATAGCCGCTAAAAGCGATCAAAAATACGGCCGCCGCAATTTCGACCAGTTTCCAATCGATGTGGCGCAAATACGGAGCAATCACTGAGCTGTTGATTAAGACGACGATTCCTAAAAAGATTTTCGAAAACGGGGCCAAGCGAGGGGCAAGCACTTCCTTGGCTTTTCCTTTTGAAATTTGGTTGGCCAGCATGCCGATCAGCGACGGAATGACGATCATTCCGATCAGCCCGCTCATAATATCCATCGTGTTCATTTCCACTTTGGCTCCGATGAAGAAGGAAACCGTATAAGGAACGATTAACGGCGAGAGGAACGTGTCGATCAAAATCACCGAAAGAGTAAGAGGAATATTTCCTTTATAAATGGAAACCCATATAAAGCTTGTGATGCCGGTTGGAATGGCCATCGCTAAAGTGAGCCCCGTGATGGTGTAAAGATCGCCGTGAAAAGCAAGATGGCCAAAAGCCCATGCGCCAAGCGGCATGAAAATATGGAGGATGGCCAAAGTTAAAAAAATGGGTAGCGGGTGCAGAACGGCCTCTTTAAACGATCGAAAATTCGAACTCAAACTGCCGGCAAAGGTCATAAACGCAAAAAGCCACGGAACTAAAAAAGCAAAGGAATGCAAAGAATGGGCGAATAATACGCCAAGGATCACGCTGACCGGCGTGATAATCGGCATTCTTTTTTCCAGTTGTGCATTGAACTGTTGTAACATGATTTTCGCCTCTGTCATCCAAAATATCTGTTTCTTTATGAAAACGGATATTTCCATTTTATCGAAAAGACCGAAAAGAAAAAAGTTTTGATTCTTCCTATTCTTCTTTTTGGCCATGACGATAACGGTTCAACGAGTATATCCTTATTGTATCCTTGTGGGGAAAAAAGAGTGCTTTTGAAGCTTAAGAAGTTCAGAGATAATGGAAGAGATAGGTGCGAAATGAAGATGAGATTGGTTGGAAGAAGCAATAAACAAAACAGGCCGGCTTGTTAAGCCGACCTGTGAGGTGGTTATAGTCTTATGAAAAGCCAATCATGATTATCCGGAGATTTTTTTGCTTTCCACGGGGGCGATGGTGATGCCGGTGGATTCCTCAAAATTATAAAGATTGCTCGGAATGTCTGCAAATCGTTCTAAATCGTTGTAAGCCGGGATTCCATGGTAAGCCATGTCCAGCCCTTCGTCTTCTTCTCGTTCTTCGACGCGGAATCCCACTGTTTTCTCAGCTGCTTTCGCAATGACTGTGCCGCTGATTAGGCCCCAGGCGATGACCACGACGGATCCCAGCAGCTGAACGCCTAAAAGGGAGAAGTGCCCGGTGGTCAACAGCCCTTGCGTGGAATCGAACAAACCGACGGCGATCGTGCCGAATACGCCGTTAAAGCCATGGACGGCAACCGCGCCGACCGGATCGTCAATTTTTAAATTATCGATGAAAAGCGTCGCATAAATGACGATGATTCCGCTCACCGCACCGATGATGATTGCGCTCCATTCTGAAACATACGCACAGCCGGCTGTGATGGCGACTAATCCTGATAAAACGCCATTGATGGTTAAACTAGGATCCGCTTTTCCGTACTTTCCGATGCTGAAAAAAAGGGCGGAAGTACCGGCGCTTGCCCCGGCCAGCATCGTGTTTAACGCAATCGATGCAAGATGAGTGTTGGAGGCGTCTAATGTGCTTCCGGCGTTAAAGCCGAACCAGCCAAACCATAAAATGAATGCACCGCACGAAGCTAACGAAATATTGCTTGGAGCAAACACGTTGACGCTGCCGTCGGAGTTAAATCTGCCTTTACGCGGTCCCAGCCATTTGGCCATCGCCAACGCAGCAAATCCGCCGACCGCATGAATGGCCGCTGATCCGGCGAAATCTTTCATTCCCATTTTGGCCAGCCAGCCTTCGCTGTTAAAAATCCAGTGCCCGGAAAGAGGGTAGATGATGCCCGCAATCAGAGCGGCTGTTAACACATAGGCTTTAAAACTCATCCGCTCCGCTACAGCTCCTGAAATAATGGAAATGCAGGCTACTGCAAATCCCATTTGAAACAAAATATAAGCTGCGCTCGGTAAATGGAGAGTAAGGTGAATATTTTCAGGGCTGCCAAAAAGACTGGTGCCGATCAACCCGAAAGCGTCTTTCCCAAACATAATGCCGAAGCCGATGATCCAAAAGGCCAGAGCGCCAACCGTTAAATCAACAAAAATCTTCATCGTGACATTCACCGCGTTTTTCGTGCGAACGAAACCGGATTCCAGCAAACTGAATCCGCCTTCCATGAACATCACCATCGCCGCTGCGAGACAAACCCAAACGGTATTGATATAGGTTAGTTGCATCGATCTCATCCTCCTTGATTGGCTAAATCATCAATGCTCCAATCGGATGTACCGGTCCGAATATTATAAGCTTCCAAAATCGGGTAGACGTAAATCTTCCCATCGCCGTCTTCTCCTGTCTGAGCGCACTGAATAATCGTTTGAACGGTCGGTTGCACCATGTAATCCGATAGAACAATTTCTAATTTCACTTTAGGATGGAGCGTCACTTTGTAATTTTTTCCCCGATACACCCCTTGAGTATCTTTTTGTTTGCCCCTGCCGACTACTTGAGAAACCGTAAAACCTGTAATTCCTATATTTTTTAATCCCTTAATCGTCTCGGTTACTTTTTCCGGTCGAATAATGGCTTCAATCTTTTTCATTCCGTTACACCCGCTTCATGTTAGATTTTCTAACATTAATTTGATATTAATTATAACAATATTTTTGCTTCTGTCAACGACCAATGATTTGTAAAACGAGAAAAAAGCGAACTTGCCAGCCTGTCCTAGCCGGAAAGTCCGCTTTTTCATCGGAATAGATGAACATTTTGGCGAATTCTTTTTCGCTTTTTCGCGTTTATCGTTTTTTAGACGGACGGTTTAGTCCATTAAAACGGAGGTGATGAAAGATATTTGGATTTTTAGCAACATTATAAAAATTTAGTTTATAAAGCCGATAAAAATGAAGGATGAGTAGAATGGGCACTTTATGATTGAGCTGATTCAAGAAGGATAGGAACAACGCCGCCAATCCAATCCGTTCATAATGAAAGAATCTTTGTTATAGGAATCGCTGAAGTTGAAGGGGGATAGATGGTTTATCATGTTGAAGTAAAAGGCCATAGTGGTGTTTCTGTTCAATATCGTAATTCAAAAAGATTCTTGGAAGAGATGGCTGTTTTTATGAACCTTTCTCATCGATAAAAAAGGAAGTGAGAATCATGTTTAGTAGATTAAACCAAGAACAGATTGCCAATTTTCATTCTAATTGTCAGCTTTTGTTGCTTCGTTCTCTTTATGGATATAAAGGACATGTAATATAGAAGAAAAAAATAATTGGGTGATGTTAGATGGTAAAGGTTTTCGAGATATGATGGAAAATGCAACGGAACCCATTCATCCAGAGAATGTGATCCATATGTCAGCAGACGAAGAACGCCGACTTCGCAGCAATGGAAACAGCGAACTTCTGATTCAAGCGTTAAAAAGAGCTGGCGAATTAGGAATACTAGATCCAAATGGTCATCAAAAATCACCTGTCGCCCAACGAATCAATCAAAGTTTGGGATATAAAGCCTACGGATGATATTCAAGAAAAATGAAAAAAGGACGTTCCATTTAGTCATCAATGAACGTCTTCTTTTTTGGGCTTTCGTTGAATATACCAACACCCGTTACGACATCTATGATTTTGCTTTGGAAGTTTTGCTTCAAAAGATATTCAGATAAAAGAAAAATTCCTCAAATGACCGATTGCTCCACTAACCATCAGCGGGGTGACAGAAAAACCCCGCTGATGGAAGTTGCACCGTATTTAAGTGCTGCTGTTTTTTAAATTAGACAAGACATTGATGGCAAAAAGGATAACTGCAATGACCACGAGAATGAGTCCTACCAACGCTGCAGGTTCGGCTGACGGATATCCTGACTGCAAATAAGCGAGAGCAATTATCAACACTAGAAAACCAATGTTATAAAGCCAAAAATGTGTTTTTCCTAGAGCTGTGGTGCCGAGTTGAGGAAATTGATGATAAATCAGTCCGGCTAAGCCTAAAGATGTCCAGCCGAGCAAAAGAATGGATGTGTACACGTCGCTTAGGATGTATGAATGGGATAACGAAATGTATAATCCTAATAAAATGCCAATGACAAAATAAACAACCGCGATTTTAATAAATCGGATTCCCATGTTGTTCACCTCCTTTTTCCTTTACCATATTATGTTGTTTGTTCAAAAAGATGAGTTGGAGGATGACAAAAAATGGCTGGTTTTGAGAAATAGGTAAAAAGCCTTCGTTTTAGCGAAAAAAGGACAAAATGTGGAAAATACGTATTTGGATGGAACAGAAAATGGACGTACATACATTTGGGTGAAAGCAGATTGGGAATCCAAAATAACGGCGGACATTGTTAGAGGAAAGGGAAAACAACATGAGCCGGCCTGTTTTTTTCAACTGATTGGTATAGGGGATCCAAGATTTAAGCGGACAAAAAAGGATGCTGATACCTACTTGTCAGCATCATCCAAGTTCCTCATTTGGACGGAATCAAAATGTCCTTTCATCTATTTATCAAAATAAATTCAGCCTTTTCTTTATGGATGTTTTGTGAGGTTAAGCTTTTCAATACATACTCTGCATTTAAACTTTCTTTTATTCTTTTAATAGAAGAAGCGAATTCCTCGTATGTCAAATTTTTTGAGACCGAATGGATCATTTCTTTCGTTTCCTCGCTCGATAAATCATAATTTAAAATCATGTGAAAAAAGGAAAAGGTACCGTCAAGAATTTTGTGTAAGAGAGTATTCTCAGATACGTTTTTTTAATCTTGGAGGAGGTGTTTAGTTGTCTTATATGAGACTGAATATTCAGTCTCATATAAGACAACTTAGTCTCCCTAGACTCTGTTCTTCATGAACAAAATTTGGTCTTTCAGTATCTTTCTTCAAACATATCTTGAAGTGCCTTGTATGCCGTAGAAAACCCTTTAAGTTTTCTAGTGGACCATTTTTCATTCAAGTCCTGTACCGTTAAGAACGTGATTTTTTCTGCTGCTTCAATACTGGTTAAGCTGTTCATCGTTTTGAGTCGTTTACGTATATCTTTAATCGTTCGTTCAATCGCATTGGTCGTGTAGATGACACTACGAATACTGGTCGGATATTTCATGAATGTTAGGAGGACATCTAAATCCTGTTCCCAAGATTGGACTTCTCTAGGATACTTTTTAGACCACTTGTCTTTAAACTCATGAAAGGCTTGAATGGCTGCGTCTCTTGTCATCGAACGATAGATCAGCTTTAGGTCTTCAGCCACTTCAAATTGGTCTTTTTTCCTTACCTTGTTTAACGTATTTCTTACTTTGTGGACCACACATCGTTGAACATCGGCTTTCGGATAGACGGCTTTAAAGGCTTCTTCAAGACCTGGGAGTCCATCAAAAACACCAAGTAAGACTTCATGAGCACCGCGTGTATAAAGGTCTTGGAGAATCTCTTGCCAGCCATGCGCGCTTTCTTGACCTCCAACGTAAAAGCCAAGAATTTCACGATAACCTTCTTCATTGACACCAAGAACAACGTAAATGACTTCTTTGGCATACGTATCACGACGAACTTTTATATAAAACCCATCAAGATACAACACAGAATACCGTTTGTTTAATGGACGTTGTTGCCATTTTTGAATATCCTCCAACGCGGCATCTGTAATATGACTAATCGTGGTAGGAGAGTAGGTTGAACCAAGAATTCTTTCGATAAACTTCCCAATTTCTCGAGTGCTCATCCCACTTTGATACATTTTAATAATCGCCTGTTCCAGCCAGCCGTCTTGACGTTGATAAGGCTCAAACAGTTGAGTCTGGAAATCCCCGTTGCGATCTCTTGGAACCGTAAGAGCTTCTATTTTCCCGTACTTTGTATCAAGAGTACGGTGATAATAACCATTTCTTGAGTTTTGAACGTGTTCCTGTTCCACTTGGAGGAAATTTTTGATTTCTTCTCTCATGATGAATTCAAGCTTTTCTTGAACAAAATCTTTTATCATATTTTCCAGTTGATTTGCGAAATCTGAGTTGAGTATACTATTACTCATAAGGTAGGGTATCTCCTTTCAGTTTTGTTTGGTCGCAAATCTGAGAATACCCTGCCTTTTTCTTTTTTTCTAGTAGAAAAATTTGCTTACACAAAATAATTTACATCATCAAGGAAAAATCCGTATCTTCCTTATCTAAAAGCATCGTCAACAATAAACTTTGATGATACTTTAACTTTTCAATTTCTTGTTCGGCATTCAAAAAAACCTCTCCTTACATTCGGTTGATTTCATTGGGGCGAGCAGGCTCCAAAATCAGGGACGGCGTTTCGAGTAATAAACCAAGTTTTTCATGTTCACATATGGAAAAGACATGTACAGACGATCTTCTTCCAATCAAAAGTAAGTGCCGTTTCGTTAGTCCATCACCAATCCGCCGTCGACAACTAAGTTTTGGCCCGTGACGGCGCGGCTCCACGGCGAGGCGAAAAAGAGGACGGCATCTGCCAGTTCTTCCGGAGAATTCACACGTCTTAACGGAGTGGTTGCTTCAATTAGTTTAAATACTTCATCCGAAGTGGCTCGGCTGGCATCGGTTGTCTTAAGCAATCCGCCGCTCACCATATTGACGGTGATGTTATATGGGCCTAATTCCTGTGCCATGTTTCTCGTCAACGCAAGCAATGCCGCCTTGGCTGTTGTATAGTCATGATAGGAAACGACGGGATTTTGAAAAAGATTGGTTCCGATGGTGATGATTCGGCCGAATTTGGAGGCTTTCATTTTTTCTAAACCGGCTTGAATGATGTTCAGCGCTCCGCGTACGCTCCCTTCCAGCTGCTTTTGAACATCTTCCCATTCAATCGCAAAGGCGTCTTTTTTGTTATCGGAATCAAATTGAAAATCAATCAGGGCATTATGAATAATGGTCGTGACCGATTTTCCGAAATGCTCTTCTGCTTTTCGAAACAGGTTTTCCATATCTTCTTTGCTGCGAACGTCTCCTTGCAGCGCCAATGCACGAGGTCCGAGTTCCTCCGCCAATTTTTCAGCTCTTTCTTTGCTTTGGTAATAATTGATGATGACTTGTGCTCCTTCTCGGACAAAAGAACGGGCTATTGCCGCGCCAAGACCTCTGCTTCCGCCGGTTACTAATACGAGCTGCTCATTGATCTTCATTTGTTCTTCCTCCTCTTGGCAAAAATTTTTTGAAAGGTTCCTTCATTTATGATTATGGACCTTTTCAATCTGTATGGCAGGACTGCCGTTCAAGCAAAATAAAAACTGCTTTCCCGAGAAAGGAAAGCAGTGCATGAACGAACGGATTTGCTTCCCTCTGCCGATGCAAGCTGGTTCAGTATCAAGATTTGAAGTCTTCTTTATGCGGCCATTCCAGTACTTCCGTTAAAAGTGGCAAATAACACTTTGGCTGAATCAGCTAATAAATGAGGAATCTGACAACTGTGAATGAAAGGACGGTCTCGTTATGCTCCTTTTAGATGGGAAGCTCCTTCAAAAAAAGTTTGCAAAATTTTGATATTAGCGGATTCGTTTTTGCGAAGGGCGTCTTGAAAGTTTGGATCGAAATACTGATCGGGCGAGAATTTTGCTTCTCCGCAAATGTCCATTCCGTATACGTTTTTATATTGCAGCAGTGCCTCTATATGATGGAGCAATGAAGCGAGAGACATTTGTCCTTGATCCCAGTTGGTGATGGCGTCTGTTTTCTTGAGCACATCTTTATCGATGCTGATATAAACGGTGTTTGTTGGTATGTTGGAAAGAATCATCTTGGAAGAAACTCTGTGGCTGTTGTATGGAAAAATGGTCGCGTTAGGCAAAGAAGAATCCTGATTCTTAAGAGAGGTTGGTCCAATGATCACGGCTTTTTTCAGCATGGGAATGTTCTTTAGGGCATAGGATACCCATGATCCGCAAGAAAGCAACGTGTCTGATTCGTCGGAACGGCCGATGTCAGGATGGTGATCGAATAAGACAAGCGTAAAGGGCTCTTTGATTTCTTTTAACAAAGAGGATGTGACATAATGGTAGTTTCCGCTTCCGATCAGCGTCATCCCTTTTTTCCGTCTTTCGGCAAGACGTTGTTCAATTTTGGTTAAAGAATCTTGTTCGCAGTATAAGTTCACGTGTTGGAGATCGTAGAAGTCAATGTTTTCGTGAGGAAAAAGCTGAAGTTTTGACTGCAGTTTGTATGTTTCATCAAAATGTAAAACCGTCATACCCTTATTCACTAAACCCATTGTTTTCATCTCCCTTTGGTTGAATCATAGGTTTTGAGAATGAAGCGACATTCGGTTTTCTATTCTATTACTATAGCACAAAACTTACAGCGAATGAAAAAAGGACTCCTCCTTTATAAGGGGCTTGGAGGAGACCACGTGCTTATTTTCTTTTCGTTAAGTTTTCTTCTGCCAATTCAATCAATCTTTTCACCATATTTCCGCCGATCTTTCCTCCGATTTTTCCGGCTTGTTCAGATGTCAGATCGCCGTTATACCCTTTTTTTAACGGAACGCCCGCTTCTTTTGCCGCTTCAAATTTGGCATCTTGGGGACGAGAAGTGCCGGCGATATTCGCTTTCAGCTGATCGAGCGCTTTTCTGGCACCGGGTACAAGAGGTCTGTTGTTTCTTGCCATGATCGCATTCCTCCTTTCGTTGATAGTGTGTCCGATTCGAAAAAATTTTTGCTTCATAAATGGGAAAGTTTATACTTGAAGGGAGAAAGGCGTTCGGGAAGGGGAAATGATGAATGGCTGACATCCGGTTTGAACACGTTTCTAAAGTGTATCACGGCGGCATAAAGGCGGTAAGGGATTTTTCATTACATATTTCAGATCAAGAGTTTCTCGTGATTGTAGGGCCGTCTGGAAGCGGAAAATCAACGGTGCTGCGAATGGCTGCGGGGCTTGAAGAGATTACAAAAGGGAATTTATATTTAGACGGAAAATTAATCAACAACATTCCACCGAAAGACCGTGACTTGGCCATGGTGTTTCAACATTACGCTTTGTACCCCCATATGACCGTTTACGGAAATATGGCTTTCAGTTTAAAGCTGCAAAAACTCCCTAAATCAGAGATCGATAAGCGGGTGCGATGGGCGGCAGATGTGATGGGGTTAAAAGGAAAACTGGATCGGAAGCCGAGGGAGTTGTCGGGAGGCGAGCGGCAGCGGGTAGCGCTGGGAAGGGCCATCGTTCGTCATCCGCAGGCGTTTTTATTCGATGAGCCGCTATCCAATTTAGATGCGATGCTCCGGGTTCAAATGCGAAATGAAATTAAAAAGCTTCATCAACAACTAAAAACGACTTCTATTTATGTAACGCATGATCAGGTAGAGGCCATGACGTTGGGGACAAGGCTGGTTGTCATGAAAGAGGGAGAAATTCAGCAGGTGGGAACACCGCAAGAAGTGTATGAAAATCCGGCTAATCAATTTGTCGGCGAATTTATCGGTTCCCCCGCGATGAATTTTTTCGTTGGAAGGTTGGAAAATGGTTTCTTTCAGATCGGCGACCTGTTTTTTAAGCTGCCGGAACAGAAAGCATCGTTTCTGAAAGCACGCGGGTATGATCGGCAAACGGTCCTTCTAGGCATTCGCCCGGAGCACATTATCGCGTTTTCTGAGGGGATGACAGATTCTGCAACCGTGACGGCGAATATTCAATTAGTCGAGTTTATGGGGGCCGAAACCATCTTGTCTTTTCACGTCGGAGGTCAACCATGTTTAGCCAAAGTGCCTTCCGATAAAGGATGGAAAGCGGGAGAACAGGCGGCGTTTCGTTTTCAACTGGAGAAATCCTGCTTTTTTGATGCAAAAACGAAATGGCGGATCGATAAAGCCGGCTCCTAAGCAGGAACCGACTTTTTGTTCGACGTTGATCTATCCTGCTTTCAAAAGGGGATCATTTTTCTTCGGACAAAACCTCGTCGATGACTTGATCGAGCTTTTTATATAATTGGTAAAAGGTCATCAATTCCGCGTTGGAAAAATGAGAAAAAAAGGTGCCCATCAGTTGACTGAAAGATACACTGACAGTTTCCACCAGCTCTTCGCCGGCTTTCGTCAATTGCATCATGACTACTCGTCGATCTGTGTCGGAGTGGCACCTTTCGACAAGCCCGCGTTCAATTAATCGATCAATGATCACAGTAATGGCGCTTGGTTTCACATTCATCATGTCTGCTAATTGAGTCGCTCGGGCAGGACCTTCGCGCTTCAACATTTTCATGATATGATACTGGGGCCCGGTAATCCCGAATGGCTGCATATTTTTTTCTATCAATGGGCGCAGTTTTTTACTAATAGAAACCATAATCATTTCCATTTTATCTAAAAACTCTTTTTCGTATTGGAGCATCTTCATTCGTCCTCTCATATCCCTGCTGATATTTTACATAATTAAATATTAAACAATTTAAAAGGTGTTGTCAAACTTTCACAAGACAAATAAAAAGTAGGATGATTTGGCCAGAAGGTACTACTTTTATTTTTTTATTCTCATAAATGCGCTTTTATTGGGAGATCAGACGCATTTTTCTCGTTTCGAAAAGAGCAAGAATCCAAGAAAAAAATTGTGACAAAATGGTTGACATTGTGAACTTGTCTGTAATAATATTTAAATCGCTTAAATTTTTATTTAGGAAAGGAGTGAGCCGAGTGCCATCAACATGACCTGATTCATTCCATCGCCGAGGAGTAGGCATGATTGGATCGCTGTCATCCATCCATAAAAAATCAAGTGCTCACTTCAATAAGAATACTTGAACCGTTCACCATCGGTCGTTTCCATTCCGTATGGTTGACGAAATTTCAAAAGCGGCGACCTTTTATATGCAGACAATGGAAAAAAGGTTAACCATCCGTTTCAGTTCTTTAGCATGGTTTATGGCTAAAAAAGGGATTGTGAACTAATCCACAAATAGGAAGTTGGGAGATTGCTAGTTCTTTCGGAAATTTGTTTCAAAAGAATGGCTATGGGCGAAGAAATAAGCCTCTTGCGACTGGAATTGTTTTCGAACGGTTTGATTGAAACGGCGGATCCTGGGTGGAGGATTTTCAATCATTCAGGATTTTTAAAAACCAGTATCGCCAAAGAAGAAATGCGGTTTTTCAAAGGGGTGGCGATAAGGTGTCTTGAGCAAAAAAAAACCTTTCACAGGAATTTTTTTGTTCTAAGGGATGGAAATGACTCATTTATATTAGGATCGCTTCATGGAGGTTTTTTGTGAAAAACTTCCGGTTTCTATTTATGTTAAATGCATAGAGTAAGTATAAAGAGATGAAAGGAGAAAAAGAGAATGTCAAGAGGACGTTTAGTTCTATTGAATTTAGTAGGGATCATTGTCGTGATCTTGTTGTTGGCAGGAGGAGCTTATTATTACTATCAAACCACGAACTACTTGAAAACCGATGATGCAAAAGTATCAGCGGATATGGTTCCGGTTGTGGCGACAGCTTCCGGCAAATTAGTGGACTGGACCGGAGAAGAAGGAGATAAAGTTTTGAAGGACGATTTGCTTGGGAAAATTTCAGACGGCAAAACGACGATTCCGGTAACATCTCCTGAAAAAGGGACCATTATTAAAAATCAAGTGCAAAAAAATCAAATTGTTCAAGCGGGACAAACGTTGGCTCAAACAGCTGACTTGAGTCATCTCTACATTGTAGCCAATATTAAAGAAACCGATCTTAAGGACATTGAAAAAGGAGATAAAGTGACCATAACGGTGGATGGCGATCCGGATACAACATTTGATGGCAAAGTAGAAGAAATCGGCTATGCAACGAACTCTGTTTTCTCCTTATTACCTGAACAAAATTCCAGCGGAAACTACACAAAAGTTACACAAAAAGTTCCGGTGAAAATTTCGATCAAAGATCCATCGGATAAAGTTCTGCCTGGCATGAACGCAGAAGTGAAAATTTCTAAATAATCGTCATGAATTCAATCGGAAAGGAGGCAGTCGAGAATGGCTTCTGAATCAGCTGATACAACGAACCGAGGAATCCGACAGCATATCCCGTTATTGGCGGTCCTCATGCTGGGGCTGTTTTTGGCCATCTTGAATCAGACGCTTCTAAGCGTTGCCATGCCCCATATGATGACGGATTTTGGGGTTGGAGCTACGACGATCCAATGGCTGTCTACAGGATTCATGCTAGTCAACGGAGCGTTGATTCCGTTGTCAGCCTTTTTAATCGAACGTTTCGGCACCCGGATTTTGTTTTTAGTGGCCATGGTATTTTTTACGTTGGGGACTTTTATATGCGGAATTGCCCCTAATTTTTCCACCATGTTAATCGGTCGTTTAATTCAAGCGATTGGCGGCGGAGTGATGCAGCCTCTCGTTATGACGATCATTATGTTTGTTTTCCCTCCGGAAATGCGCGGAAGAGGGATGGGGATTTTCGGTTTGGCGATGATGTTTGCGCCTGCCATCGGCCCTACTTTATCAGGATGGGTGATTGAAAACTATTCTTGGCGTATTATGTTTTACGCCATGGTGCCGCTGGGAATTTTAATCATTCTGATTTCCTTCTTTACCTTGCGAAACATTATGGAGCCGAAAAAGATCAAACTCGATTATTTGGGAGCTTTATTGTCTTTAATAGGCGTGGCTTCGCTATTATATGGAGTCAGTGAAGCGGGAACAGACGGATGGACGGATCCTGTTGTCCTCACAACGATTGTCATTGGTTTGATAGGCATTGTAGCCTTTGTCATTCAACAATTAACATCGAAAAAACCAATTCTTGATTTTCGTGTCTTTAAATACGACATGTTTTCGTTATCCAATGTGATTAGCGCGATCATCACAGTGGCCATGTTTGCAGGCATTTTCTTGCTGCCGATTTATTTGCAAAATTTGCGGGGATTTACACCGCTTCAGGCCGGATTGTTAATGCTTCCGGGTGCACTTGTTATGATGGTGATGTCGCCCGTCTCAGGTATGCTGTTTGATAAAGTAGGACCGCGGCCGCTTGCAGCAGTTGGCTTAATTGTCACGATCTTGACAACCTATGAATTTACTCGCTTATCCATCCATACTTCTTATGAACATATTTTAGGCCTTTACATGATTCGTTCTTTTGGGATGTCTCTATTGATGATGCCAATTATGACAGCCGGAATGAATCAATTGCCTAAACATTTGAACAGCCATGGAACGGCGATGACGAATACGCTTCGCCAAATATCCGGTGCGTTAGGAACCAGTTTAATTACCACTATCTATTCCAACAGAACCAATTTCCATTATGCGAACTTGGCGGATGGCATGAGCACAGCTGATCCAACGTTTATGCAGTCGTTTCAAGCTTTTGTCCATTCGATGGCGGGGGCGACGCATTTGCCGGTGGAAATGGCTCAGCAACTTTCTGTTTTTTCGCTTTACAGCCAAATCTTGCTGAAAGCCAATGTGAACGGAATTAATGATGCCTTTTATTGGGCAACCGGGTTATGTATCGTCGGGCTCATCCTAAGTCTATTTTTGCGCGATGTCCGAAAAGACAAAGTACGCGATAAAGCGGCAAAAAGAAAGCGGAATGTTCCGATGCTTCCTTCTCCTTCTGAGCGGCCGAAGGAAGTGTAAGCTTAAGTTTCAAAGAACAGGAGGGTAGACCCAATGAAAATTTATGTGGTGTATGACAGCGAAGGCGGGCATACCAAAACTCTCGCTGAAGCCATTGCGGAGGGTGCGAAGAAAGTGCCCGGAGCGGAAGTCCTCATCGATCATGTGAAGGATGCCGATATTTATAAACTTCCGGAAATGGATGCCATTATTTGGGGAGGACCGGGACATTTTGGCACGGTCAGTTCAGGCTTGAAAACTTGGATTGACCGTCTCGGCTACCTTTGGGCGGAAGGAAAGCTGGTGAATAAAGTTGGAGCCGTTTTTTGCACGACTGCTACGATTCACGGCGGTGTTGAATCCACCATGCTGAATTTGATCACCCCCATGCTTCACCATGGAATGATTGTCGTCGGCTTGCCGGGTAATATTCCTGAAAATGCTTTTTACGGTTCATATTATGGCGTGGGAATCAGCTGTCCGCCTGACTCCCCTGAACCGATTGACAACAATGGGTTGGAATTGGGAAGGGCCCTTGGTGAGCGGGTGGCTCGGGTGGCCAAGAAAATGGCAGAGGAAGAATAGGGGGATGACCGGATGCTGACAACGATTATTTGTATCATCCTTTCGATTTTGGTACTCACCGGTTTAGTGACCGTCAATACCCGTGCCGTCACTAAGGAACCATCAGGCCGATCGGAGGAAGAACGTACTCAACGTCAAGAAGAGGAAGAGTCCGGAACAGATCGGCCGCCGCTCCCCCAATCTGACGATCATGTCCGGCATCACGAGGATGAAGATCTTCAATCGATCATGGCGGATGACGAGTATCGGCAAGTGCTGAAAAACTTTTGGAAGCAAGTTTCGAAAGACGCCGACCATTCAGATGAGGAAAATCCTTCAAAAGTGGAAGATCCCATAAAAGATGATCAATATCGGGAAGCTTTGCGTTTGATGAATAAAGATCAAGATGACCAATAAAAACCATCAGCAGAAACTTGCTTTTCTGCTGATGGTCCTTTTTTTGCCGTTTCACCAATGTGTTTGGCAGGGATCTTGTCTCAGTAAAATTTAATAGCAAAAGGATCGTTTCCGTAAAGGATAAAAAAACTTATCCATATTTTTCTGAATCGGAAAATGATAGTAAATTTTGCGTGAAAAGCAGTAAAAACGGCATTCCTTCATGTTTCATCCTGGAATAAGGAAAAAACAGGCGGAATAGAAGATATTGTATCTTTTTCTTGAAACGTATGAAACAACACTCGAAACCACCTATGCAATTGGTGTATAATTCAAAAGCAGATAAGTGCGTCATCTTCATATGATTTAGTGGTTTTTATGAAAAATTCCGTCTCCACACCTTGAATGGATGTTTTAAAAGTGTTGTGAATCATTTTGTGTCGGAAAGAGAGTGGAACTTCATGGGACGTAAATGGAATAATATAAAAGATAAAAAAGCTGCGAAAGATGCGAATATGAGTCGTATTTATGCGAAATTTGGACGTGAAATTTATGTAGCGGCCCGGCAAGGAGAACCGGATCCGGAAGCCAACCGTGCGTTAAAAGTGGTACTGGAACGTGCGAAAACGTATAATGTGCCTAAAGCGATTATTGAACGTGCGATTGAAAAAGCGAAGGGCGGTTCCGATGAAAACTACGATGAACTTCGTTATGAAGGATTCGGACCAAATGGATCGATGGTGATCGTGGACGCACTGACGAATAATGTGAATCGTACGGCGTCAGAAGTGCGTGCAGCGTTTGGAAAGAATGGCGGTAATTTAGGTGTGAGCGGGTCCGTAGCTTATATGTTTGATGCCACGGCGGTTATTGGAGTCGAAGGGAAAACAGCGGATGAAGTGCTGGAATTATTATTAGAAGCAGATGTGGACGTACGGGACGTATTTGAAGAAGATGACACGGTTATCGTATATGCTGACCCTGATCAATTTCATGCCGTTCAAGAAGCATTCAAGAATGTGGGAATAACGGATTTTAAAGTGGCGGAATTAACGATGATTCCACAAAATTACGTCACCCTTTCAGAAGAAGATCAAGCCAAATTTGAAAAAATGATTGACGCATTAGAAGATTTAGAAGATGTTCAGCAAGTGTACCACAATGTGGATTTAGGGGAATAACTTCCGAGTATTTGCCCAAAAAGAACGATCCAGCAACAACAAAGGTTGCTGGGTTTTTTTATGCTTTAAAAATGTACTAAAGGGAATAAATAGGATTTTTTCTCGAAGGATGGAGAGTAGACCAATCGAGGCATAAAGGGCGAGTGTTCTCAGCAGGATGTAATCAACGCTCTTTTCTTGTAAATAAGGGATAAATTTTCTTCCGTTTTTTGCACATATTAAGGAATGCATGTTACCTATATGCGAAGGAGGGAGTTCGTTGGCTAAGAAAAAAGACGGCGGAACGAAACAAAACAGCAAGCAAAAGCCGAAAGGAAAAACATCCGGTTCAGCTAATGGCCAAAACGGCTACCATTAGGTACATTTTAATGTGACGATCTCAAAATGGGCGAGACTCCTGCGGGAAAAGCAAGACTAGGCGATACCTAGCAGCGAGGGACGAGCGAGAAGGCTGCGGTTCGCTCGCGGAAAGCGAATGAAATTCGCGATCATACTATAAAAAGATTTACATTAAAAAGGGTGCCCCGGGTTATCTAACTGACTTCCGGGGCACCGTTTTTTTGCGAGAAAAAATCGTTCAATATTCATTCAAAATAGCTTGTAATCACACGATAAAACGATCGAACCTATACTCGACCGCTTAGCTCTTGGCGTATTCGATTAAAACGAAAACGCCAGAAAAAACAATAAAAACGATCAAAGAAACGTAACAGATATGTACGATGTGTGAAAGATAAGAGGTACACCACTGCTTATTTAAGCGGTTCGCCAAAGCTGCCTTCAAAGATGGATTCTTTCACAGGCCGGCGAGTGGATGGCACTTCTCTTTCTTGCAAGTGTAGCGGCAAAGCTTCCTTTTCTCCTTGATAGCCAATGGCGATAAGAGCATCGATCGCATAGTCTTCCGGAATATTCAATACTTCACGAGCTTTGTCAAAATCAATTCCTGTCATCGGATGCGTAATCAAGCCTTTTCTCGTTGCTTCCAAGGATAAATAACCCCAAGCGGCGCCTGCGTCGAAAGCGTGAGAACCGATATTGCCCCTTTCACTAGTCAATTGAGAGATAATCAAAGCGAATGCGGGAGCTTTTTTGCACCAAGTTTGGTTAAATTCACCGATGAACGTCATGAATTTTTCACGGTCTTCTTTAGTCCGAGCCAGAATGAAGCGCCATGGTTGAAGGTTGAAAGCAGACGGCGCCCATCGTGCCGCTTCAAACAGGCTAAGCAGGATATCTTCCGGCACCTCTTTTTCTAAAAATGAACGTGGAGACCAGCGCTCTAAAAATACAGAATCAATTTCGTATTCCGGCTGACGTACGACTTCCGTTTTCCCCATAGGGACCCCTCCTACCATGTCGATTATATGAATCTAATTCTATTGTAAAACAGTTTTATTTTTCAGACAAATAATTGGTTTTTTCTCTTTTTGTTGGATTTTTGTGAAAAATGAATGAAAATAGTATTGAAAATGATTCTCATTATTATATATAATACATTTGTAACGGTTTGATATTTTATTCGATTGATAGAATACATATTCATCTATGGAGGAGGAAAAAGAAAAGTGAAAATTTGGAAAGCTGCATTCGTGACATTGTTATCATCCAGCCTGTTATTCGGCTGTTCTCAATCTTCTAAAACAGACTCTGAGCCTAAGAAGACGGACAAAAGTGCTTCAACGCAGCAGTCAAAAGAATTGGCGCAAGTCACAAAAGAGTATCGTGGCTATGCCATTGGAGAAATAGATGAACTTGTAAAAGACACGGAACAATTTACAAACGCTGTCAAAAGCGGTGACATAGAAAAGGCAAAACAAATTTATCCGCTGGCTCGGATGCATTATGAGCGGTCAGAACCGATTGCAGAAGTATTTGGAGACCTCGATCCTGAAATTGACGCCCGTGAAGGAGATGTTCCGGCATCGGAATGGCGGGGATTCCATCGAATTGAAAAAGGTTTGTGGAAAGAGAACACGACAGTTGGCTATGAGCAATATGCAGACCAATTGTTGAAAGATGTAAAATTGCTGCGTGCCAAAGTAGAAACGGTCAAAGTGACGCCGGACATATTAATTACCGGTGCGGTTGATTTATTGAATGAAGTGTCGACATCGAAAGTAACGGGGGAAGAAGATCGCTATTCCCATACTGATTTATACGATTTTGCCGCAAATGTCCAAGGAGCTGAAAAAATTTATGAGTTGCTGAAGCCTGCTTTAGAGAAAAAAGACAAGAAGCTTTCGGATGAAATCGGAAGTCATTTTGATCAAGTCAACCAATTGCTCAATCAGCATAAAAAAGGCGACGGATATGTTCCATACACTGAGTTAACGTCCGCAGAGGTAAAAGAATTAAGCCAAGCGATTGATGCACTGGCAGAGCCTCTTTCCAAAATGGGCATTGTTGTGGAGGAATCATAATGACGGAACAATCGAAGAAACAACCGGAAGAACCAACTTTTTTGTCTAAGCAGATTTCCCGCAGAGATATGCTGAAAATAGCGGGAGCCGGAGGAATTGGCCTTGCGCTTGGGGCTAGCGGCGCCGGAAGTCTGCTCACGATGACGAACTTATTCCCGGAAGCGGCCGAAGAAGATAAAGAGGACGAAACCGTTCCTTTTTATGGTGCCCATCAAGCAGGAATTGCGACACCAATGCAAAATCATGTGTACTTTGCTGCAATGGATGTAACAGCTGAGAGCCGATCAGAATTAATTGATCTCTTTCAAGATTGGACGAAAGCCGCTGCGTTGATGACGGCCGGAAAGCCGGTCGGAGAGAATTCCGGCAACGACTTTTTGCCCCCTAAAGATACAGGAGAAGCAGAGGAGCTTTCGCCTTCTAATTTAACGATTACCTTTGGTGTGGGGCCCACGCTTTTTGTAAAAGATGGAAAGGATTGCTTTGGCTTAAAGCGTAAGCAACCCGGAGAATTAAAAGAACTGCCGAAGTTTCCTCTCGATGCGTTGGATGAGAAATGGTGCGGAGGAGATTTATGCATTCAGGCATGCGCAGACGACGCCCAAGTGGCCTTCCATGCGGTTCGAAATTTGGTCAGAATCGCCCGCGGCAAAGCGACGATCCGCTGGGCGCAAGCCGGATTTCAGCGTTCCAAGCAAGCGGCTTCTTCCAAAAAAGATACGCCGCGGAATTTATTTGGATTTAAAGATGGAACGGTCAATCCGGATGTGCACAATGCAAAAGAAATGAATCGGTATGTATGGGTTCAGCCGGGAGACGGGCCTAATTGGCTAATCAACGGATCTTATTTAGTCGTCAGAAGAATTCAAATGCATATTGAAGTATGGGACAGGTCCAGTTTGCGCGACCAGGAAGAGACTTTTGGCCGTCATAAAGCAAGCGGGGCTCCGCTTGGCCAAAAAGATGAATTCGATCCTCTTGATTTAAAGAAAAAACGGCCGGATGGTCAATATTACATTCCGGTCGATTCACATGTTCGGCTGGCGCATCATGACGGAACGGAAAAAATTTTGCGTCGTTCGTATTCTTATGCCGACGGGATGGATCCAAAAACCGGAAGTTTGGACGCAGGCTTGCTCTTTATGTGCTACCAACGCAAGCCTAGCCGGCAATTTATTCCCATTCAATCCAGGCTTTCTCAAAACGACAAATTAAACGAATATATTACCCATCGCGGAAGCGCCATTTTTGCCTGCTTCCCCGGTGTAAAAAAAGGCGGCTATATCGGAGAGTCTCTGTTTGAATAGAGTCTCGTTTGGAAATGAGGAGATGATATTTTGAAACGATCTCACATCATCATCGTCGTGATCGGCATATTGGTTTGTTTTCTAAAGATTTCTCCTGCTTATGCCGAGAAAGGGTATGATGAATTGTATGTTCCTATCGGTGATGCGTTAACGCATACGCAATCATCAGCTGACTGGGATGTCATTCAAAAGGATATCCAGCAATTTGAGCAAGAATGGAATACGCTTCAAAAACCAAGCGGCAAACAGGTAAAGCGGATCAACCAAGAATTGGAAAAGGCGAAAAAAGCTTTACACGAAAAAAATGCAGGGGATCTCCGTCATGCTCTCTCCGCTTTATCAAGCCAGCTGATTCTTTTGGAAGAACAGCAATCAAAAGGCAATAAAGAGGAAGAAAAAGATAAAGTCCGTCAACTGCAGCCGATGATGGAACAAATGAAAACTTTGATTGAAAGTAAAAAATGGGAACAAGCCTATAATCAATATCGCCAATTTGAGACCGTATGGAATCGAGAGGCGGAAATGGCTGTTCGACAACAAAGTGTTGCCTCTTATGGAGAAATCGAAAAAAATATGTCCTTTTTGCGAATTGCTCTTACCCAAGAGCCAGTGGATCAAAAAAAGGCAACAGACAGCCTTCAGTCATTGAAACAATCGGTTGATGACTTTTTATCCGGAA
Source organism: Bacillus smithii (assembly GCF_001050115.1). Lineage (NCBI taxonomy): Bacteria > Bacillati > Bacillota > Bacilli > Caryophanales > Bacillaceae > Bacillus > Bacillus smithii. The sequence continues at coordinate 2,836,440 of NZ_CP012024.1, read as the reverse complement.
AGGCGTCCGCCAAAACGAACTCAAAAGAGTATACTCTTTCTGATTTAAACCGACTATTAAAGGATAGTGTCCAAGCGATCCAAAAGGATGATAAATCAAAGGCCGTTTCCTCCTTAAATGAGGTTTTAACGATTTGGCCGATGGTAGAAGGGGAAGTTCAAACTCGGGACGCTGCATTGTACAATGATATGGAGACGAAAGTACCGGCGGCAGTCAGTATTTTAAGCTCCAACAGCGGTGATATCCATAAGGCAGAAGCCATCATCAATGACTTACATTCCCGCCTCGAGTCTCTAATGAAACAAACAAGCTACAGCATTTGGGATGCCGCTTTGATTTTGCTGCGTGAAGGCATGGAAGCATTGCTTGTGATTGCGGCTCTTGTCGCCTTTTTGAAAAAAACGAATCAGGCGGAAAAACAAAAATGGATATGGGGAGGGGCCGGCGCTGGTATTCTCGCCAGTGCATTGTTTGCGATCGTGTTAAGTTTGGCCTTTTCCAAAATGACAGGTGCTTCCAGCCGTGAGTATATTGAAGGGTTTGCCGGAATCGCGGCCGTTGTGATGATGTTGACGGTGGGGGCATGGCTGCATAATAAGTCCAATGTTCGTCAATGGAATCAATATATTCAGCAGCAAATGAATCAAGCGCTTGAAGGCGGCCGTCTTTGGACGATGTCGTTGATCAGCTTTCTGGCTATTTTTAGAGAAGGAGCAGAAACCATCATTTTTTATGTTGGGATGGCTCCTTCGATGAGTGTCGGCCGATTGCTGGCAGGAATCGGAATAGCGTTGGTCATCTTGTTCATCGTTGGGTTTTTGATTATTCATTTCAGCGTCAAAATCCCGGTTCGACCGTTTTTCTTGGTTGCTACTGTGCTGATTTACTTTTTATCGTTTAAAATTCTCGGAGTAAGCGTCCATGCCTTGCAAGTTGCCAAGTTGCTTCCGGCGCATACTTTGGCATCTTTGCCTAATATTGAATGGATCGGTTTTTATCCGACAATGGAAACGATCCTTCCGCAGATTGTGCTGGTTGTCCTCATTGCAGGAGCGGCTTACTGGGTAGAGAAATCAAACCGTAAAAGTGAGAAGGCGGCTTAACCTAATAAGGGGAGCGTTCCGTATGAATCAGCGGTTGCCTTCTCTTGATGTCGATTCAATCCATATCGGAACATTCGCGCTCCCCGGATTTTTTAAGGTAAAACTTTCATCCGTAAAGGCTTGATTTATAAAGTAAATTATGGTAGTATAATAGATGTTCTTAAGAAGACGGGGCATTAGCTTAGTTGGGAGAGCAGCTGACTCTTAATCAGCAGGTCGCAGGTTCGAACCCTGCATGCCCCATTATAAAGTCCAAAAAAGCAAGGTGTTTTAAAGGCGCCTTGCTTTTCGTTTGTCGGCAAATCCGAAACCGGGATTTGCCGATAGCTTTTTTGTGTGTCATTAAAAAATAGAGATGGATGAAATGCTGGCAAAGATACTTTTGCTGCGATGAATGTGAATAAGGTGGCTTGCCGATCATCGAAAAGTCCGGTAATAGCATAAAATAAACTTTTTGGTCTGACCGCCATCTTTAAAAGCATGAAAATGACAAAAGACATCCGAATATGTCCATTCAGATGCCTTTTGTCTATACTCTGGAAGGATAATGCTTTGATTTCTGGTCATTTTTTATTGCTCATCGTTTTTTGTCATAGTTTCGAAGCAAAATCGCTATAACAAAGAACAAAACAAAAAGCCCCCATGCTGTCAGTCCTTGTCTTTTGATAATTCCGAATATAAGGACTGAAATGCCGGACAATACAAATGAAATTTGGCTTAAAGTGTTTTTATTCATCCTGTTCGCCATCCTATTGCAATTTTTTTTAATTGTCCCCTCATGTTTCATGTCCCTATCAGACCCCTTAAAAATCCCTTTTTATCAGCAGCAGTTTCAAAATACAAGGAAAATTTTTATCAAAAACAACTTTTTCCCAATAAGAATAGTCATTTTTTAACCATTCTGGTATATGCTCTCTTTCTTAAAGTTCCGATTTGGTAACATTGAAATGGATCGTTGCAATCATTTTCTCTTAACTTTCTAGTTCTTTTATTTCCGTTTTCCCTACTCACAATATAACAGATCTATTATTGTTATGTGTATTTTCTTAATATTTTTTGCATTAAGGGGGGAACGAATCCCCTTTATTTTATGAATTCTACCCTCTTTCGGACGTTTGTGATGGCAATAAAAAAGGGATCCAATATCAAATTCCATTATTGTCATAAGCTGCTATTTTGGAAGGGGCTGATGATAGTCCCTTTAATAATTTCAGAGGAATTGTGCATGATTATGGTCTCTGGCATATTAAGCGGGCGAAATTGCTATAATAAAGGCTGGTGGTGATTGAATGGAAAGAAAAATCAGAAGGATCGGCAACTCATTAGGTGTCAATTTGCCTGCTGATATGCTGAAAGAAATACAATTAAATGAGGGCGACACCGTTGAAGTCGAGTTGCGAAAAGACAAAGGTGAGATCGTACTAAGAAACAAAAAAATCACGCCTATCAATAGTGATTTTGAATCACGAGTGATAGACGTTGTGGAAAAATATTTTGACATAACAAGGAAGTAGAAACCTGTACGAATTCATGAGAATAGGGGGCGGGCAGACTCTATTCTCTAGTTATATGTTATTACATTGTTATAACATTGTAAATACTTTTTGTTTGAAAAATTATCCTCGGCTGTATTGAAGACTGATTAAGTTTGATGCGGCCTCAGAGAGTGTAGACAAAAAGGCGTCCGGTTATGCCCAATCGGATGCCTTTTGTCTACATTCTGAAGCAAGGCGTTTTAAAGGCAGGCGCCTTGCTTTTTTTAGGTTTTTTCTTTGTAATGAAAAGAGAAAGGTATTTCGATAATATTATCATGAAAGCTAGGAATAACAGCAAAGTGGAGGAAAAAGAAATGGAAGGGCATATGAAGTATCAACCATTGCCGATAGAATTTTTCCAGAAGCCGACCCTTGAATTGGCAAAAGCCTTGCTTGGCTGTCTGCTTGTAAAAGAGACGGAAGAGGGAATAGCCTCTGGCTTTATTGTAGAGACGGAAGCATATATGGGTCCGACAGACCGCGCAGCCCACAGCTATGGCAACAGGAGGACAAAACGGACGGAGATTATGTTTCATGAAGCCGGGGTGGCTTATACATACGTGATGCATACCCATTGTTTGTTTAATGTAGTAAGCGGCGGCAAAGAACAGCCGGAAGCGGTGCTGGTTCGTGCACTTGAACCTTATGAAGGCATCGATTTGATGTTTCAAAGAAGAAGCAAGATTAAGGACGTGCGCCAGCTGACAAACGGCCCCGGCAAATTGACGAAGGCTTTAGGGATTACAATGGCAGACTATGGCCGTCCTCTTCAAAAACCTCCCTTGTTTATTGCAAAAGGATTTGAACCTGTGGCAATTTCACAAGGAAAGAGAATCGGCATCGAAAATACGGGAGAAGCTAAAGACTACCCATGGCGATTCTGGGTAAGTGGAAACCGATTTGTTTCGAAATAGATAAAATTCCCACCAAAACCGGTGACAGAAGAAATGTGACGCAGGAATGATGATAAAAAATCGATGTGATGGAGAGGGGCGGTTTATCCGATCATTGGATTGTAAAAGAAGCTGAACTTTTGGGAATAATGAAAAGTCTTTTACGATAGAATGCTTCAAAATCAGGAGGAGTTCAAAGTTGCACTTATTGATCCATTTAATCGATCAATATGGATACATCGTCCTTTTCTTTTCGTTAATGCTGGAGCTGATCATTGTTCCTGTCCCGAACGAAATTCTTATGAGCTATGTCGGTTTTCTTGCTTATCAAGGAAAAGTCCATTTTGCTCTCGCTGTCCTTTTTGGGGGCTTGGGGGGAATTGTAGGAGTCACGATTTCCTATTGGATTGGATTTAAATTGGGAGCCCCTTTTTTCTATAAATATGGAAGCAAGTTTCATTTAGGACCGGAGAAAATAGAAAGAATTTCAAGATGGAATCAAAAATACGGAAGAAGATTATTGTTATTTTCTTTTTTTATTCCCGGCGTTCGTCATGTGACTAGTTTATTTTCGGGAATCACCCGCTTGCCTTTTCGATCTTTTGTTGTTTTTGCGTATATCGGCGTGTTTCTGTGGGTAGGGACGTTCATTTTTTTGGGAAAAATTTTCGGCCCAAAATGGGAGCAATTTCATCAAGAGGCCAAATTATATATGATCATTGGCTGCGTCGTAATTGGTCTTGTGTATGCTATATACTTGTACATTAAAGTAAACATCCGCAAGATTCGAGAAAACTTGATTTTGTTATTTGAAGCCATGTTTAAACGATTTCACAGCTTCCTTGGCATGAAGCTGCTGATTTTCGGGATGGCCATTGTGTTTATCGCTTTGTTCAGTCTGATGGTAGGGATGATTCAAGATTTTATCGAAAATGAATTTGGACAATTTAATACCATCACGAAGGCTGTCGTTTCGTATATAGTGGATCCTCGCTGGAAACAGCCGATCGATTCTATGTATTCCTTATTGTCGCGAAACTCTCTTTTGTTTGTGGGTTTTTTAACGATTATATGGATTTTCTTCAAAGGAAAAAACAAATGGTTGGAATTCCAATATTATGTCATTTGCATACTGGGAGCTCTTATTTTAAGCAAAGGCCTCCATATTTTGTTCAGCTATATTGCGGCTGCAAACATGTTCAGCCAATCTTTCCCGAGCGAATTAAGTTTTTTATGGGTTGTGCTTTACATCTTTTTTCTGTACATCGTGCTTCGGCATAGTCAAAGAAAAATAGGAAGTGTTTTGATTGTTGTATTAGAAATGCTGATATTTGCACTGATCTCAGTCAGCAGCATTTATTTAGGGTCGGAAAATCCAAGTGATTTAGTGGCTGGCTATACGTTTGGAGGAGTTTGGGTAAGCTTGATCATTTTGATGATCGAAATTTCCAGGCTCTTAAATATGATCAAAGCTTCCAAACGAAGTCATATGGAGAAAGCAGAATAAACGGGCGAAGAAGAAACTTCCCGCCCGTTTTCCAGAAAATTTTTATCTTTTTCGATGATGTTGGGAGCGTTTTGGGAGGACTTTCATAGGACGTTTATCGATCATTTCATCTAAACGGACAAATTGAATGTTACGCTGCCTCAATTCTTTCAAAACTTCTTTTAATGCTTTTAACATATAGTGAGGAGCGTCAATATGGGCGCCCGGCGTGTCTCCGCAATCATGCAGCAAAACGACGTCCCCGGGCTTAATCCTTTTCAGGAGCTTATTTTGTATGATCAAGCTCGTCCCTTTATTGCGCCAATCGCCTGCCATAACGGACCATAAAATAATGCGAAATTCCTTGTGCAGAAAAAAATCAAAGAGATTCATCAGACCCCAAGGCGGACGGTAATAAGACGGCCGAACGCCGGTGATATTTTGAACAATGGCCGCGGAGTCCCGCAAGTTGCGGACAACGGACCAAGGAGTCATCAGCCAATTGGATCGATGGACGTAATTATGAATTCCGATCAAATGGCCTTCTTTATGCATTCGTAAGATGAGTTTAGGGTATTTTTTCGCTTTCGATCCGACGACAAAAAAGGTGGCTTTGACCCCATATTTCTTTAAAAGATCAAGCAGTTGTGCTGTGTACACGGGATCGGGGCCATCGTCGAAAGTGAAAGCGACTTGGCTTTCACCGTTCCCTTTTCGAAATGCTCCAACACCGAACCAAAAGGATAATAGATAAGGAATAAACATATAAAAACATAAAAAGACAAAAAAGCAGATCATGATTTTCTCCATAAATCAAAATCCTTTCTTCTCTACAAGGCCTAGGAAGATTCATAGATGACACAGGAATCTCCCTATCTTTATCCTATTATAACGGTTCAGCCGTTGATGTGGAGGATAGACGTTCTTTTTTTAAAAAAACGTGCCGATTTCCGTTTTTTCAATTGGTGTCCATTTGCCACGATGTAAGTAGGGTGGCTTGTCATGGCCATTAGTTGATAAATGGCCAACACCGCATCGAATGCGGCGGCTTTTTTTTGGATTCTTTCAGAGTTCTTTTTCATCTTCAGCAGGAGCGGCTTATTTTTTATCAAATTGGAAATTTGAAAGATTAAGTCATCGGGATTTTCAGACAGAATGGCTGCTCCGGATTTTGTTAAATAACGAGCGTTTTCTTGTTCTTGACCGGGCAGAGGATGATAGAGAATCATGGGCAGCTCCATGGCCAAAGCTTCTGACGTGGTCACTCCTCCCGGTTTTGTGATAATGATGTCCGAAACTGCCATCAGTTCATGGACATATTCTACATAACTGAATAAATGAATCCGATGTTTAGACTGTTTTAGTTCTACTTCCAACTTTTGTTTTAATTTCTGATTGCGTCCGCACAAAATAATCAATTGCAGAGTTTCCGGGATGGATTCAAGCGTTGGCAAATTGAGAAAACCTTTGCCAAAAAGGCCATCTCCGCCTCCCATAATCAAAACGGTAGGAAGCTCGGCATCCAGTCCGTGCTTGACAATAAATTCATCGCGTTTATAAGGATAAAGAAACTTTGTCTGAATGGGGATTCCCGTACTGGCAATTTTCTCTTCCGGGACATTTCGTCTGAGCAATCTCTTTTTCCTTTCATTGGAACCTACTATGTAAAGATCCGTAAAAGGGTGAATCCAACAACTGTGATCCGTATGATCTGTAATCACGGTCACAAAAGGGATATTCGTTAATCCATATTCTTTCAGTTTAGAAAGTATTCCGGACACAAATGGATGGGTGCTGACGACGACCGCGGGTTTCTCTTTCTCCAGCAATTGGAGCATCTTTCTTAGTCCAACGAAAAACAACGACTGTATTCTTGTTGAAAATACGCTTTTTGGATGGGTTTTTTGATAAAAAAATCCATATAGTTGAGGAAAGACTTTCAATCCTTTTATGTAAAGATAATTGCTGATTGGATACATATGAGGATGAGCCCATGCAATAAAATCGAAAACAACAGGCTGCACATTTGGAAAACATAGCTGAACGGCTTCTTCCAGAGCTTTGGCAGCTTGGAGGTGTCCTTGTCCGAACGTACCCGAAAGAATAAGGATTTTGTTTTTCGTCACTTTTGACATTCTTCTTCCCCCAATAATCTTTGTGATCAATAGAAAAGACTGAGGTTGTCCAAAAAAAGTTCATGTCAGAAAAAGCGGGTCGAGGAAGAAAAAACAAAAACCCTTTATGAATTAATCAGAGTTTTTGCTTTTTCTCCTTTCAAAGAGCGGTTTTGAAAAAAGCCATGTCATGGCAATGCCCAATGAAAACCATATGAGCAAGAGCAGACAGACACTTCCAACGACAGGAAAATTAATCATAGAGACCGCCAGCGCTGAACCGAAGAGCAATTTCAGCCATTCAGGTTTGCCATCCATGAATTTCAATTGTTTGCCCAATTCTTTGCTGAATACAAGCAATCCGATAAAAAAGGAAAGAGCGCTTGCGACAAATATCAACAAGGCAACCGGTATGCCAATAATGGTGAGAGCCAGAAGCGTGCATAACGTTGTCAGCGCTAAACTTGCCATAAATCCAATGATCAACGTTTTACCGGGTCTTTTCAATAAAAGTTCTTCGTGTCTGAATGTTCTGCGTTTCAAAATAATCCCTAACAGTACGGTGCCAATCACTAATATAATACTAAAAGCAAGCCGTATGCCCCAAGTGAATAAATAAAGAAATCCGCCGAAGATAAAGCTGTTTTGCATGGGATCGTTTAGATTAACGGTGATGAGATGCTCGGAGATACGAGCCCCTTTTTCTTGATGAACATGACCGCCGATCACAATGACAGGACCGCCTACAACGGCTGTTTTGTTCATCGTAAGGTCACCGTTCACGACGATGACTCCGACTTTGACATGTCCGCTGATCTCGGCGTCATTTCCAAGTACAACCACATTTTCCACTTTTTCTTTTTCGGGAACGATGACATCTTTTTTGTCTATTATAAGTTTATCTGCTGCCAGAGCAGGGTGAACGATCAGCAAAGTCAAAACCATGATGGAAAGAAAGGCACTCAAAATGTTAAACCCTTTCATGTTCTACATCTCCCTATTCTAGACTTTTTACCCTGAGCAAAAACTGAATGGCCCAAATCGATGTTCCTAAAATAACCATGGAAATGATAACACAAGCGAGAAAGAGCAATGGAATGGACGAAAGAACCGAGGCCAGTGCATGAGTCACGCTTAATCCGATATGCACAAAGGAAGTGGCCAGTGTAATTCCTACATAAAACACGTTCCCCATTTTCGAGAGAATGAAGGCAGCCATTAGTAGGGCGATGAAACTCATAGTCCAACGAACATATCGATTCATTGGGCGATACGGCGAGGAGATTTGTTTTATTTTCCGGACAACAGAGTGTTCAAATTGAACATTCGGTATTTCGATGGAATGATAAACGGCAAACAGTTCTTCTTTCAGCCATTGAAGTTCTTTTAGCTCAGTGCTGCATTGACGGCATTCTGCTACATGGTCTGCTACTTTTTTTCTTTCCTCTTCGTTTAATTCTCCATCAATAAACGCTGACAGGAGTTCATGAACATGGTCATTCATTGTGCTCGCCTCCGAAAATTTCTTTTTTCAACGCGATTCTGGCCGAATGGATGCGTGATTTCACTGTACCAAGGGGAATGCTTAACATTTTGGAAATTTCATCGTACGAATATCCTTGGATGTCGCGCAGCGAAAGTATGGTGCGCTGGTCCGGGGATAATTTTTGCATCGCTTCCTGAATTTCAAGCTTCAATTGTGTCCGATCGATAGATGAGGTCATACTCATGTGTTCGGCTCGATCCTTGCTTTGCAGCTGCAATTTTTGTATTTTTTTTCTTTTTTTTAATTTGTCGTAACAAATATTCGTCACGATTCTTGTCAGCCAAGAAACAAAGGCAAAGTCATTATCCAGTTTGGATAGCGATGAGTAAGCTTTTACAAAAGCTTCCTGAGCGATATCTTCCGCTTCCATTCGGTCATTCACGATCGAAAAAGCATGGCGGAATACTTGGCCTTTATATTTGGAAACCAGTGTAGAGAACGCCTCCAAATCCCCGCTCCTGGCCTTTTGTATTAAATTGGTGAGTTCTTGATCCACCTTTTTTCAACCCCCTGTGAAGAAAAGCTCGAGCCTTCTATGGTTGATAGATCGGAACGACATTTTTTGCTAAAATAATGGGACGCCTTCTTATAGGAGATTTAAGGATCCATTTGCCGGTGCCGGAATTCAGATGCGGAAGATCGGGGAAAATCGGGTGGAAATCACTCAAATTTCCCTTATAATATGGACTGTTTCGTCTTTTTTCTCAAAAATCGATCGTCCGTTTCTGTTCTTTACAAAAGACGCCGTTCAAATAAGATAGGTTCATTTTTACCGAAAATCATTTTCAGCATTCTTGGGTAATGACGACGTGAAATACTTTTTTGAGGAAAGAAGGCAAATAAATAATTGAATAGAACGTTTTCTATGCTTTCAAAGCTGATTTTTCCATAAGGGATTTGTCGGATCATGGTGAAAATGGAAAGTATTTTATCATATTTCCTGAAAATTTACAATTCTATTTATTCTTGTCGTTTTCCTTTATATTTAGTGGGATCATAATATTTTAGGGGGGATTTTATTGAAAAAAGTTGCTGCCGTCATTATGTCTGCCGCTATTGTTTTGTCTGTAAATCCTTCGCTTGAGCTTGCTGCACCGCCAGAGAAAGAACTGACTCAATATCTTCAAAAAATAGGAATGTCGAAAGAAGTAGTCAATAGTCAATTGGAAAAATTTTATGGCGAAGATTTAGATTCATTTGATTCGGTGGAAGAGGTAAGACAAGTTCTTGGAAATCCGATTAACGATCATGATTTGCAAGATTTATTGACAAGGTATGGGTTTTCTTCTGAAGATGAATTGGAACAAATGCTTGTGGAATACGGCGAACTGGAAAAAGGCCAAGATATCCGCGATGTTTATAAATTTATGAACCCGTTGGAAGACACCGTTTCGTTTTATGCGCTTATGCCGGAAAACAAAGAAAATTGGCTGGATGTCGATTCGATTGCCGATGCCCTTTCCCCGTTTGGATTGACTAAAGAGGAGACACAACGGCTGATCGATCATTTGAAGTCTTTAAACTTAGACGAGCAACAGTTGCTGCCATCATTGGAAGAGTTGAATCGTCGGATGGAAGCGATTGGGGAATTCGATAGCGCCTCTGATCTAACGGACGCTCAACTTACCGAACTTGCAGATATTTTTCACGACTTCTTGAGTCTTTTTCATATGGATGCCCGTTTTTACTTAGAGAAAAACGGCCGGAAAACCCCGCTGTCCTGGAAGCAATTGATTACGTTGGAAAAAACGAATGGAAGCAATTTGCTCATTGAACTTTATAATGATCATGGAGAATTTTTGGCAGATATGATTTTTACGGCTGATCTGTTTGGCTCGGATGTGATTGAAAATACGGTGAATAAAGCCATAAATGGCAGCGCCGCAAAAGGGCAGCCGAAAGCACATCTGATCAAACATACTGTTAAAGGCGGACTGATGCCGAAAACGGCCGGCCATTATATGGAACAGCTACTCGCCGGAATTTTCGCATTGTTGATTGGTGCCGTATTACTGCGCAAATGGCGCGTGAACCATTCATGAATCTTTTTTTACAAAAAAATGGACTGATTTTTATCGCCGCTGTTGCTTTCCTGATCGGTGGTCTTTACCTAACCGGGAATAGTTTGAAATCTCTTTTCTTTTCTGAAAAATACGAAAATGAAAAGGCTGTTCAGGTCGACGCAAAACAAGCTGTACAGCCTCTAAAAGAAGAACCGTTCTATGCAGCCCGGCCAAAACAGGGTGAAAAGTTTGGCGAACTCTTTATTCCGAAGCTCCATGCCAGTATGCCGATTTACGAAGGGACAAATGAGGATGAACTGGCGAAAGGAGTCGGTCATTTTGCCGAAAGTGTATTGCCGGGGGAAAAAGATAATTGTGTGTTGAGCGGTCATCGGGATACGGTATTTCGAAAATTGGGAAAGGTTAGGGAAAATGATTTGTTGATTGCTGAAACATCTGCAGGAACGTTTACTTATAAAGTCTACAAAGTTCGCATCGTTCCAAAAAACGATCGTACAGTTATCGTTCCGAAGCCGCGGGCGACATTGACGCTGACGACATGCTATCCATTCCACTATATTGGCAGCGCACCGAAACGTTATGTGCTGGTGGCTGCATTAATCTCTGAAAAATTGAAGGAAAGAAGAATTCATCAAGAGAAGAAAGCGGGATAAGAAGGAGCTGTTCTGCTTTTTCCAAATGGAGACAGGATCTTTCATCATAATGACTTGCTCCGTAGAAAAAGATGATACATTTTTAAAATTCCCGAAAAAATATGCAACAACCCATTCAAATGGCATTATTTTATTGATATTTGAAGACGGACGATCAGTCCGTCTTCTTTATGTGCGCCCGGCATGTACATGAACTATAGGGTGTAAGTCCCGAACCCCGAAGACAGAAGTAGAGGTTAGCCAAGAGCAAGGGTGTCCGTGGTGACGCGGAATCTGAAGGAAGCTGGAGGCAAAACACCGGTCCGAGGAACACGAACCTCATATAAGGCTAGGTATGATTGAGTGAGTTTGCATAACAAAACAAAGCTCTTTCTGTCGAAGGTCATATCGAGTAAATGAGGCGGATAGATGGTGTGAAAGTGCATGTACTTACCCGGGGAGGTCTGGCGGATATGTGAAGTACTCTTCATAACCTACTTAGTGATAAGTAGCTGAACCGTCAGAAGTCAGCAGAGGTCATAGTATTAGTTGGTCTAGAACAACTAAGAAGGACCGAACAATTAAGAGAGAATAGCCCTTGGTATTCAGTGAGTCATGATGAACACAGAAAACGTAGTACCTCACTTGAGGGAGGAAGCGGTGAATCCCGTGGGAGACCTCTTGGAGGGTGGAGTGACCACTGGCATAAAGAGAACAGCTATTCACGGAAGTTATAAAGACTTGCGTCAATTATCTTAATTGAACCGCCGTATACGGAACCGTACGTACGGTGGTGTGAGAGGACGGGAGTTAATCGCTCCCTCCTACTCGATTGGTTTGATTCATGGAAAAAATGTTTATGGATAGACTGATGACTACGGCATCCGATGATTGAAGGGCGTCGTGCGTGGCCCTTTACTTGCTTGGAACGAAAAGAGATGTCTAAATCATCGAATGATGATGATTGGCCAAACGGCTTTTGAAACAATATAGAAGAAACGGGAAGAACCTATAAAATGTTTATTTTTTCATGGTGGAGTACATGTATTGATAGGCTTTTGCTTCTTCCGTCATTCCTAAATGACTATATATTTTGGCCAGCCACTGAACAGGTTTCGGATCGTTCGGGTGAAGCTCCATTTCCCAGCTGAAGCAGTCGATTGCTTTCTTGGGCTGTTGAAATTCATAATACAGTTCGCCAAGCAGAAACTGTTGATCAGGATCGTCTTGTATGGCCAGCATGCGATTGATTTTAGCTGCTGAAGGCAAAGGGATATGCTGTTCTTCAAAAGGCTGAAGCCATTTTTTTACATAGTTCAAATCGTGTTTTTTCAGCAGAAGAGGAATAATCAATCGGATCGTTTTTTCTATTGTCCCTGCGTTCTGTTTGTTGACAGGAAGGGTATTAATTTTTTCCAACTGAATTTCATCCATTTGAATGGCGGGATCAGCCAAGATAGAGGCAAATTGTTGAGATTGATATTCCGTAATCGGGGAGTGCTGATCAAAAAGAAAGTTGACCGCACGTTCATACCAATGAAGCTTGAGAAGCAGATCAAATAGATCATACTCAAGAGCCGGAAATGCTGCACCTTGTTGATGAAGCTGGAGCAAAACGAGGGCTGTATCTTGGTCGGATAGAAAGGTCGAGAGTGTCGTGCGCAATGATTCATAATCTTGCTCCGGTGTGCTGGAATGCAACAGGCGATGGATGGATAAAGCCGCTGCATCGATCAACCGATTTTGTTCGAGAAGCTCGGATTGAAGCTTTGCATAGGCTTTTTCATCATAGGCGGTACGTTCAAAAAAGAGTTGTTCAGCCATAAGCTTATCTTTTTCCCATAAGGCATCATCGTTTTGATAAATGTCGTCGTATTTTCGGAAATCCAGATCGTTGGCTATTTGTTTTACCCATGGATTTTCCGGAGCATACTGTTTTAACAGGCGTATGACTCGATAGGCAAGAAAGTATTTGCCGTTTCGCCGGTATTCATAAAAAATGTCTCGAATCAGCTTGATAATCGTCTCTTTTTCAAGAATGGAGTCGAATAAAGGGAGAATGTGGGCAATTTCGAGAGAAGAATATTGATGTTGCCATTGTTTCAGAAGATGTTGGAAACTTTGAATCGCAGAGGGGCGATTTTGGTGAATGAGGGTGTCTATAAAAGGATGAGGGGCCTGAAATACGATTCCGTTTTGAAAGGCTTTGTACAATTGGGAATGATCGTTGAAACGCAAAGGTTTTATAGCAGCAAGCAATCGGTTTTTAAAGTAAATCAGAAAGAAAGTCTGTTTTTTGGAATCCGACGCCTCGATCAACTTAAACATATGGTACACGGCCATTCTTTTTATATCCAACTTGTTCGCTTTATGATGATCGAGAACAGTTAGCGTATAATTTTCTGTCATTCTTTACCCCTCCAATAGTGAAAATACTTTTTATTTTCTTATTTGATTTTATTGTACCATGATTGCAACACAAACTCGAGCACAGTCTTTAAATCGTTTGGTATTGCCGCATGTCTGTTTACTCCCATTCCCCTTTGTGACATTTTGTACGCCTAAAATGATATTTTCAAGCACAACCGGAAGATTCCTTATGACGGTTGGATTGTCAGGAATTCATCGTCTAATCGTTGTTTTTCCGAGCACTCGCGGAAAATTCAAAACGAATAATCCTTCAAATTTCATCGCATTCTAAACAAGGGCATGCCGCCCAATCTTGAAAGGAGGGAATTCTAATGGAACAGCCAATCCATCAAAACAACGCTCCTTCTATGCAAAATATACCTGGACAAATGTATCACGGTGGTCATGAGTTGTTTGAAATTCATGAATTGCTTTCCAACACGATCAGCCTTCTCGACCAATATATGATATTGCGCCAATTGGCAAAAGATCCGGAATTAGTGGACATGATGAACCGTCAGTATCAATTTGTGTCCGATAGCTACAACATTACAGTAGAAGCTTTGAAAACGGGGAATAAACCGTCCCATCCAACGCAGACATATATGATGAAACAAGATCATAGCACCGTTTATGGGATAAAGCCTTCCAATCCGGCTAAAGCAGCGCAATCCGTAACGGAAATCAATGACCAAAAAATTTCTACTCAAATGCTGCAAATGATGAAATCGGCTGCCTTTCTTCACACGATAGCGGCATCCGAAACGGTCAATCCGGTTCTAAGACGAATATTGGCTGACAATGTTCCAAACTATTTGGAAATGGCGTATGAAATTTTCTTGTATCAAAATAAACGCGGTTATTATCAAGTACCGCAATTTGATAGACAAACGACGGAGACAACTGTCAATCGCTTTGCGCCGGTACAAACAAACCTTCCGCAAAATCAAGCGACAGGCTATAACCAAACACACTAAAAAGGATCAGTCCTAAAAGTGGGGCATCCTTTCATGTCAAGCTTTCTGTCGGGCGTTGTTGGATCGCGGAATTCACTTGCCTTCCGCGGGTGACCCGTGATCCTCCTCGCCCGTATCATGCCTGAAGTCTCACCTGGCTTGTTTTTCCTAGAGTAGTCTCGCACGTTTCGCGTTGATTTCGTTCAAATTTCGATTGGAGCTTCCTGCTAGGGGGCTCCGAATATTATGGGCTCGATGTTGTATACAGCTGTCTAATACACGGAATTTTAACTGTTGCATGATCAAGGGATTTTTGAATGAAAGGAGCATTTGGTTGCTAATTTTCACCTTGTATCGGTGATTTTACATAAAAAACCTTGATTATTCATTTTGAAAATGCAAAAAAGGTTGAAAAGTTCACATGAAAAGGATAGTGAAAAAGGCCATCGATTAATATAATAGCCGGGGGCAGTACATATGACGGCGTGAGAGGAGGGGGCTTTTTCCTCTCCTCTAATTTGATTTTCGGTGCATGGATGGCCATCGAGACGCCGGCAGGGAAAGATCAATTTCAGGAGACATAGTCACTTTAAACCTTTCCATCGTTCTGACAGATGTCTTAACTCTACAGCAAGATCCGCCACTTCTTTGATCCTGTTTGCCATTTCTTTTGTCGTCGCTGATTGTTCTTGAATGGAAGCGGCGGCTTGTTGTGAACCGGAAGCTAATGAAGCGGCAGCATATGATACCGCTTCCATCTCTGAAAAAACTTTTTCGATTCCTTTCAGCGTATCGTGGCTGGCATCCGTCATTTTTTTCGTTTCTTCTGATACAGTGTGCATGATATCAGAGATATTTTGAAAGGCGTTGTCAAGTTGTTTGGATAATTGTTCTTGTTGATTGGTTACTTCGTGTATCGCTTTGGATTCTAAAGCGGAAGTATGGACATAATGTTGTATCTGTTTCAGCATTTCGTTTACTTGTTCAACGGATTTGGAAGTTTCTTCTGACAAAGAACGAATTTTTTCGGCGACAACGGCAAATCCCTTTCCTTGATCTCCGGCTCTGGCTGCTTCAATGGCCGCATTTAATGCTAATAAATTAGTTTGATTGGCGATGTTGCCAATTAATTGCAGAATGTTGTTTGCCTTGGAGGAAGCTTGTTTCAGCTGGGAAGTGGCTTCGTTCAAAGATTCAGCCATTTTGACACTTTCCATGATCGTGGCATTGACTTGCTTGACTTTTTCTCTTCCTTCGTAGACACGATGATCGGCCGTGTTGACCACTTCGTTTAAATAATTAGACCCTTGTTCAACCTCTTTTATGTCTTTCACCATTTTTTCCATTGTCGTTTTTGAGATATCGGCTCGGTTGGCTTGATCGGTAATTCCGTTTGACAACTCTTCAATAACGGAGGAAAGGGTGTCAGCATTTCCTGCCAACATATGGCTCGCTTTAGCGATTTCGTCCGACTCATCAGAAAACCGTACGGCATACTCTTTTACATCCAATAAAATATTTCGAAGACCTTTCAACATTTTGTTCAATCCATGTGAAACGATCCCCATTTCATTTTGAGAGCGATACCCGGATCTTTTAGATAAATCGACTTTATCTGTGACGGAACGGATCGTTACATCGAACTCCCGCAGCGGCTGTTGAACATGTTTCGAAGTATAGGAAAGAAAAAAATAAGAAATCAGCAGTCCCCAACATAAGCAAAGAATCATAGCCGTTGTGACGGAAAAGGTTGTGAAGAGAAAAATGGTCAGTCCCATTGTCATAAAGACTAATAAAAAAACAGAAAAAACAAAAAAGGATCGTAAGCTTTTAAACAAATCGGTCCCTCCTCATATTTCTTTTTACCTATTTTTACTATTTTCATTATATCAAAACGATAAAATATAAGACAAAATTTTCCGAATAAAACAACTGGAGAAAATTATAAAAAAAGCTTTTTCTGAACTGTTACAATCAGGAGGTTTTTATGGCTATTTCTTACTTCGTTTATAGTAGAAAATGCAAATTATGACGAAAAATTTTAGAATACGGTTTGACTTTAGAATTTCTCAAACGGCGGAAAAAAATTATGTTGAATGATTGAAAGGCATTTTTTTGTGAAAGATATAGCCTTTTTCGTTACTAGCCGCCGAATGACATGATGGCATGGAATAAAAAAGGAGAGATGGATGCTTCATTTGTTTTTAAAAGAAGTGCGGTGGACTTGCACCCATATAGTCAAAGATTCATAAAATAAGAATATGAGGAAATCGTTTCATTTTCCGTTTTTAAACGAATGGAATTGCGGTCGTGGTTACTTAATTTATTTAAAACTTTTTAATGACAGTTAAATGTAAATATCGTTGCGCAGTGGCAGCAATATGATTCCCGGTAGCAAGCAATAAAAAAAGTTAAAGAAAGATATTGACTTTATTTAAATCGGGTGATATTATGCAATACGTCGCTTGATGAGTGACGCTCCATGGTAGACTTAAATAAACATGGTTCTACAGATGTTGACAAATTAGTATTATTGTAATAAAATATAATTCGTTATGATGATCCTTGAAAACTGAACAAAACGAAGCGTAAACCAATGTTTCGATAGAAACAAGCCAAGTCAAATTTCTTTTTGGAGAGTTTGATCCTGGCTCAGGACGAACGCTGGCGGCGTGCCTAATACATGCAAGTCGAGCGGACTTTCAAGAAGCTTGCTTTTTGAAAGTTAGCGGCGGACGGGTGAGTAACACGTGGGCAACCTGCCTGCAAGACGGGGATAACTCCGGGAAACCGGGGCTAATACCGGATAATATCTTCCTTCGCATGAAGGAAGGTTGAAAGGCGGCGCAAGCTGCCGCTTGCAGATGGGCCCGCGGCGCATTAGCTAGTTGGTGAGGTAACGGCTCACCAAGGCGACGATGCGTAGCCGACCTGAGAGGGTGATCGGCCACACTGGGACTGAGACACGGCCCAGACTCCTACGGGAGGCAGCAGTAGGGAATCTTCCGCAATGGACGAAAGTCTGACGGAGCAACGCCGCGTGAGCGAAGAAGGTCTTCGGATCGTAAAGCTCTGTTGTCAGGGAAGAACAAGTACCGTTCGAACAGGGCGGTACCTTGACGGTACCTGACCAGAAAGCCACGGCTAACTACGTGCCAGCAGCCGCGGTAATACGTAGGTGGCAAGCGTTGTCCGGAATTATTGGGCGTAAAGCGCGCGCAGGCGGTCTCTTAAGTCTGATGTGAAAGCCCACGGCTCAACCGTGGAGGGTCATTGGAAACTGGGAGACTTGAGTGCAGAAGAGGAGAGCGGAATTCCACGTGTAGCGGTGAAATGCGTAGAGATGTGGAGGAACACCAGTGGCGAAGGCGGCTCTCTGGTCTGTAACTGACGCTGAGGCGCGAAAGCGTGGGGAGCGAACAGGATTAGATACCCTGGTAGTCCACGCCGTAAACGATGAGTGCTAAGTGTTAGAGGGCTTCCACCCTTTAGTGCTGCAGCTAACGCATTAAGCACTCCGCCTGGGGAGTACGGCCGCAAGGCTGAAACTCAAAGGAATTGACGGGGGCCCGCACAAGCGGTGGAGCATGTGGTTTAATTCGAAGCAACGCGAAGAACCTTACCAGGTCTTGACATCCTTCGCTACCTCTAGAGATAGAGGGTTCCCCTTCGGGGGACGGAGTGACAGGTGGTGCATGGTTGTCGTCAGCTCGTGTCGTGAGATGTTGGGTTAAGTCCCGCAACGAGCGCAACCCTTGACCTTAGTTGCCAGCATTCAGTTGGGCACTCTAAGGTGACTGCCGGTGACAAACCGGAGGAAGGTGGGGATGACGTCAAATCATCATGCCCCTTATGACCTGGGCTACACACGTGCTACAATGGATGGTACAAAGGGTCGCGAAACCGCGAGGTGGAGCTAATCCCAAAAAACCATTCTCAGTTCGGATTGCAGGCTGCAACTCGCCTGCATGAAGCCGGAATCGCTAGTAATCGCGGATCAGCATGCCGCGGTGAATACGTTCCCGGGCCTTGTACACACCGCCCGTCACACCACGAGAGTTTGCAACACCCGAAGTCGGTGAGGTAACCCTTACGGGAGCCAGCCGCCGAAGGTGGGGCAGATGATTGGGGTGAAGTCGTAACAAGGTAGCCGTATCGGAAGGTGCGGCTGGATCACCTCCTTTCTAAGGATATTCTTAAGTACGCTTTCGTTTTGTTCAGTTTTGAAGGATTTCATCCTTCCAAGTTGTTCCTTGAAAACTAGATAGAAAAAAGAAGCAGCATAAACCGAGTATCGCCATCTAGGATAAAACCAACATGGTTAAGTTAGAAAGGGCGCACGGTGGATGCCTTGGCACTAGGAGCCGATGAAGGACGGGACTAACTCCGAAAAGCTCCGGGGAGCTGTACGTAAGCGTTGATCCGGAGATTTCCGAATGGGGAAACCCGCTGCCCGTAATGGGGCAGCATCCTTGCCTGAATCCATAGGGTAAGGAAGGCAACCCGGGGAACTGAAACATCTAAGTACCCGGAGGAAGAGAAAGCAACAGCGATTCCCTGAGTAGCGGCGAGCGAAACGGGAACAGCCCAAACCAGAAGGCTTGCCTTCTGGGGTTGTAGGACACCAATGGTGGAGTCACAAAGGAACGAGGTAGACGAAGAGGTCTGGAAAGGCCCGTCAGAGAAGGTAACAACCCTGTAGTCGAAACTTCGTTCCCTCCCTGGTGGATCCTGAGTACGGCGGGACACGAGGAATCCCGTCGGAAGCTGGGAGGACCATCTCCCAAGGCTAAATACTCCCTAGTGACCGATAGTGAACCAGTACCGTGAGGGAAAGGTGAAAAGCACCCCGGGAGGGGAGTGAAAGAGAACCTGAAACCGTGTGCCTACAAGTAGTCAGAGCCCGTTTACGGGTGATGGCGTGCCTTTTGTAGAATGAACCGGCGAGTTGCGATCTCATGCGAGGTTAAGTCGGAAAGACGGAGCCGCAGCGAAAGCGAGTCTGAACAGGGCGCATGAGTATGGGGTCGCAGACCCGAAACCAGGTGATCTACCCATGTCCAGGGTGAAGGTGAGGTAACACTTACTGGAGGCCCGAACCCACGCACGTTGAAAAGTGCGGGGATGAGGTGTGGGTAGGGGTGAAATTCCAATCGAACTTGGAGATAGCTGGTTCTCTCCGAAATAGCTTTAGGGCTAGCCTCAAGGAAAGAGTCTTGGAGGTAGAGCACTGTTTGGACTAGGGGCCCTCATCGGGTTACCGAATTCAGACAAACTCCGAATGCCAGCGACTTATCCTTGGGAGTCAGACTGCGAGTGATAAGATCCGTGGTCAAAAGGGAAACAGCCCAGACCGCCAGCTAAGGTCCCAAAGTATACGTTAAGTGGAAAAGGATGTGGAATTGCTTAGACAACCAGGATGTTGGCTTAGAAGCAGCCACCATTTAAAGAGTGCGTAATAGCTCACTGGTCGAGTGATTCTGCGCCGAAAATGTACCGGGGCTAAACGTATCACCGAAGCTGCGGGTGGACACCTTCGGGTGTCCGCGGTAGGAGAGCGTTCTAAGGGCAGAGAAGCCAGACCGGAAGGACTGGTGGAGCGCTTAGAAGTGAGAATGCCGGTATGAGTAGCGAAAGAAGGGTGAGAATCCCTTCCACCGAATGCCTAAGGTTTCCTGAGGAAGGCTCGTCCTCTCAGGGTTAGTCGGGACCTAAGCCGAGGCCGACAGGCGTAGGCGATGGACAACAGGTTGATATTCCTGTACCACCTCTTTTCCGTTTGAGCGATGGGGGGACGCAGGAGGATAGGGTAAGCGCACTGCTGGATGTGCGTCCAAGCAGTAAGAGGGGCAGCGAGGCAAATCCCGTTGCCACTAACCTCAAGCTGTGACGGCGAGGGAAATATAGTACCGAAGTTCCTGATTCCACACTGCCAAGAAAAGCCTCTAGCGAGGAAAAAGGTGCCCGTACCGCAAACCGACACAGGTAGGCGAGGAGAGAATCCTAAGGTGTGCGAGAGAACTCTCGTTAAGGAACTCGGCAAAATGACCCCGTAACTTCGGGAGAAGGGGTGCTTTTTGGGGTGCATAGCCCCGAGAAGCCGCAGTGAATAGGCCCAGGCGACTGTTTAGCAAAAACACAGGTCTCTGCGAAGCCGTAAGGCGAAGTATAGGGGCTGACGCCTGCCCGGTGCTGGAAGGTTAAGGGGAGCGCTTAAAGCTTTGCTTGAAGGTGCGAACCGAAGCCCCAGTAAACGGCGGCCGTAACTATAACGGTCCTAAGGTAGCGAAATTCCTTGTCAGGTAAGTTCTGACCCGCACGAAAGGCGTAACGATCTGGGCACTGTCTCAACGAGAGACTCGGTGAAATTATAGTACCTGTGAAGATGCAGGTTACCCGCGACAGGACGGAAAGACCCCGTGGAGCTTTACTGCAGCCTGATATTGAATTTTGGTACAGCTTGTACAGGATAGGTAGGAGCCTTGGAAACCGGAGCGCCAGCTTCGGTGGAGGCGCCGGTGGGATACTACCCTGGCTGTACTGAAATTCTAACCCGCACCCCTGATCGGGGTGGGAGACAGTGTCAGGTGGGCAGTTTGACTGGGGCGGTCGCCTCCTAAAAGGTAACGGAGGCGCCCAAAGGTTCCCTCAGAATGGTTGGAAATCATTCGCAGAGTGCAAAGGCAGAAGGGAGCTTGACTGCGAGACCTACAAGTCGAGCAGGGACGAAAGTCGGGCTTAGTGATCCGGTGGTTCCGTATGGAAGGGCCATCGCTCAACGGATAAAAGCTACCCCGGGGATAACAGGCTTATCTCCCCCAAGAGTCCACATCGACGGGGAGGTTTGGCACCTCGATGTCGGCTCATCGCATCCTGGGGCTGTAGTCGGTCCCAAGGGTTGGGCTGTTCGCCCATTAAAGCGGTACGCGAGCTGGGTTCAGAACGTCGTGAGACAGTTCGGTCCCTATCCGTCGCGGGCGCAGGAAATTTGAGAGGAGCTGTCCTTAGTACGAGAGGACCGGGATGGACGCACCGCTGGTGTACCAGTTGTCTCGCCAGAGGCATCGCTGGGTAGCTATGTGCGGAAGGGATAAGTGCTGAAAGCATCTAAGCATGAAGCCCCCCTCAAGATGAGATTTCCCATTTCTTCGGAAAGTAAGATCCCTGAAAGATGATCAGGTAGATAGGTCCGAGGTGGAAGCGTGGTGACACGTGGAGCTGACGGATACTAATCGATCGAGGACTTAACCAAAAGAAAGCGCGAAATCGGTGAAACTGCTTCTTCTATCTAGTTTTGAAGGAACAATCGTTCCGACAACTACATACCGTCTGGTGGCGATGGCGAAGAGGTCACACCCGTTCCCATCCCGAACACGGAAGTTAAGCTCTTCAGCGCCGATGGTAGTGAGGGGATTCCCCTTGCGAGAGTAGGACGCTGCCAGGCAAAAGAAAAGGAGAATAGCTTATATGCTATTCTCCTTTTCTTTTTACTCTGATTTCATGGTAAGATGATGGTAAAAGAGATGGATGTCTTTTCCATTAAACGATGTTCTTGCTTCATAAAGAACGGAAATTATTGGAGGGTGAACATATGCTTAAGTCATTTATTACAGGAATCATTGTAAGTCTTATCATTTGGATAGCAGGTGCTGTAAGCAATTTAAATGTAAGCCGAATCTTTTTTATTGTTTCTGTCCTTTTGATCGTATTAGCCGTAGTACTATCCGGATTGGGAGTAAGTGGAGATAGAATTCGTGCTAACGCAGCAACCGAAACAAAGGAAGATAGAAACTGGAGAATAGACACTTCTAAAAAGATCATCCTTATAGCTCTTCCAAGCATCATCGGATTTTTTCTTACTTACTCTTTACACTGAATTTTTTGTGTCACTCTTCTTCTTTTGTTCATGGACACTTCTCAGAGGAGATTATGGAAAACGATAGGAGAATCAATGTTGAAAAGAATTTTATTGATTCTATCCACGGTATTTTTAGTAATAATCCAATCGACTGTTTTCTACTTTTGGATAATGGATTGGAGAAAACTTGTAACATATGACGGGTTGATCGTTTGGAGTGCCTCTATTATTTTAGGAATAATCGTACACCGATTCTATTCATCGTTAAATTCTCGTGAAAAATCGTTCGAAATATTAAAAAAGGTTCATTTGATATCAACTTCAATAACGATATTTCTGGGAATTCTTTCGCTGCTTATTGAATCAGTAACAAGTTCAATGCCTTAAAAAGGAATACTGATACAAGCATCTGTGTATAGATTCAGAAATCGATTCATCGGTTCATGAAAGGGGAGCAAGGAATGTATCCTGAATCGCTGGTGAAAGAGTGCCAAAAAAGAATCGAAAAATATCCTTGTGAGGGTTTTGTTTATGGCCAGGGGCCGGAGAAGGCGGAGATTATGCTCGTTGGCGAAGCTCCGGGGGAAACGGAAATCCATAACGGAATCCCTTTCAGCGGTCGAGCGGGAAAACAATTATCCGAGTTTTTAGATTACTTGGGGATTTCACGTGAAGATGTATTTATTACCAGTGCTGTTAGAAGCCGTCCTTATAAGGTCGTGAAGAAAGAGAAAGATGGACAAATAATTGAAAAGAAATATAACAGGACGCCGACTCAAAAGGAAATTTTGGCTCATGCTCCTTTATTGGATTATAACATTTGTTCCATTCAGCCAAAAATTATTGTTACGTTGGGGAAAATTGCGTTGGAAAGAGTAACGGGGATGAAAGGAAACCTGGAAAAGATTCATGGCAAAATGATGATCACGCCGGTGCAAAAATTAAAAAGGTTGGATAGCAGCGAAATGGTATGGACAGATCGAAAATATAAGATTTTTCCGCTGTACCATCCCGCTGCCGTTTTTTATAATCGACGTTTGCTTCAGGAGATTTATGAGGACTTAGATCAATTGAAAAATTATATAAAAGAAGAAGGGATTCGTTTAAACGGTGCTATGTAAAAGGGGAGGATGAGAATCCTCCCCTTTATGAAAAGGTGATCTAATAGCCTCCGTATCCGCCACCTACAAAAGAGGCGCCTACGATAATCAACAAGATGAACAGCACGACAATCAAAGCAAAACCGCTTGCTCCATAGCCAGACATACTTTCACCCCCCAACAGATTGGTTTGTATAATTTATGAAATAGCTTGTCACTGTGTTTGGACAAGATAGCCAATTAAAAAAACTTAGTCATATGAAATATGATTTAGCGAGCTGAGCCCATCATTGTCTTTGAATTGGAATTCTTGCTTAGGTAAGGAATTTTGCTTCAAAAAAGCCATTAGCAAAGCATGCTAATGACTTTCAATTTACAAGTGTTTCCTTTTTTTTAAAAATCTTTGTTTTTTTTCATTAGGGAATATTCGTCCGTCAAGCAGGCGATGATCTTTCTCGCTTGCAGAGAGGAAAAGGAAGTGGAGGAGACATAAAGCCGACAAGCTCATTGCTTGCTGTTTTCCGGCAAAAATGAAATGGGAAGATGCTTTTTATTGGAGATAAGATATAGTGAAGGTTTATTTTTTCTCATGAGAGAGCTCGTTCTTATGATCGGCTGTCGACAATTGGTTCATCATTTCGGCTAACAGCTGTTTGGCCTCGTTATAAGTAAGGCCGGATTGAGCGTTAAGTCTTTTGACTTCTTCAATATCGGTACCGGCAACGGTATAGCGTTTATCCGTCAATTGGTTCACCTCTTTTCAGAAGGTTTACCAAAATTATTCCCGATTCAAACTACATTATGCGGAGTATGGGAGAGGTTCAATTCCATTCAAAAGTTAATAAATGTTCATTTCGAACGTATTCAGTCGTTTTAAATGGGATTGCCTGGCTGTCATCCTTAAATTCGGAAAAATTCTGGAAAAGCGTGTTTTTGCGGAAAATAATTCTCATCTCACCAACGAAAAAAGTCAAAAGAAAAAAGCGGTGAGACCGCTTGATAAATTAATATCTTTTTGCCGCGATATAAGCTTTCTTCCAATAAGGATTGCTTAATCGATCAATCCGCACACCTTTGGAGGCAGAATGAATGAATTGTTGCTTTCCGAGGTAAAGGGCAACATGAGAAGGACCTTTTTTATATGTACTGAAAAAGATTAGATCTCCTGGACGTAAACTTGATTTGGAAACAAATTTTCCCTTTTTGTACAATTGAGCCACTGTGCGAGGAAGAATTTTTCCGACCCGCTTATGCGTATAATAAATAAATCCCGAACAATCGAATCCACTTGATGTCGTGCCTCCATATTTGTAAGGAACACCTATGTATTTTTTGGCAATGCTCACTACGGCAGTTGGCGAATAAGCAGCATCCGCTTCTTTTACCGAAAACAGACTTCCAACAGACAACATCAATGCAAGTGCCACTGAAATTATAGCGTATTTCCTCATAGATTTCTCCCCGTCAAATATTGTCGTTTTTTCTTTCTTGATGACATTGTAACAAGAAAATAGGCTGTAACCATTTACAGATTAGTTTATTTTTCGTTACAGCTATATTACGGAAGAAAAACAATAAAAAGAGGAAAATAAAGGAATAAAAAGGTTTTTTCATCATAAAAGTACAAAGAAATCATCTTTTTACAGTCATGAAGGTTGTCGAAGGAGGATGGGAAATGGAAGATTCCAGCTTTGCAATTCATCCCGAAAATGAAAAAAACGACAAAAAGCAGCAATTTGTCGATATTGGAAAGATGAAAAAATGGTTCTCTGACGGAGAAACGGTCCGATTTCATTGTGAAAACGGCTTTGTCAACATCCGTTTTTATCGTGACGATATCGCTCGAGTAGTGATGAATCCCCAGAAGGAACCGACAATGGAACAAAGTTTTGCGGTCGTGAAATCACCGGAAAAGGTGTCATGGGAAGCGGAAGAAAGAGAAGGCATTGTGACTATAAGAAGCAGTAAACTAATTGTTACCGTCCATCCCCATCCTTTACGGATCCATTTTTATGGCTCCGACTCCCGCTTTTTATTAAAGGAAGGCAGGCGAGGAATGGCCTTTGGTGTAAAAGGAGAGGTCATTTGTTTTAAAGAGATGGCAGAAAACGATCATTTTTACGGCTTTGGGGAAAAAACAAGTTTTTTGGATAAACGCGGCGAAAAAATGACGATGTGGAACACGGATGTTTTTGCTCCCCACAATCCGGAAATTGATGCGATGTACCAGTCGATTCCTTATTTTATGACCATCCGCAACGGAAAGGCGCATGGCCTTTTTTTCGATAATACGTTCAAAACCGTCTTTGATATGAAATCAAACCGCAGCGAGTATTCTTTTTGGGCGGAAGGCGGGGAACTGGATTATTATTTGCTGGCCGGACCAAGCCCGAAAGATGTGCTCGACCAGTACACCACTTTGACCGGACGAATGGAACTGCCTCCCAAATGGGCGCTTGGCTACCATCAATCGCGTTACAGCTATAAAACGGAAGCGGAAGTTCGTGATCTCGTCAAAACCTTTAAGGAAAAAGAAATTCCGCTTGACGCAATCTATTTGGATATTCATTACATGGACGAATACCGCGTATTCACATTTGACAAAAGGCGCTTTCCGAACCCAAGAAAGCTGGTTCAAGATTTGAAAAAAGCGGGTATCCAAGTCGTGCCGATCGTAGACCCGGGGGTGAAAGAAGATCCGGAATATCCGATATATCAAGAAGGCATCCGCCTTGATCAATTTTGTAAATATATAGAAGGCGATGTTTATTTCGGCGATGTGTGGCCGGGAAAAAGCGCATTTCCTGATTTTTCTCAAGAAAAAGTGCGAAAGTGGTGGGGAAAAAAACAAACATTTTACACAGATCTCGGTATAGAAGGAATTTGGAACGATATGAACGAACCGGCCGTTTTCAACGAAACAAAGACGATGGACTTAAAAGTCATCCATGAAAATGACGGAAACCCGAAAACTCATCGTGAACTCCATAACGTCTACGGTTTATTTATGGGAGAAGCTACGTATAATGGATTGAAAAATCAGTTAAACGGCAAACGCCCATTTGTCCTTACACGTGCCGGTTTTTCGGGGATCCAACGATATGCGGCCGTTTGGACAGGGGATAATCGAAGTTTTTGGGAGCATCTGCAAATGACGATGCCGATGTGCTTAAATCTTGGCATGTCCGGGATAGCTTTGACCGGTTCGGATGTCGGCGGTTTTGCTCATGATGCAACGGGAGATCTGTTAGCCCGCTGGACGCAGCTTGGCGCCTTTATGCCTTTTTTCCGCAACCACAGCAATATTGATACCGTCCGTC
This sequence comes from Bacillus smithii, assembly GCF_001050115.1. Lineage (NCBI taxonomy): Bacteria > Bacillati > Bacillota > Bacilli > Caryophanales > Bacillaceae > Bacillus > Bacillus smithii. Next base: position 2,809,464 of record NZ_CP012024.1, on the reverse strand, counting down.
AAGAACCTTGGGCTTTTGGAGAAGAAATTGAATCGATCGTGAAAACCTATATTCAGCTTCGTTATCGCATGCTCCCTTACTTTTACACACTTTTTCGCGCCGCTCACTTGACCGGTGTGCCGGTGATGCGTCCGTTGGTGATGGAATATCCGGATGATCCGAATGTGTTCAATTTATTCGATCAGTTTTTAGTCGGAGAACATCTTTTGGTTGCTCCGATCACGCTTCCAAGCACGTATCACCGAGTAGTGTATTTGCCAAAAGGGATTTGGTACGACTACTGGACAAACAAAACATACGAAGGCGGAACTTATATAATGGTGGAAGCGGACCTTGCTACTTTGCCGCTGTTTGTGAAAGCAGGATCGATCATTCCGGAAGAAGAAGGAAAAAAATCAGCTTACGAGAAAACAGATACGTTGACAGTAAACATTTATCTTCATTCCGAACCTTTTACGGGAACGATCTATGAAGACGACGGCGAAACATTTCAGTATCGAGAGGGGAAGTATTGGGAAGAAAGCATTTGTGTGAGGAAGGAAGAAAGAAACGTCCAAGTAGAATTTGAAAAAGTCCATAGAGGATATAAGCCGTATTGGAAGAACTTCACTTTGAAAATCCACGGAGCGGATGAATCAATAGAGATTTGGGTGAGCGGAAAGAAAGTGGAAGATACCTCCCTTGCCATCGTGGATGGGACAGTGACGGTCCATGTTCCGTTTTCTTAATCAGGTTATAGCGAAAAGGGATTTTGATTTGAATCCATACTTTTATTCGTTTCAATGAGCTTTTACTGTTGTCAAAATGTCATTAGGACAAATGGGCGCACAATTATTAACCTACTAAATAAACTGATCATCGCTAAGACGGGGAAGAAACACTTTTCTCCGTCTTTTTTCAAGTTTCAAATTGATTTACAAACCAGAGTGGAACAAAAAATTTTGTTTTCTGTCTAGGGGTCATCCTTTATTGGCCAATATATTTTTTAGATTGAGCATTTTGCATATTTTTTGACCCAAGAGCCATAAGGATTTCAAAGACACAAAAAAGGACTTCACCCCTAAAATGTAGAATTTTTGAAGTGACGAAACCACAAAAATTCAAAAGGAGGAAGTCACTTTGTATATTCTACAAGAAAGCCTATTTTCCTTTGAAGAACTGCAAAAATTAGAGTCAAAAGAGAAATTACCTATCTTTTTTAGCTCGCTTGATTTACGCCCTTATGCTAAACAGTTGAGAAGTTCTTCACCCCGAGGGGCTGACGGTCATTCCAGAGAAGGGATTCTAAGGGCTCTCATCGCTGCCCCACTCGAAGGCATCGACACCTTTACCGCCCTTCATCATCGATTGGATAAAGACCTTCGTTTCCGTTATCAATGCGGTTTATCGATTGATCGCCCCGCACCGTCTATCTCCACTCTCAGCCGGGTTTTTGCGGCACTTATCAAAAAAAAGCTGGCTGAAAAGATCTTCCTTGACTTGGTACAGTTAGCTCAGGAGGAAGGAATAATTGACGGCAGCCACCAGGCCATCGACAGTGCCGCCATTGATGCCTATGAAAAGAAACAGCCCAAAAAGCGTAGTGAACAAACGGGTAATGCCAATTGGGGCGCAAAATATGATTCCTTCGGCAATAAAATTACCTGGTTTGGCTATAAGATGCATCTTTCAGTCGATACCGCAAGCGAACTGCCAATGGCCATAAAAGTAACCCCTGCCCATGTGAACGATGGAGAAGTCGCACCAGAATTAATAGAGCAAGTGGCAGAGCGTACCAAATCCAAAATTGAATTTCTGATCATGGATGGCGGATATGACCAACTAAAAAACTATGAATCAGCCAAAAACATTGGAGCGCAAGCCATTATCCCGCTCAATTTGCGCAACGAAAAAGAGCCTCCTGAAGGGATTTCTTCCAATGGAACTCCGCGTTGTTCCATGGGTTATGAAATGACTTATTGGGGAGCTGATAAGGACCAGCTCAAGTTCAGATGTCCTCACGCAACCGGCAAAGTGGATTGCCCATTAGGAATGGCAGCCTGTTCATCTTCCAACTATGGAATGGTGGTAAAAGTCGACATCAAAAAGGATGTGCGCCGATATTCCAATCCGCACCGTGATACAAAACGTTGGAAAGAGCTTTACAACGAGAGGACAAGTGTAGAACGCTGTAATTCAAGAATGAAAAGCTACCTTACGGCGAACTCCCTACATGTATGGGGAATTGAAAAAGTAAAGACCCATATTTACCTGAACGCTATTGTATTACTTGTTTCAGCGCTAGCGATGGCAAAGGAAAATAAAGGGAAGAAAGCCGCTTAAAAAAATTCAATGTGAAAAATTCTGTAGGTATGCCCGAAAACAAGATTATTGTAATATTTTGTAAAATAACATGCTGGTAGCTATTTGTCGAGTGCTTTATTTTTTATACTTTTATCCAAAAAATCTAATTTTGCAAAATGCTCAGATTATAAAAAATTAAACAAATGGATCGATTTATTTTTTTAGATTTATCAATTGAAAATGAGTTTTACACATTTAGAAATTGTGTACGATTATTTTTTAGTAAATTTAGTTCATGTCGAAAATATTAAAATTTTGGCAATATAGGATTGAAATACTAGGTATAAAGTGCTAATTTTTACTTGAGAGTTTTAAATTGTAAAAATAGGAGGTGTCGTATGCGATTTTCTGTTAGTTATCGATTAAGCGAACTGGATAAGGCTTACCGTATGAGGGTGTATAGTTTAATAAAAGAAGCAGTTCGTTCGGTAAATGAGAGCTATTATAACAAGCTTTTTTTGCAATCGGAAAATAAGATAAAACCTTTTTCGTTCGCAACTTACTTGCACAATTTCACCCTTCATGATACTGCGATTAGTCTTGATGGAATAACCATCACTATCAGTAGTCCTGATATGGAGTTTGTTGTCCATGCTTTTAACGGTCTTCGACAAATGAAAGAATTCTTTGTACATGATCAAGTGTGGCGTCAATCAAACTTTCAATTGCTAAAGGAGCCTACCATTATAAGTCGCAAGGTAGTATTTCGGACGTGCTCCCCTATTTTAGTTGAAGATAAAAATGGAAAGCCGCTGGCTCCAACGGACCCTGGCTATGAACAAGAACTGAATTATTATGCAAATTTACAAATTCAACAATTTACGGGCAGAGATCTTTATGAACCTCTTCATTTTACCCCGATACAAATGAGGAAAATGGTGATTAAAGAAAGAAATCGACATATAGATAAAAATGTTTATCTATATTTCACTACTTATCGAGGTCTATTTATGTTGGAAGGAAATCCTCAAGACTTGCAATTACTTTATCAGTTGGGTATTGGTAAAAGAACTACTTATTTTGGTTTAGTGGAATATGAATGTGAGAAGGTGTAACAATGCAAATTCACATTGACGGGGAACAGTGGCCGATGGCTGCCGGATGTATAGGTTTGGCTAAGCTCTACTCGGAAGAAGAGTTACCGCGAACTTCCACCGGTGTTCAGTTAAATGATAAAATTCTTGATACTCTTGCTGAAAAATTTATCAGAGGTTTGATTGATCAGTTTAGTGTTGTAAAACGTGATGTCAGAAAAACGATGTGGTATTCCAATCAAGCCAAAAAACAACCGGAACGGACAAAAGAATTCGCAGCGGAAGTTCGAAAAATTCTAAACGAACAATATAAAAAAGTGAAAAAATATTTTTCTGAAACAGAGGAATGCCAGAGATTAAAAGAATTATTGGAAAAGCTAAAAGAAATAAAAAAGCCCGAGGAAGCTTCCTTCATTAAAGAATGCATAGAAGAATATGGCGACATTGCTTCTACTCCATTTATTAATGAAAAGCTAACGTTAAATTATGTAAAATCAATGATTTTAATCCCTTTTTATGGACAAACGTCCATTCTTCAGAAAAGTTTTTTTTCTAAAAGCATAGAAGAGCATATTCGAAAAATTGAAGCAGATTTTATTCAACCAGCAAAACTAGAGTTGATGTTCGCTGAAAAACTTGATTCAGCGACCCGCATTGAAGAGATTGTTGCTTTTCTTGAAGAACATAAAAACTATAAACCTTTTAAAAATTTGTTAAAGCCAATCAAGAAGTTTACAGATAAAGAACAAGTTATGGACTATCTTCATAATGAAATGTTACCTTGTTCTTTTATAGAAGGATTAATTGCGACTCAATCTTATGAAGAAAAGATTTTTTTACCTCTTGCTTTTTCAAAGGACAATGCTGTTAATTTCAACTGGAATTTTGATAAAAAACTCCCGGTTCCCATAAGTGCTGTGGCTCGATTAGTCATGTTTATGGCTCCTTTTGGTATGGCGTTCTATTCAAGAAGATTAGGAAATGAACAAGCGAGTGAAACTCTTCGCTACGCGGGAATGATTCTTTCGCAAAAACATTTTGCGGAAGTGATTAAAGAAAATCTTACTTACCAAAAGCTTCGAGGAGAAGGTTCCAGTTTTGAGGAAGCAATTGTTGGACTTTTGCAAGAATCAATTGATAAAGCGAAGAAAATAAAAAGTTCTTATTTTTTTCTTGAGTTTTATTCAAGTAATGATACAAAAATAAAAAAAACTTTACTTGATTATTATCATATGCCGGCCTATCTTACTCAATATATTGCGAATTATGGAAAATCGTTGGAATTACTTTATTACCGTGAATTTAAGGATGCATTTTTTAGAGCCATATTGAAAGGAATTGATCCGAAAGAAATTATTTTTGACTATTTGCGTGTGGCGATTAAGAATCCTTATCATGCAAAAGGAGCCCTTTTTGCAACACGTGAACGAAAACGAATTCTTCAAGCGAAGAAAGGAGTGGAAGATATGAAGAATTATGATAAAACGATATCTTATGTTTATTATCGCGGGTGCGATTTGCGAAATGAATTAATGAAAGACCGTATTGCTGAACAGGAGGGAGAGCCTTATCGAGCCAGCGGCAAGAAAAAGATAGATGGAATTGCTTATCGTTTGCTGAATGCGGCAAAAGCGGGGAATAAAAGTGGATTTATGGACACGATTTTCCGTATACATATGGCTGCGGGACTTGATGTACCTTCTATTTTTGTGGACTCGTTTAAAGAAGAGGGATTGGACTTTGAAACGATATCAAGTGCATTTATTGCCGGTCTAATTGGACAAGAACAAATCAAAAATGAAGGAGATGTAACAAATGGGTAAGGCATTATCTTTTACAGTCGTATTTCAAGGAAATTCTTTAAATTATGGCGAAGGAATTGCCAACATTTCAGAATTAAAGAAGATTCACAGGGGAAATGGAGATGTGTTAACTTTTGCTTCAAGGCAAAGCATTCGTTACGATATTGTCCGTCTTGGAAATGAGTGGTTTGGATGGAATCTTCAAACTGTTGATAAGACAAAAGGTACATTGCAATTTCGGGAGGATGTGACCATTGCTGATTCCGTGGAAATGGACTTTTTCGGTTATTTAAAGACAGGAAAATCATCTCAAAAACGTCCGGCCGTTGCTCGGCTTTCCCATGCCGTTTCCCTCGAACCATACCGTAGTGATATGGAATTTCTCAATAATATGGGGCTTGCCGAGCGGATTGATGAAACTCCGAATCTTGCCAATATTGAACAACATGAAAGTTTGTATACCTATACAATGACCCTTGATTTAGATAAAGTGGGGATCGATGGAGATATAGAGTTGAGTAAAGAAATCCGGTACACCCGTGTAGAACAGTTGCTTGAAATTATTAAATTATTAAACCGAAATATACGTGGCCGCCAAGAAAGTTTAGCACCTCTGTTTGTTATAGGTGGATTATATCCGATTGCTAATCCGTTTTTCTTAGGAAGGATCAAATTAGAGACTAAAGCACATAAATGGATGATGAATGTGAAAGGATTAAATGATGTATTAGAAACAACTTTTGTCGGCCAATCCATTCGAGATCAAACCTATATTGGATATGTCTCAGGCGTATTTGGAAATGAAGCAGAGTTTGACAGTGTATTAAACAGAAAGGCAGGATCAATAGAAGACTTTTTTACGGAGCTGAAAAATGAGGTTCGATCCCACTATGGAGTGAATCAATAATGAAGGCACTTCGTTTAGAACTTTATCAGCAAACAGCTTGTTATAAGAAGCCGTTTGCTTTCAAAGTGTCGGAAACGTATCCTCTTCCTCCTTATTCAACTGTCAAAGGGATGCTTCATGCGGTGTTAAAAGCAAATTCTCTCATCCCAATGAAAATCAGCATTCAAGGAAAATATGATACGTTGATCACTGATTATCAAACTCATTACTTTTTTAAGAAGGATCATACGAAGGAATTCGCTTTAACTTTTGATGGTCTAGGTTTTGAACCAAATTTGGCAGATGTGACCACTATGCCGCTCTATATGCATATGCTCTATAATGTTGAACTGCTTATTCATGTACAGGCTGATGAGAGAGTCCTGTTGGATCTTGAGCGAAACTTAAAAACCACTACCACTCATTTAAGTCTGGGAAGATGGGAAGATTTAGTTCGAATCGATCGTTGTGAAATGGTTGAATTAAGTGATTGCGAGGATGAACCTGTTTTAAAATACAATGCTTATGTTCCAATGAAAATGATAACAGATGAAACTTACTTTCCGTATAAGCTAAATTGGACGTACCGTATTATTCAAGGTGTAAGAGTTTGGAATAAAATTCCTGTTGGATATATGCTGGCTGGGGAACCTATTGAAAAGTTTGAATTAGTGTCACTGGATCCATATGGGGATTTGGTTCTTTTTCCGTAAACATCTTGTTATAGAGGAAAGTTTTCATCGCTTTCCTCTATAAAATAGGAGGAATTTTATGATTTTTTATGCGAAATCTTCTCCAGTGGAAACGATTCAAGAACATACCAATGAGCTACTTGTACGTTTAGAAGATTTTAAGAAATTATACCAATCTTCTATTCCGTTGTTGTCGGAACGAGATTGGGAGCTGCTTGAATGGGCGGTAAGATACCATGATATCGGAAAAGTAGATGCGGTTTTTCAGAATAAAATCCGAAAGGTAATAGGAAAATCCCTTTTATCAGAGGCTAGTTCGTACAATATCCCGCATAATTTGCTATCTGTTATGGCGATTCCTTTTCAGGAATTAGGCTTGGATAAAGAGGAAACCAAACTGTTAGCTCAAATTGTAGCCTATCATCATGAACGGGGAATTCTACCGGATAAACAACAAATCATAGCCAATTATGAGCAAAACATTTTGCCGTTAAAAGAGGAAATTGAGAAACAATTTGGTTTGCCCATTGATGGAAAAATTCGAAGATCCAAAATTAGTAAAATAGAGCGTAGAATTCTTCCTTCTGATGATATGTACTATCGGTACATACTATTAAAAGGCTTTTTACATCGACTTGATCATGCGGCTTCAGCCCACGTTCCCATCGAATTAGCAACCGAAATGGATGTAGGTGCCCATGTAACCCGATACTTCCGTGAGCGATTAAAAGTAAATAAAAACCCTCTTCAAGTCTTTACTGAGTCTCATCAAAATCATCATTTAGTGGTTGTCGCTCAGACAGGTATGGGAAAAACAGAAGCAGGTTTACTGTGGCTGGGAAAAAAGAAAGGTTTTTTTACTCTTCCTCTACGTGTGAGCATAAACGCTATGTATAATCGGATCACGAGAGAAGATAATATAGCTTTTACTAAAAAAGATGTCGATCTGGGAGAAGAAGCAACAGGCCTACTTCATTCCACGAGCCTCGATTATCTTTATGATCAAGTAGAAGGAAACGACAAAATTTTAGAAAAAGTACATAGCCAGTCAAAAGAATATGCGAATAAGCTCGTAATCTCAACAATCGATCAAATATTAAAGTTTCCCTTTTATTATCTAGGGTTTGAAAAAGAATATGCCACAATGGCTACATCAAAAGTTATTATTGATGAGCTTCAAGCCTATGATCCTAAAATTGCTGCTGTTCTGATTAGAGCCATGACCATGATTGATAAAATAGGAGGCTCTTTTATGATTATGACAGCAACTCTTCCAGACTTTTATTTTAAAGCACTTCAAAGAGAACTTTCATCATCAAATCTGCCTCTTATATATAAAGAATTTATTAACGATTCAGTTAAAAGACATAATGTATTGGTAAGAGACCAATCGATATTAGAAGATTCTGTTTTGGAGGAAATCGCCAACAATCATTTTTCAAAGCAGATTCTCGTCATTTGCAATACCGTAGATCGGGCTTGTGAAGTTTATGATCAATTGTCAAAAAGGGATACATCCGTTTGGTTACTGCATTCCCGTTTTACTAAAATGGATCGCGCCCGACTGGAGAAACAAATCATGGACTTTACAACAAGCAATGAATGTGGAATTTGGGTTACAACTCAACTTGTTGAAGCCAGTCTTGATGTAGACTTTGATTTACTGTATACAGAAATGTCCACACTAGATAGTCAATTTCAACGTTACGGACGGTGCAATCGTAAAGGGTTAAAACCTGTTGATAAAGCGAATATTCATGTTTTTACAGAGGATGTTTCCGGAATTAGTAAACATAAATCGGGTGGTGTGTATCATCGAGATATTTATGATCGCAGCCTTGCTTTGTTAAAAGAACATCCTGGCGGTTTGTTATTGGAGTCAGTAAAACAAAATATGATAAAAGAACTTTATGATGAGAGAACCTTGAAAAACAGTAGTTTTAAAAAAGAATTTGATCAAACATTAGAAGAATTAAAAAATCGACCTCATTATGATCCTGATTTCAAAAAAGGAAAGGCTCAGGAGTTATTGCGGGATATTCATCAAGTGCAGGCCATTCCTATTTCCTTTGCAAAACAAGAAGAATTTCAAGAAAAACTGGATGAATGGCAGAATGCTCAAACTTCACAAGACAAAAGAAGATATCGAAATAAAATTGAAGCATACAGTGTAGGAGTGAACAAGTTCCGGGCAGAAAAAGTCGGATTAACAGAGCTGGAAGGACTAAAGGGATTATATTATATTCACTGTGATTATAATCCTGAGAAGGGTTTAGTCCTCCAATCGGAATCAATTTGTCTGTAGAAAGGTGGCATGAAAATAAATGCAGCAAACGGCATCGGTGGGTGGAGTTGATCTTGCTTATTATCGTTTATGTAAACGAAAATTGTGGTTATACAAAAAAGGAATTGGAATGGAAGATGAATCTGACCGAGTATTGCAAGGCAGTGTGCTTCATGAAACCGCTTATCCTCGCCTAGAAAAAAAGGAACTTTTAATAGACAATGCTTTTAAAATTGATGCAATAGATGGCGAATATATCAGAGAAATCAAGCTTTCCAGCAAGATGATGGAATCAGATAAGCTGCAAATGCTCTTTTATTTATACCAGCTTTCATTAAGAGGAGTTGTGAAAAAAGGCTTAATCAGTTATACAAAGGAGAAGAAAACAGTGGAAGTCATTTTAACAAAAGAAATGGAGAAAAAAATGAAAAAGGCGATTGCCGAAATCTATCAAATTATCAATAAACCATCTCCGCCAGCTGTGATAAATGTTCCTTATTGCAAGTCTTGTGCCTATTATGGTTTTTGTTATGCAAAGGAGGTGGACGAAGATGATGCGTGATCATTATGTTTTTTCAAATGGTAGATTAAAAAGAAAAAACAATACGGTTTACTTTGAAGACGAGAAAGGAAATCAGATTCCTCTACCCATTGAGAAAATTAGAACGATACATTTGTTTGGCGAAATTGATTTAAATAGTAAATTATTAACATATTTAAGTCAGTATGGAATTTTACTGCAATTTTATAATTACTATGATTTTTTTGCTGGAACATATTATCCGAGAGAAAGAAAGGAATCAGGATATGTCATTGTCAAACAAAGCGAGCATTACTTAGATAAGTATAAAAGATTATATATTGCTTATCAATTTTTGCATGGGGCTGTTCATCATATGCTGCGAAATTTAAGAAATTATAAAGCACAGACGATGGAGTACATTCAGGACATTGAAGTTTTATACGATCAGTTGTCAAAGGCAACAACCATTCAGGAATTAATGGGAAGAGAAGGACAAATTCGACATATATACTATCAAGCCTTTAATCATATTTTTAAGCAAGATTTTGTACTAGAAAAACGGGAAAAAAATCCTCCTAGGGATCCTATTAATGCTCTTATTTCATTTGGGAATACACTAATGTATCGCACTGTACTTAGTGAAATTTATAAAACGCCATTGAATCCTACTATAAGTTATTTGCACGAACCATCTACAAAACGATTTTCTTTAAGTTTAGATATTGCTGAAATTTTCAAACCGCTTATTGTAGACCCAATTATATTCTCGCTTATAAACAAAAAACAGCTGACGAAAAAGCATTTTGATTATTTGGAAGGAGAAATATGCCATCTTAATGAAGAAGGGAAAAAGAAGTTTATTATGGCATGGGAAGAACGTTTAAAACAAACGGTTAAGCACAGAACCCTTAAACGAAGTACTTCTTACCGTTACTTAATTCGATTAGAATGCTATAAGTTAGTGAAGCATGTCATAGATGATGAAAAGTATAAACCTTTAAAAGCGTGGTGGTAAGGATGTTTGTGATTATTACTTATGATGTTGACAAAAAACGAGTTGGAAAAGTGTGCAAAAAACTTCGTGAGTATCTAGACTGGACACAAAATTCTGTGTTTGAAGGGGAAATTTCAACTGGAAAATTAACGAAATGTATGTTTGAATTGAATCAGATTATTAACAAAAAGGAAGATTCCATTTACTTATATCAAGTGAATAACCCAAGAAATATTAAGAAAGTGGTTTATGGTCAAGAGAAGAATCCTTTAGATTTATTTTTATAAACGCGATTCAATGTAATAAATACAATCCATGAAATGTGGAGTCGTCTTAAATTTAAAAAAAGTGACAGTAGGATCCACAAAGAATTTTAAAACTTTATAAAAAATGTTTCTGATCTCTTCAATTGATGTTTTGCAGCGAATCTCGTTTTTATAAAAATCACCCTAATCTCTTGCTGCTTAAGGGTTTTGATAGCTTTTAAAGATCTAGTGAAAAACACAACTACCGATTTGCTGCAAAACTAATATGTTCGTCGAAACATTGAAGTATCCCTAGTCCTTGATAAATAAGGATTTTTTGAGTGCCAAATTGTAGGGTTTTATCTGAACGTAGTGGGATATAAAGCAAGGGGAACTCTTCCCCTTGACCCCTCCCCAAAAACGTTTTATCTGAACGTAGTGGGATATAAAGGGGGCTGTCGGCTGCCGCCGAAGCAATGCTAAAGCGTTTTATCTGAACGTAGTGGGATATAAAGATTGCACATCGGACATAACCTCACTTTGCAGAACCACGTTTTATCTGAACGTAGTGGGATATAAAGGATGGAAGTTTAAGGTTCATACCACGTCCGTTGGATTTGGTTTTATCTGAACGTAGTGGGATATAAAGAAGAATGAATATGGTCCCCTCATAGTAGGCAAAAGCGTTTTATCTGAACGTAGTGGGATATAAAGCTCTTTATAACCCATTACCATACTTGCTGTTGGACGGTTTTATCTGAACGTAGTGGGATATAAAGTTATTCAGCTTCATAGCTTTTAGGTATCCTTATTTTGTTTTATCTGAACGTAGTGGGATATAAAGTTGCTTGCAAATGGAACATGTTCCCCTTTTCCGAACCGTTTTATCTGAACGTAGTGGGATATAAAGAGACTGGAACGATTTTCGCTTTTACGTTGATGAAGGTTTTATCTGAACGTAGTGGGATATAAAGGAGTTTGTTTGACAGTAAAGCCGGCCTTAGCCAGCTCGTTTTATCTGAACGTAGTGGGATATAAAGGTGAGTGCTTTCCAACCACTTTGAAGTCCGGCATCGTTTTATCTGAACGTAGTGGGATATAAAGGCATCACTGCCGCCGATTCCTTTTGTGCGTTCCATCAGTTTTATCTGAACGTAGTGGGATATAAAGCTGGTAAATTCTTTTCCTTCCACATCCGCAATTTGGTTTTATCTGAACGTAGTGGGATATAAAGACAAATAGCGATTAGAAGACTGTTAGATCAAGGAATTCAACGTTTTATCTGAACGTAGTGGGATATAAAGTAAGATTAGACTCGTGATCGGATGTATCTCGTATAGGTTTTATCTGAACGTAGTGGGATATAAAGAAAGAAGATCCCGCTATGTTAATCAAAAAAATAATATCGTTTTATCTGAACGTAGTGGGATATAAAGTTTGGTCATTATGCGTTTTGTAGATTTGTGAGTGTTGTTTTATCTGAACGTAGTGGGATATAAAGGATAATAAAAAGTCCGTTCATCTTCGATCACACCGTCGTTTTATCTGAACGTAGTGGGATATAAAGGACTGTGCGTGCTCAAGTAACTGTGCGATGTAAAGAACGTTTTATCTGAACGTAGTGGGATATAAAGCAGCGCACCCCGGTCCAATACAGGAAGATCGTTTTTCCCATTGGCATATTGCAAGCTAACAGCCGGAGCATCTTCTGTTTTATCTGAACGTAGTGGGATATAAAGGAAGTACGAAAATATGCGGCGGACCTTCGCGATAAAGTTTTATCTGAACGTAGTGGGATATAAAGCCACGGGGGAGCACCCCCTTCACACGCGGCAATTGGTTTTATCTGAACGTAGTGGGATATAAAGTTGGTTTAACTCTTTGAATATGCACGATTGGCGTATAGTTTTATCTGAACGTAGTGGGATATAAAGGGGCGGAGCAACGATATAAACCGTTGGTAGAAACGCCGTTTTATCTGAACGTAGTGGGATATAAAGTTGATTCTTCTTCATCATAATCAATGATTTCTGCCTTAGTTTTATCTGAACGTAGTGGGATATAAAGCACCGCAACAGCTCCGACATATGCCAAAGTCACATCGTTTTATCTGAACGTAGTGGGATATAAAGAAAGGTACAGCCGGTCTTGCGAATCAAGCGATATAGTTTTATCTGAACGTAGTGGGATATAAAGTCGGCGTTTCTGACTACAGACGCCGGAGAAGTATCAGTTTTATCTGAACGTAGTGGGATATAAAGAACCAATTAACTTTTGATATTTGGGAAGAACATGCCAGTTTTATCTGAACGTAGTGGGATATAAAGATAATAAAATCCGAACCACCCCGCCAAAAATACGCTGTTTTATCTGAACGTAGTGGGATATAAAGGAAATGCTATACCGTTTTTAATTTGATTGTAAGTAGTTTTATCTGAACGTAGTGGGATATAAAGGATTAGCAAAACAGGAATTAGCACGCCGTTCCTATAGGTTTTATCTGAACGTAGTGGGATATAAAGTCAACTCCCCAATCTTTAGTTGCAGCATTGGATTCTGGTTTTATCTGAACGTAGTGGGATATAAAGAAGAAGAATTTCAAATGAAAAGAAAAGAATATGAGGAAGGTTTTATCTGAACGTAGTGGGATATAAAGCAGCAATGGCTATAACAGGGGTTCCGGCCAAATATTGTTTTATCTGAACGTAGTGGGATATAAAGGGTGTTAAATCAGATTATCTAAGTAGACTTTTCATTCGTTTTATCTGAACGTAGTGGGATATAAAGAAATGAAATTTTTAGGAGGTGTTGGGGATGGCGCGACCGTTTTATCTGAACGTAGTGGGATATAAAGTGCACGAATTTTTAAAGTATTGGGCCGGTGAAATCGTTTTATCTGAACGTAGTGGGATATAAAGGTGAAATTTTAGAGGATTTAGTTCACAAAGAAATAAGTTTTATCTGAACGTAGTGGGATATAAAGAAAGTGTGGAGAGAATTGAAACAAAACTAGATTTACTGTTTTATCTGAACGTAGTGGGATATAAAGTCAATGAAGCCAATTGGTTTGATAAAAAATTGAAGTTGGTTTTATCTGAACGTAGTGGGATATAAAGTTACAATATTGTCAAATTTCACACGCTCAATATTCCGTTTTATCTGAACGTAGTGGGATATAAAGGAAGAAGGTGTCCCTTCAGCGTATCCAACATATCCGTTTTATCTGAACGTAGTGGGATATAAAGGAAATCAATTTGAACATCTATATCACTGGCTGATGCCTGTTTTATCTGAACGTAGTGGGATATAAAGATGGTCAATATCTATTGCAACCAAATCCGACAAATCGTTTTATCTGAACGTAGTGGGATATAAAGAGCTGCTTTCATAATTTCATCTTTCATGTATTTCACGTTTTATCTGAACGTAGTGGGATATAAAGCTTTTATAAACGTTGAAATTACCCAAGTTCCTTTGCGTTTTATCTGAACGTAGTGGGATATAAAGTTGGGATTGGCTATGTAATGGGAGTGAAAGCTGCTTTCGCGTTTTATCTGAACGTAGTGGGATATAAAGTCTTATGCGGAATATATCCAGCCGCATATTGCTGCCGTTTTATCTGAACGTAGTGGGATATAAAGAGGAAGAACAGCGGGAAAATATCAAAAAAGGCGTATCCGTTTTATCTGAACGTAGTGGGATATAAAGGGAGCCCGGGAACGTATGAGAATTCAAGACAGAGCGCGTTTTATCTGAACGTAGTGGGATATAAAGAAATGTCTGGGCTGTAATTCAAACAGTGTCTCAAGCGAGTTTTATCTGAACGTAGTGGGATATAAAGGCCGTTCAGTCCGAAGATGGTAAGCGTCAAATCTTGGACACCTTCTTGATGTGCTAATTTCATGAGATAATCTCCTCAAGATGAAATTGAAGGAGGTTTTTTTATGCCTAAGAATCCTGAATTACGAAAGGTTTGGGAACAACGAATCGCTGACTATCGTAAAAGCGGTCAAACTCAAGTAAACTGGTGCAAGGAAAATCAATGGAGTATTCACCAGTTTAAATACTGGTTAAGAAAAATTGAAAATCCAATAAAAAATCAAGGAAAGTCTACAAAATGGGCATCCGTTACCCTAGAAGATCATTCACAAACAGTTGAAAATTCATTACGGATTGAAATTAGTGGGATTTCAATTGAAGTAAAACCTGGTTTCGATCCGGCCTTTCTTTCAGAAGTGGTTAGGACGTTGAAATCAACATGTTAGTTGGTACAAGAGCTGAACGAGTTTACTTGGCAAAAGGAAGTACTGATTTGAGAAAATCCATTGATGGATTAGCTGCTTTGGTGAAAGAGGGATTTGATTTAGATCCCTTTTCATCAAGCTATTTTGTGTTCTGTAATCGAAAGCGAGATAAATTAAAAATTCTTCACTGGGACTATAATGGTTTTTGGCTTTATTATCGTCGATTGGAAAAAGGAAAATTTCAATGGCCAAATGAAAATGACACTGGAACGATACAAATTAGTTATCGGCAATTACGCTGGTTATTGGATGGCCTTGCAATGGAGCAAAAGAAAGCACACCCAGAAGTAAAGGCTAGAACAGTTATATGAATTTTTTACTTTTAACAAAAACCTTGGAGGAAAATAGCTAAAACCGTCGAATTATTACTACATGATGAAAAATTTAAAGAATCCTACCCAAAACCCATTTGAATTAATTGAAAAACTTCAACAGCAAATCGTTGAATTGACGGCGAAATTACGATGGTATGAAGAACAGTATCGTCTTAGTCAAAAACGAAAATTTGGCTCTTCAAGCGAAAAAACAAATCCTAATCAATTAGAACTACCTTTATTCAATGAAGCAGAGGTAGAGTCTAATGTAAAAGCCGAAGAGCCAACTGTTGAAACAATTACATATCGTCGTAAAAAGAAACGTGGTCAACGTCAAGCTACGTTTGAAAACCTGCCTATGGAAACGATTGAATATCGTTTACCCGAAGAAGAGCAGGTCTGTTCGTGTTGCGGTGAAAAAACACACGAAATGAGCACAGAAGTACGACAAGAATTAGTGATTATTCCGGCTCAAGTCAAAGTTTTAAAACACGTTCGATATGTCTATGGATGCCGTCATTGTGAGCGTAATGAAATAGAGACACCAATCGTTACAGCACCTGCCCCAAAATCTGTGTATCCAAAAAGTTTAGCTTCACCGTCAAGCATGGCATATATTATGAATCAAAAATATGTAGAGGGGCTACCTCTATATCGCCAAGAACAACAGTTCAAACGATTAGGTGTGATCTTATCCAGGCAAACCATGGCCAATTGGATGCTTTATGGTGCCGAAAAATGGCTTGCGCCAATTTATCAACGAATGAAAGAGCATCTCCTCTCTAAAGACATTCTACATGCGGATGAAACAACTGTTCAGGTTTTACATGAACCTGGAAGGTCAAGTACATCGAAATCTTACATGTGGCTTTATCGGACTGGAAGAGAGGATCCACCACTTGTCCTTTATGACTATCAGGAAACTAGAGCAGGAGAACATGCCAAAGAATTCCTAAAAGGGTTTAAAGGATACCTGCATGTCGATGGATATGCAGGATACCATAAGGTATCCGGCGTAACATTAGTTGGATGTTGGGCTCATGCCCGCAGAAAGTTCGATGAGGCTTTAAACGTACTTCCTGAATCCAAACGTCATTCAGCAGTCACAGTTCGGGAAGGACTCAATTTCTGTAATCAGCTATTTGCCATCGAGCGTGATTTGAAAGAATGTACACCAGAAGAACGATATAAAAAACGACTTAAACACAGCCAACCATTGTTGGAGGCTTTTTCAGCATGGCTAAAAACAGAGAAAAGCAATGTTTTACCAAAGAGTCTATTAGGTCAAGCCATTACATACTGCCTCAACCAATGGGAAAAACTCGTGGCATTTTTAGAGGATGGACGTTTAGAAATCGATAATAATCGAAGTGAACGATCCATTAAACCATTTGTGATCGGTAGGAAGAACTGGATTTTTAGCAATACTCCGAAAGGAGCTAAGGCCAGCTCAATCATTTACAGTATTGTGGAGACAGCAAAAGAGAATAAATTAAATCCATTTTATTATCTTCGCTACTTATTTGAAAGGCTTCCCAATATGGATATAAGCAATATGGATGAGCTTGATCAACTACTTCCTTGGTCCAAAACAATTCCTTTGAATTGTCGGGTTTTTAATAACTTATCACAATAATAGTATTTAATCCCTATCATTAAAAGGTGGGGATTATTTTACGCTTACATTTATCTCATCTTGTAGACGTGCTTGATAGGCTTTCGTTTCTTTTCGAACCACTTTCTTCTCAAATTTATGCTTATTCGCACTCGCTTTGACATGAGTAGAATCAATAAAGACATGCTCACTGCTTATCAGCTTCTTATCTGCAGCTTCTTTCAAAATGCGATAGAATATCTGTTCAAATAAGTCTGTATCCTTAAAGCGTCGCTCGTAGTTTTTCCCAAACGTTGAAAAGTGAGGTACCTTATCATAAAAACCAAATCCAAGAAACCAACGGTAAGCCAGATTCGTTTCGATTTCCTCTATAGTTTTTCGCATGGAACGAATACCGAAGGTATATTGGATGAAAGCCATTTTAATCAATACAACTGGATCAATACTTGGTCGACCTCTTTCCGATGAATACATGTCTTGAACAAGCGAATAGATAAATGAAAAATCAATAGCAGCGTCGATTTTACGAACCAAATGATCTGCAGGTACAAGTTGGTCTAAAGCTATCATTTCTATTTGATCACGATTCATCTGTGTATTTTTTGTTAGCACTTCATCCACCTCAATTCATTACGGTATCTTAATTATACAAAAAAAGACTGTCGGCAAATCCGGTTTTTTCGGATTTGTCGACAGTCTGAAACAATGAATACATTGGTTTTTTCACTTTTTGTTCATTTAAAGGAAATCATTTACAACCCAAAACCAATTTGTTAAAATTGGCTCAACCGCAAAGTTTTTTGGGGTTTTGATCTTACCTATGAGGAATTGAAATTATAAAATTCAAAAACATTTAATGGGTGAAAAAACGTTTTAATCTTACCTATGAGGAATTGAAACCAGCTACTTTTGGCACGTTGTTCGATTTTAAGACAGGTTTAGATCTTACCTATCAGAAAAGAAAACCTCTTAGCGCTTTTTCCTTCGCTCGGTGCTGCGCTTTTCGATGAGAAAATAAATGGTTCCCATATTAGCCCTCCTGATGATAGAAACGTACAGTACTTATCTTCAATGTCCTTTTCTGGGAATCATTCGTCAGGTAAAGAAGTGTTTAAATCTTTTTGAGAAAATAATGCAGATGTGACAAATGTCACTGCAGGATCCGCAGTAAATTTTGTATTTTCATTTTAGAAATAACCTCGTATTAAAAGAGCGAAATGTGAAGGGCATCATCTCGTAGCGCGACATTTTCCCTGCCGTCATGGAATTAATGAAACGAGGCTATTTTAAAGCGGAAAAACTCGTAACCAAACGGATTCAGTTAAATGATATCGTCACAGAAGGATTCGAAACGCTGATGAAAGAAAAAGAGCAAGTAAAAATTTTGGTCAAACCTGAATAAAAGCGGAAAGCGACTGCTGAAGGGATGATCCATCATGGATTATCCCTTTTTCAATGATCAAATCCTATAACTTGTTTTTGTCGCTTTATTTCTTTCATGAACGAGAAAAAGAAACAAGATAGGCAGGATGAGGATTGCTCCGATGAGACTCCAGAAAATTTCGGTTCCGCTAATGATGTGCTCGCTCAGCAGTCGATAGTAGGCATAAGAAGAATAGGGAAACACCAGAATGATAGCGGTGAGCACGCCAGGCGTATATCTTTTAAGAATAAGGGTTTGCCCTATGTGTGTGAACACATGGCCAAAAAAGACGGCGAGCAGCATCAAAAAGAGAAAGGTAAAAGAGAAAAGAACCGCCAGAACGGTTGACATCGTAATAGTCAGGAAAATCCAGAAGACATCATGAGCAAATTGAAGTGTTGTCATTTGAAAACTGCTGTAAAAATACTTGTGGATGGATTCCGGCAAAATCTTGAACACTTGTTCTTTATGGTGTTTCGTCCATTTTTCTATGGTGAGCATCTCCTCGAAATCGTGAAACATAAAGATAATGGGAAATAGCCAAAAAACAGTGAGAATTTGAAGGTGGGCGTCCAACCATTCCAAAATCATTTCAATCCCCTCTTTGTGAATGATCCAAAATCCCGCTCAAAAATAATTGGGCAACTTGTTTACCCAATTCCTTGGTCGTTTTTTCTCCAGTCAACAAATACCGATGGACCAGGCGTTCTGTGACGGCGACCATCGCTTCGGCGACTACCCATGTGTCTAATTCTCTTTTGACAATTCCGAGCCGCTGGTTATTGGACATGTTCTTTGCGATTTGCTCCACAATCTTTTTTCGTATCTGATCGCTTTCTGCGGACTGTTGAAGCGCAATCTTGGTCAGATTCGGATTCTTCCCAAGAAAAGCAAACAATTGGACAAACATAGTGGTCACAAAATGTCGGACATCCTGCGGCGGGAATTCCGCAGCTTTTTTTCCGGCGTCGCTAAAGTGTAATAACTGCTGGTCAAATTCCTGAAGCATTTGTTGAAAGATATCTTCTTTACTTTTGAAATACAGGTAAAAAGCCGCTTGCGTTAAACCCGCTTGTGTCACGATTTCACTGATTTTGGTACGATCAAAGCCTTTTGCCGCAAACAATTCTTCGGCTGCTTGCAGCAGTCTTCGTTTACTCTCTTCACCTTTGGTTCTGGACAACGTTCATCCTCCCTTTATATAACTAACTAATCAGTTAGTTATAATTTTAACGAAAATTCTTTTGTTGTAAACAGAAATTTTTTGTCTTTCGAACAAGGCAGGTTTGATTAGGAGCATGTGAGGGAAAAGGAGAGAATAAAGTGCGCGTCCACAGAGGACTAGCCCGAATATATCGTTACTTAACCTTTTTTTGTGGGAGGGTTAGGGGTACATTTTAGGTTGTTATAAAATAGTTTTGGCAGTTTTTTAATGGATAGTAAGGTTTAGGAAAATATATCATCAGCGTCTTGTTGTCATGACTTGTGGAGTTTTTATTGATACCTGAAAAAACAGGTCACTGGAACGTCAGGAAGCTAAAGAAAAAAACTATGAGAATGTCTATTTCATCAAAAGTTGGTTGAACGATTAGATCTGTATGTGTCGTCGATCTCCAGTAGCGTCAAAAACCCTTGGGATCGACGACATATTGTTTTTATAAATATCCTTGATGGGTCGGACTTTTTCAACAGGAAAAAATTTTTGTTTGAAAAGAAGGATTTATGATCTCAATGAAGAATACTGCAATATCAGCTTTTTTGGGGTTTAGATCTTACCTATGAGGAATTGAAACTTAATATAGCTATCTGGATTGCAGACACGATCAGCTTCGTTTTGATCTTACCTATAAGGAATTGGAAACTTCGAGGATTCGGGGAAATTACAGATATGTTTGATTCGTTTTTATTTTAACTATGGGGAATAGAAACGCATAATTTATATGTTGATTATTTTCTTGTTGTTTCTTAATTTGTATAGGGAAATTGGGATTAGTATTTGAAGTAAGGTATTGGAAAGTCTCTTATGATTGATTGGATTTTAGGAACACCTGAAAGGGGGGGCATCCACGATTGGAAAATTTAATAACTCAACTTTCGCAGTGAAAAATTTATGAATAATCCTTGATTTGATAGGTTTCTTTGGGTATCTCATATTCACTTGACACTGAAAAAATTCGTCTAAAAAACAAAAAGACACCTCTTTCTTTTGGTAAACTATTGGTGACCAAACCAAAAACCAAAGAAAGAAAGGTGTCACCATTATGATAACGAAAAAAGAGTATTTTGCGCAATTACCAAAAGAAATAAAAGACGGATTTTCTGAATTACAAATTGGTAATCATTTAAGAAAAGCAGGAATTATCAAGGCTTGTGGTTATTCTTGTTTATCGATTTTTCAACTATTATTTCTTCTTGTTTTTCAATACAGAAACTGGTACCACGCCTTACAAAGCAAAAAGGCTGCCGATTTACCAGGAAAAGATACCATTTATCGTTTTTTGAACTCGTCTACGTATAACTGGAGAACCTTTTTACTATCTCTGAGCTCCGAAGTGATTCGTCGTGTGAAACAAACGATTTCGAAGCGCCGTGTTACCGTGTTTATTGTAGACGATTCGATTTATTCTCGTAACCGTAGTAAATCGGTTGAGCTTCTAGCTAAAGTATTCGATCATTCCACTCGTCAGTTTGTCAATGGTTTTCAACTATTAACGCTCGGATGGTCCGATGGCTTTACATTTGTACCTATCGATTTCGCTCTTTTGAGTTCAGCGAACCAAAAGAATCGCTTGAACGAAATCCATTCGTCCATTGATAAACGAACCACAGGCTACAAACGACGGCTCGAGGCATTGGAAGCAAAACCAAACATGGTGTTGAAATTAGTAGAACATGCATTGGATAAAGGAATTTTCGCTGATTATGTGCTCATGGATACATGGTTTACTCATGCCCCGTTGGTGGAGAAGATTCACTCCAAAGGCCTTTTTGTCATTGGTATGGTCAAACAGCTGAAACAACGGTATCTTTTCAACGGAGAACGTTTAACCTTGGAACAACTGTATCGAAAAGCGAAACGAGACATTGGCAAAAAAGAAACACTCGGCTCGATTCACGCAACCCTTCATACGGGTTTACCAGTGAAAATCGTGTTTGTGCGGAATCGAAACAACCAAAGTGAATGGCTAGCCATTTTGAGTACAGATACCACGCTGTCTAATGAAGAAATCGTTCGAATCTATGGGATGCGTTGGGACATTGAAACCTTTTTTAAATTCAGTAAATCGTTTTTACATTTAGCCAAAGAGTTTCAAGGTCGTTCCTATGACATGATGATTAGCCATACTACCATTGTCTTCACTCGGTATATCTTGATTGCTTGGCAACTTCGGAAAGAAGAGGATCCGAAGACCATGGGCAACTTATTCTTGTTTCTATGTGACGAAGTAAAGGAGATGGACTTTAAAACGGCTTTACTACAATTGATTTCTCTTTTCCAAACTTTGGCTGAAGCTAAGGTTTATTTGAGTATGGACATTTTTCAGTGTCAACTGTCCAATTGGATTACTTCTTTACCTCGTTATATCAAGGACTGTCTCCATATTTCTGTGTGCGAAAGTTGAGTTAATAACTTTTTTGCAAGAAAATGAAGTTCAATTTGAAATTATGTATCACGAAAATCCAATCCGTACAGCACAGGAAGGCGCTGCATATTTTGGAATTGAAATAGGTCAAACAGCACCAACATTGATTCTTAAGTATGAAAAAGGTTATTTTGCGATGATTATTTCTGGAGGTCGTCGGCGTGTAAATTTAGAAGAAGTCTCAGAAATTCTGGGATGTAATCAACTAAAATTGGCAAAACCAAAAGAAATCAAGCAAATAACTGGATACACTGTTGGCAGTGTTCCTTTAGTAGGCCTTTCAATGCCTTGTATTTTAGATAGAAATATTTTTCGTTACCCATTTATTTATGGCGGAACAGGAGAACCAACTTCGACACTGAAAATTACTCCAAACGCTTTGGAAAAGCTGAATCAAGTTGTTGCTTTATTGGATTAAATTTAGTTTAAGTAAATCACCCGGTTTCAACGCAATATTTTTGGGGGTTAGATCTTACCTATAAGGAATTGAAACATCACATACATGGTAGGGAGAATACCAGCTACAATTAGTTTAGATCTTTCATATAAGGAATTGAAACAACTTTCACAATTAGCTTTTGCTTGGGTTTTACGTCAATCGAACGTGGCGAGCGCATTAATTGAAGCAAGCAAACCAGAGCAAGTAGAGGAAAACGTAAAAGCTGTGGATGTTCAACTTTCTGATGAAGTCATTGAAAAAATTGAAGAGATTCTTGCATAAGGATCACATTGGATGAGGCGAGCAACGGTTTTGTTTCGGTGTACGTTCGGTACAGAAGGCAAACTCTGAGGTTTGTTATTTGTACCGGATAACGAAGACGCCATTCTTTTAGATTGTCGAAAAGTTGTAGCTTAAAAGATAAGGAGATTTTATTCTCTCCTTAATTCATTAAAAGGCCCATTCATGACCGGTTCACCTCCGGCTGCCTATTTCACCCCTGTTCGTACCTCCTCATTTATTTATTTGATAAAGAACGTCTTTCGTGTGATTCTTGGAAGGATTCGCTTCTCGATCATTCAATTACCATAGAATATTTTCGCTAAATTCATCATGGAGAGATAATTTATAAAACACCCTTTCCGTTTTTCTTATCAAGGCTGCATGTTTACTTCTTTCCGCATTACCGATCGTTCCCATAAACCAAAAACAAAAATCAGATTTTTGTACCATTATGGATTTCAGGCTTGTCTTCTTTCTGTTCATTATAGGCGTCATAATGGTATATAAATTGACATTATAGATAAAGAAAAATGATTATTCTTATTTTGTTTGTCAGAAAATATGTCTGAATAGAAATCTTTTTGCCAAGATAAATCGCTTTTTAACAGATCTTAACGTTTAACCGGTTTTTTTGTGTAATATAATATAACACAAAAGATTGACTAATTAAACGCAAACAAATTAAAATGAATTTAAGTTTAGAAAATTAAGAAAATAATTCAGAGAAGGTTTTCCGTATATTCTCATGGTGTAAATAAGTAATAAAATAGTGGAGTTATAAAACTGACATTCTAATTAATAAAACTGCTTAGCCAATAGAGGACACCATCATTTTAGAATGTTCAAGAGGGGATGAGCGACATGTTCTCGCTTTCTGACAAAAAGATTAAACCTATCGTTTCCGTTTCAATCGATAATCATGTAGAAGATTGGTTCGACATCATTAGAAACTGTCAAGAACCGTTCCTTTTTCTAAAAAAGAAGAATCAATTATTTGCTTATATATATGTTAACGACTTTTTGTTGGACGGGGGACATAATGAGGTCATCACAACAGATGCCATGCTATCTCGTGCCGTCTTGCTAACCAGTGTGTGCAAATTGAGTCAAACCATTTCACTGCCCGTACTCTTCCAAATTATCGGCGAATCCATCGCGCTTGTACAAAACGACAAAGGTGAACCGATTGGCTATATCAGAAGAGAAGATGTTTTAGCGGAATTATTTAAACAAGAAACGAAAAGCGTTGATTTGCTAAAGGTCATCTTGACATCCATTCCAAGAGGGATATTTATTGTTGATCGTGAAAAAAGAATCGTCAATTATAATGAGTCGGCATTAAAGATGATTCGGGCAACTCCGGATAAAGTGCTCAATGTACCAGCAGAGAATATTTTCAACGGAAAACATATCGAAAACGTTTTTGCTACAGGTGAAACTGTGTTAAACCAGTTGCACATTTCAGAGGAGATGAGCGTGCTGGTTGACTACAGTCCGATTATTCATTTTAACAATGAAGTAGACGGAATGGTCATTATTGTTCAAGATTTGCCGATGGTTGAGGAAATGGCCATGGAAATTGAAGACATCAAAAATTTGAATAAAGATTTAAATGCCATTTTGTCCACCATTTATGACGAGATACTTGTTGTCAATCATAAAGGAGAACTCATTCGCTACAGCGATAATGTCATTTCGGAATTTTGGAATGTGGATCTAAAAGAACTTTTAGGTAAAAGTCTATTGGAGTTGGAAAATACAGGTTTGTTCAGCCCGTCGGTAACCAGGCTTGTAATGGAACAAAAGAAAAAAGTATCGGTTGTTCAAGAGACAAAGAACGGAAAGAAAATACTTGCGGTTGGCAACCCGGTTTTCAATGATGACGGGGAAATTTCCAGGATTATCATTGCTTCAAGGGATATTACGGAAACCACTAGACTTAAATCAGAATTACGCGAGATGAAAAAAATATCAGACCAATACAAACGAGAATTGGACAGCATCAAAAGCAAAGATCGATTTTTCAAAAAATTGATTTATTGCAGTCCGAAAATGGAAAAAATTATGAACCATGTAAAAAAGGTCGCTCATTTTTCATCGACCGTGTTGATATACGGAGAGTCAGGAGTAGGAAAAGAAGTCATTGCGCAGGCGATTCATCAGTTAGGAAGCCGTTCGGACAAGCCATTTTTAAAACTGAATTGCGGTGCAATCCCTGAAAACTTGCTTGAAAGCGAATTATTTGGATATACAAAAGGATCATTTACAGGGGCCGATAAAAATGGCAAAAAAGGGTATTTTGTACAAGCCGATGGAGGAATCTTGTTTTTAGATGAAATCGGTGAACTGCCGATGCACCTGCAAGTGAAATTATTGAGAGTTCTTCAGGAGCAAGAGGTCGTCCCGATTGGAAGCACTGCTCCGATCAAAATCAATGTGCAAATTGTCGCAGCTACAAATAAGCGGTTGGAAAAAATGGTTGAAGAAGGGACGTTTCGAGAGGATTTGTTTTATCGTTTAAATGTCATTCCGATTCACGTACCTCCGCTGCGTGAAAGACCTGAAGACATCCCGTTACTGGCATTTCACTTTTTGCAGCAATTAAATGAAAGATATCATAAAAACTATCATTTGACACCTGATGCGCTAAATTTGTTAGAAGCGTATTCATGGCCCGGAAATATACGGGAATTACAAAATATGATTGAACGGTTGGTTGTTTCCGCCGATGACGAAACGATCAATGCTCAATTTGTCAGCAAGTTTTTATCGCTTGGCAATGAATTCAACAAATCAAAGCTGATCATTTCTAAGGTTCTCCCACTTCAAGAGGCTCTGGATTATGTTGAAGAACAGCTAATATTATTGGCAATGAAACAATATAAAACGACGACGAGAGCTGCCAAAGCGCTTGGCATCAGTCAATCTTCCGTTAGCCGTAAATATCAGAAATTTATTAATAAAAAGAAAATGAAAAACGAAAGTATAGCATGGTATTAATCTTCCAAAAGAAGAAGGTTGCGACAAGTTGTTCAAATTTAGAAAAAAGCTAGTCACTTATGATTGAACAGCAGTTTTTAAGCGAAAGGAAGCAAAAATCATGCAAGTGTTGTGAAGTTATGCATTTTTGCATAACTTTTTCATTCAAAAACATTTCTGCGATAGAAATGCATATGTCCGTAGTGTGAAATCAAAAATTTTTCACAAGTATTGGGCGGTTAACTTTGATAAAAAGGTTCGCATCATACAAGTAAGTTTCATATGAAATTAGGAATCTCAATGCTTGGCATGGAAATTGCATAAATTTTGGTATAACTACAATTAATGGAGGAATGAAAACAGATGCAATATCCACTTACACCGGATGTAAAACCTGAGTTTTGCTCGACGGGCTCGTTTATGCGGTTACCCGCTTATCGTGAGAATGCGAAGCTCGCTATTTTAGGAATGCCGTTTGATACGGCTGCATCCTTCCGTGTTGGAGCAAGGTTTGCTCCTCAGGCAATTCGCCAAGCATCCATGACATTGTTTCCTTACCATCCCATCCATAAAGTATATCCTTTCGAAGATACGAACGGCATTGATATTGGTGATGTACCGGTGATTCAACAAAATATTCATAAAAGTTATGAACTCATGGAAAATGCCGTATTAGATCTTATGAAAAAGGGAATCGTTCCGATTGGATTGGGAGGAGATCATTCCATTACTCTCGCAAATTTGCGTGGAGCGGCTAAAATACATGGACCTGTTGCCTTGATACATTTTGATTCTCACACAGATACATGGGATACGTATTATGAAGAGAAATATTGGCATGGCTCGCCGTTTATGCGTGCACATGAAGAGGGACTACTAATACCGGATAAAGTATTTCAAATTGGCATTCGCGGCACACTGAATCATCCAGGAGACATAGGTGCCAGCCTTGAACTTGGATACAACGTGATTACAACCCAGGAGTTGGCTAAACGCGGTGTAAACGATCTCGTTCAAGAGATGAAAGAGACCATCGGGGATACTCCTTGTTTTTTAAGCTTTGATATTGACTTTGTGGATCCTTCGTTTGCGCCGGGAACGGGGACACTCGAAGTAGGTGGTTTTAGCAGCCGTGAGACCCTTGAAATCGTTCGTTCACTTACAGATTTTAACTATGTAGGATTTGATCTCGTAGAATTAATTCCTGCGTACGATCCAACCCAAATCACTGCACTTTTAGCAGCAACGCTTGTACATGATTTTGCAAGTATTGTAGCTTTAAAAGAAAAACGCAAGGCTCAAAATTAACATCAAAAAAGAAGTGCAGGAACGGTTTTCTTCCTCCTATTCCAGATGAATCCATACAATTCCTTAAACATCCTTAAACAATAATCCGCATTATAAATGGTCGGTGTAAAACGGGGTAGTAAGGTACTCCGTTTTTTTATGTTCATTTGATTAAGTATTAAAAGCTGAATAAAGTATGCAGAAATAAATGATTGGAATCAAAAAAAGCTATTCATTTTTTCAGATCTTTTTCACGTAAGGCAGTATGGAGCAATGAATGAATTTTTAATTGTTGGCACGAATATTGCATGATATCTTATGTAATCGGAATTTTCAGAATAAAAAGGTATTCTTTATTAACAGGTTGTTTGTATCGAAACATTGTCGCTAGCCATTTATTTTGAAAACAATAAGGGAGGAATGATACATGGAGAATGATGCACGGTTAAAGCGTACTTTAAAGTTGTGGCAAGTTGTAATGATGGGGTTGGCGTATATGACCCCAATGGTTGTATTTGATACATTTGGTATCGTATCCGGTATAACGGACGGACATGTCCCCACGGCATATATAGTAGCTTTGGCTGTAATGTTATTTACAGCGGCGAGCTACGGAAAGCTGGTGAAAGTTTTTCCCCAAGCAGGGTCAGCTTATACGTATACACAAAAAACGATTAGTCCTCATATTGGTTTTCTTGTCGGATGGTCTTCCTTGCTCGACTACCTATTCTTGCCGATGGTGAACGCATTATTGGCCAAGATTTACCTTTCCGCTCTATTTCCTGAGGTACCGTCTTGGATTTTGGTTGTCGGTTTTGTTGGAATTGTAACTTTTCTTAACTTACGGAGTGTAAATGTGCTGGCTAATTTCAATACGATATTAGTAATGATTCAAATTGCGATCATGATCGTATTTATCATATTGGTGATCAAAGGGCTTCATCAAGGGGAAGGTGCTGGAAAAGTATTAGCCATACAGCCATTTTTTACTGAAGATATGAAATTCACAGCATTGGTAGAAGGAGCGACTGTCCTTTGTTTTTCATTTTTAGGATTTGACGCGGTGACAACACTTTCGGAAGAAACACAAAATGCCTCCAAAACGATCCCGCGTGCCATCTTCCTTACTGCTTTGATCGGAGGGATCATATTTATAACAACATCGTTCTTTATCCAATTGTTTTTTCCTGATATTTCACGGTTCAAACATCCCGGACAAGCGTTGCCGGAAATTGCTCTATATGTCGGCGGAAAACTCTTTCAGTCTGTTTTTTTAGTCATAACATTTGTCAATACCCTTGCCTCAGGCCTCGCCTCCCACGCCAGCGTTTCCCGTCTTTTGTATGTAATGGGCAGAGACAATGTGTTTCCGTCTAAATGGTTTGGATATATCCATCCGCGTTGGAAAACACCTGCTTTTAACGTTGTATTAGTGGGAATTATTTCCTTGTCAGCTATTTTCTTTGACTTGGTGACAGCGACTTCTCTTATTAATTTTGGAGCATTAATCGCTTTTACGTTCGTTAACTTAAGTGTGATCAGTCATTTTGTTATCCGTGAAAAGAAACATAACACACTTAAAGGTTTTATGACTTATCTTGTTTCACCCTTGATAGGAGCAGCGTCGGTTGCCGTCTTATGGGTAAATTTAGAATCAAGTTCGTTCATTATGGGTCTGGTTTGGGCCGCCATTGGATTCTGCTATCTACTATACATCACAAAATTTTTCCGTTCAGCACCACCTCAAATGGAAATGGACGAATTGCAAATGTGACGACAGATACCAAGTACCCGGTATCTGTTTTATGGTTGGGCCTGCGAAAGTATGCACACGTTGCTAATCCTATGCAAAATTGCATAATTTCATGAATTGTATTTAATTGGAATACTCTTTTACACGTATAACGGTCGTCTGGCTATTGTTGGCATAAGTTTTGCATACATTTAAGACGAGGAGGAATGATGATGCTTGATTTAAAAATGTATATCAATGGAGAGTGGAGAGATTCGCGGAATAAGCAAAAGAGAAAAATCATAAATCCGGCAAATGGTGAAATTTTTGCCGAGGCAGCCGAAGGGACAGTGGAAGACACTAAAGAAGCAATCAAGGTGGCGAAAGAAACTTTTGAAAGCGGCATTTGGTCTGAAATGCCTGCATCTGAACGAGCATCCTATTTATTTAAGATCGCGGATAAAATTGATGAGTATTCCGATGAGCTTGTCCATCTTGAAACAACGGACAATGGTAAAACGCTTCGAGAAGCACGTTTTGACGTGGGGGATGCAGCAGCTTGCTTCCGTTACTATGCAGGGTTGATCACTAAGCCGGACGGACAAACGTATCATGTGGCAGACCCAGTGCAAGCGATGGTTGTACGTGAGCCGATCGGTGTATGCGGTTTGATTGTTCCATGGAATTATCCTCTCTTAATGAGTGTTTGGAAAATCGCTCCGGCATTAGCGGCGGGCAATACGATCGTTTTCAAACCGTCTGAAGTGACACCCGTAACTCCAACAAAGTTGTTTGAAATCTTGGAGGAAATTGAGCTGCCTAAAGGCGTTGCCAACTTGGTGTTGGGGGCAGGCCCTGTCGTTGGCAACGAAATTGCAGAAAGTCATGATGTCGACCTTGTGTCCTTCACGGGCGGCACGAAAACCGGGAAACACATCATGAAGGCAGCAGCCGGAAATGTGAAGAAAATCTCTCTGGAATTAGGCGGAAAATCGCCAAACATTATTTTTGCAGATGCGGATTTTGAAACGGCGGTTGATTATGCCTTATTTGGAATTTATTCCGGAGCAGGGCAAGTATGTTCTGCAGGTTCACGCATATTAGTTGAGGAAAGCATTTATGAAAAATTTGTTGAAAGATTTGTCGAACGAGCAAAACAAATCAACGTGGGTCCCGGGGATGATCCTGCTTCTGAAATGGGACCGCTTGTCAGCAAAGAACATATGGAAAAAGTTCTGAAATATATCGAGATTGGAAAAAAAGAAGGGGCTCGTCTCGTTTGTGGCGGAAACCGTATCACAAAGAATGGTTTAAATAAAGGGTTTTTTGTTGAGCCAACCGTATTTATCGATGTAAAACCCGATATGCGGATCGTACAGGAAGAAATTTTCGGCCCGGTTGTTGTTATTCAAAAATTCAAAGACGAGCGAGAAGCGATTCAACTTGCAAACCATACAGATTACGGACTTGCAGGAGGGGTGTTCACTGTTGACGGTGCAAAAGCATTACGGGTTATTAAAAAGCTCCGAGCAGGCATTACGTGGATCAATACGTATCACCCCACTTATAATGAAGCTCCGTGGGGCGGCTATAAACAAAGTGGAATCGGACGTGGACTCGGGACATACGGACTGGAAGAATTCCAGGAAATTAAACAAATCAACATTAATTTACAAGTTGAACCCATTGGCTGGTTTTCTAAATAAGTAAAACAAAACCTAAAAAGGGGAGATAATATGAGTCTAGAAATCGAAAACAATCAAACATTGCAGAAAGAAGTGCCTGTAAGGGAATACATTAAAAAAGTACTGGAGCTTATCGAAAAAGACGAGGTGACGGGCGAAGAAGCCAAGTGGATTACAAAACAAACAGTAGATAACTTTCGTGAACATGTTAATCCGGGATTTCTGGAATACCGCAAAACGGTTACACAAGGTGGACAGTTTGCGGCCGTTGAATGGACGGATGAAGGAAACTGTTTTAAAGATGTAAACGGGAAGAAATATATTGATTGTTTAGGAGGATTTGGGATTTACAATGTTGGACACCGAAATCCGAAAGTGATCAAAGCGGTTACCGATCAACTAAAGCGTCAAGCTCTTCACAGTCAGGATTTACTTGATCCGCTTCGCGCGGTGCTTGCGAAAATCTTAGCTGACATAACGCCCGGAGACTTAAAATACTCATTTTTTACAAACAGCGGAACAGAAAGTGTAGAGGCTGCGTTAAAACTTGCAAAAATGTATAGTGAGCGCTCGACTTTTATATCAACAACGCGGGCGTTCCATGGAAAGAGTCTTGGTTCATTGTCAGGTACCGCCAAAGGCGTGTTTCGAAAGCCATTTTTACCATTAATCCCGGGATTCCGTCATGTGCCGTTTGGCGA
Source organism: Bacillus smithii (assembly GCF_001050115.1). Lineage (NCBI taxonomy): Bacteria > Bacillati > Bacillota > Bacilli > Caryophanales > Bacillaceae > Bacillus > Bacillus smithii. Next base: position 2,778,256 of record NZ_CP012024.1, on the reverse strand, counting down.
TATTGACATGATGAGAAAAACATTTGAAACTTGTCACTTAGTAGGAGAAGACGTAGCAGCCGTCATTTTAGAACCGATTCAAGGGGAAGGAGGGATCATTCTTCCTCCTGAAGGCTACTTAAAACAAGTAAGAGAACTATGTGATCAATACGGTGCATTGCTCATTTTCGATGAAGTACAAACAGGAATGGGACGCACCGGGAAAATGTTTGCTGCTGAATTATATGATGTTGTACCGGACATTCTTTGCCTTGCAAAAGCTTTTGGCGGCGGGGTTATGCCGGCAGGAGCAGTTGTGGCTAAAGAAAAAGTATTCAAAAGCTGGTTTCCAAATCCGTTTATGCATACAACTACATTTGGCGGGAATCCGCTTGCATGTGCGGCGGCCATTGCGACCATAGATATTTTGTTAGAAGAAAAATTACCTAAACGCGCAGCCGAAGTCGGTAAGTATTTCTTGCAAGGTCTAAAAGATGCGGCGAAAGGTCATGAAGATAAAGTTCTTGAAATTCGTGGAATCGGATTAATGATCGGTATTGAATTCCATAAAGACGAAGTCGGATATGAAGTGTCTAAAGCAATGTTCGACAAAGGCATTCTTGTGGCCGGAACCCTTGTGAATTCCAAAACCATTCGTATAGAGCCTCCTTTAACGATCAGCTATGAAGAAGTCAACGAAGTTATTAGAGTCTTTAAAGAAGTATTGCCTAATGTAAAAATTAAGTAAAGAAAGCAAGAGAGTTCTTTTCTCATGGTGAAATTATTTTATGGATTATATGCCCTATGGCAGTATATGTGAAGCTTTAAAATAATCCGTGTAGGAAATGGCTGAAATGAACTGATTTTTTACCTCTTCATCATTGATTTGATTCAAACAGAGTTTTGACAATGAGTCAGCTAAAATGGGGCATACTCAACCCCAATCCTTCTTCAACCTGCTACAGACCGACGAGTTTTTGAAACAGTAAATAGAGCGGAAAAGGCGTTGAAAATTTGCAGACAGCACATGAACTGGATTCAAAACTAAGTGTTGGAAGGAGAATTTTCACAGGCTGACTATACAAAGGTTGAAAAAAGAATGGGAACTTTTACTAGAACCTTACGAAAGTTCGGTTATTTTTTACTCCTTCAAACTCAAAAATATCTAGAAGAAACGGGATTCAAAAAAGTATAGAACCTTTACATTGTCGTCGACCTTTTAAGAGGTAAAAAACCCCGGAGATCGACGACATTTTTCATATGTAAGAAAAACCGAGAAAATGAAAGAAAAAGAAAGAAAACTAAAGAAATTTTGATTATTTGCTCCAACTAAAAAAGTTGTTTTTAAAAAACACCGTTTGCTAAAATTCCCTTAAATTCAATCATGTTTGGGGTTTAAATCTTACCTATAAGGAATTGAAACTTGAGAACAACGGTGTCATTACCAATGCAATACGCGTTTAAATCTTACCTATAAGGAATTGAAACATTGTATTGCGGATGTCATTAGCATTGACTTCAGCAGTTTAAATCTTACCTATAAGGAATTGAAACCAGAACTAACTTGAGCTCAACAGAATTTGAAGCCAGGTTTAAATCTTACCTATAAGGAATTGAAACATTTTTGACTTTCCGCAAAATTTGCTACGGTTATGTTTAAATCTTAACTATTAGGAATTGAAACTTCTCCCGATCATAATATTTAAGCTCGTTAATATACGTTTAAATCTTACCTATAAGGAATCTTTTATTGATATACTGGCCGGCGGGGAGTTTTGTTCGTTAATGGATGGATATAATAAATTTCGTATGCAATCGTTTTGGTTCGGTGAAACTTATGCCTTAGGTCTATTTTTGTGCCTTAATAAGTAAGCGGTTTCACGAATCGTTAAACAATGATTGACTAGATACATGGACGGATCAACCATTTTGTTTTGGAAGTAAGTGGAATAACTGTACGTTAACTTAGCCTCAGACTATTTACGCAGTTAGAGTAATTAGAGCCAATTTTGACAAATTTAACATTCCGTTGTTGGTGTATCATGAATATGGGAAGAATAAAGGATTCAGAGTATATAGTATAAAAAGCGGCGTTCCTTTTTCTCGCGATAAAAAACTTCAATTTTGGAGGAACATGATATGGACCATAAAACGTTAAAACCTTTTCCAAAAGATTTTTTATGGGGCGCTTCTACATCTGCCTATCAATTTGAAGGAGCATGGAATGAAGACGGCAAAGGACCGTCCGTCATTGACAAAGCTCTCCATCCGGAAGGGACAGCGGATTTCAAAGTAGCCAGCGACCATTATCATCGTTATAAGGAAGATATCGCTTTACTGGCGGAGCTTGGATTGAAAGCCTATCGTTTTTCCATCGCTTGGACTCGGATTTATCCTAATGGAACCGGGGAAGTCAACCGAAAAGGAATTGAATTTTACAATCATCTGATTAACGAACTGATCGCACATGGGATTGAGCCGATTGTGACGATGTATCACTTCGATTTGCCGTACGCTTTGGAGGAAAAAGGCGGATGGTCCAATCGAGAGACGATTGACGCTTTTGAGAGGTATGCCAGAACCTTATTCAGAGAGTTCGGCGATCGTGTGAAGTATTGGCTGACGATCAATGAGCAAAACACGATGATTCTTCACGGCTCAGCCATCGGAACGACGGATCCCGGTATAGAAGATCCAAGAAAAATGCTGTACCAGCAAAATCATCATATGCTTTTGGCCCAAGCAAAAGCGATGAAGCTTTGTCATGAAATGCTCCCGAATGCAAAGATCGGGCCGGCTCCTAATATCGCTTATGTCTATCCGGCGTCTTCCAAACCGGAAGATGTGCTGGCGGCTCAAACTTTCAATTCGATCCGCAACTGGCTTTATTTGGATGCGGCGGTATTCGGACGCTACAACAGCACAGTCTGGGGATACATGGAAGAAAAAGGCTATACTCCTCATATGGAAGCGGAGGATATGGACATTTTAGCTGGCGCCAATCCGGATTTTATTGCGTTTAATTATTATAATTCGATTACGGTCAAAGCAAGCGAAGAGGAAAAAGAGGCGCACAGCACCGGAGACGAGCACATTGTCATTGGTGAACCGGGCGTTTATCAAGGATGTTCCAATCCATACTTGACAACAACAGAATTTGGCTGGGAAGTCGATCCGATAGGTTTCAGAATTACTTTGCGCGAATTGTACGATCGCTATCATTTACCGTTGATCGTGACGGAAAACGGATTAGGAGCTTACGATAAACTGGAGGATGGCGATGTCATAAATGACGATTACCGCATAGACTACTTGGCCAAACATTTGGAACAATGTCAGTTGGCTATTACGGACGGAGTAGAATTGTTTGGCTACTCGCCTTGGTCCGCCATAGACTTGGTCAGCACTCACCAAGGAATCAACAAACGCTATGGCTTCATTTATGTCAACCGCGATGAGTTTGATTTAAAAGATTTACGCCGCATCAAAAAGAAAAGTTTTTACTGGTATCAAAATGTCATAAAGACCAATGGCGCGATCATTTCCAACAGCAAATAAACCGATCATGAAAAAGACGGAGAAGGGAACACTTTCTCCGTCTTTTTTGTGTGCGCCCGGCATGGGTGTAATCTATAGGGTGAAAGTCCCGAGCTGCGAAGGCAGAAGTAGCAGTTAGCTTAACGCAAGGGTGTCCGTGGTGACGCGGAATCTGAAGGAAGCTGGAGGCAAAACACCGGTCCGAGGAACACGAACCTCATATAAGGCTAGGTATGATTGAGTGAGTTTGCATAACAAAACAAAGCTCTTTCTGTCGAAGGTCATATCGAGTAAATGAGGCGGATAGATGGTGTGAAAGTGCATGTACTTACCCGGGGAGGTCTGGCGGATATGTGAAGTACTCTTCATAACCTACTTAGTGATAAGTAGCTGAACCGTCAGAAGTCAGCAGAGGTCATAGTATTAGTTGGTCTAGAACAACTAAGAAGGACCGAACAATTAAGAGAGAATAGCCCTTGGTATTCAGTGAGTCATGATGAACACAGAAAACGTAGTACCTCACTTGAGGGAGGAAGCGGTGAATCCCGTGGGAGACCTCTTGGAGGGTGGAGTGACCACTGGCATAAAGAGAACAGCTATTCACGGAAGGAAGAATAACAATGCTTTTGAATCAAATCCTGTCACGGGAGAATATGCTTTTAGCTTTACAAAGAGTAGAAAAGAACAAAGGTAGCCATGGAGTAGATATGATGCCCGTACAAAACCTCCGTCAGCACATAGTCGAAAACTGGATATCCATTAAAGAGGCAATTCTCAAGGGTACCTATGAACCAATGCCTGTTCGAAGAGTCGAAATCCCGAAACCTGATGGCGGTGTTCGGTTACTAGGTATTCCAACCGTAACAGACCGTTTGATTCAACAAGCAATTGCCCAAGTATTATCGAGGATATATGACCCTATGTTCTCCGAACATAGTTATGGGTTTCGTTCAAATCGAAGTGCTCATGACGCAGTTAGGAAAGCAAAAGGCTATATCAGAGATGGTTATAGATGGGTAGTAGACATGGATTTAGAAAAGTTCTTCGATCGAGTGAATCATGACAGGCTGATGAGTACATTAGCCAAGACTATTAAAGAAAAGCCACTATTGAAGCTAATCCGCAAATATCTACAAGCTGGTATCATGATTAATGGTGTGATATCTAGGACAGAAGAAGGGACGCCGCAAGGTGGCCCCCTAAGCCCTTTACTTTCGAATATTGTACTAGATGAACTAGACAAAGAATTAGAGAAAAGAGGGCATAAATTTGTTCGTTATGCCGATGACTGTAATATTTACGTGAAGTCAAAACGGGCTGGTGAAAGAACCATGGCTAGTGTCAAACGATTTATTGAGGGAAAACTTCGTCTAAAAGTCAACGAGAAGAAATCTGCGGTTGACCGACCATGGAAACGAAAGTTTCTAGGATTTAGTTTTACACCTTCAAAAGAGCCAAAAGTTCGGATTGCCAAGCAAAGTCTAAAACGAATGAAGAAAAAGGTGCGAGAAATCACGTCAAGAAAAATACCATACCCAATGGAATATCGGATTAAGAAACTTAACCAATATCTACTTGGATGGTGTGGATATTTTGCATTAGCAGACACAAAGAGTATCTTTGAAGATTTGGATGGCTGGATTCGACGAAGACTCCGGATGTGTTTATGGAAAAACTGGAAAACCTCAAAGACCAGGATACGCAACCTCATAAAACTAGGAGTTCCTGAATGGAAAGCTTATGAATGGGGGAACAGTCGTAAAGGTTATTGGCGAATCTCAAAAAGTCCCATATTACACAGAACCCTTGGAAACTCCTATTGGAGTAACCAAGGGCTTAAAAGTCTACAGAAACGTTATGAATTCTTGCGTCATTTATCTTGATTGAACCGCCGTATACGGAACCGTACGTACGGTGGTGTGAGAGGACGGGGGTTAATCACCCCCTCCTACTCGATTGTTTCAAAGTGAACGGTGGAAAGAACGGAAACAACGCGTGATTCTGCGTACGGGTCACGTGTGGCAGAACATATTTTTTCACCATAATAAGTTCACCAAATGGATTGGTATATATCCCAGTCAATCCTTTGATTGAAATGATATTGACATTTAGTTTATATTATCGTTTCAAAATTCCTGTAGGATTTATGTACCAATGTTTCACAAAAGAGTTATTTTTATATAAAAAATAAATTCAAATATTGGGAATAAAGGATTGAAATACTAGGTACAAAGTGCTAATTTTTATTTAAAAGTTTGAAATAGTAAAAAATGGAGGTGTCATATGCGATTTTCTGTCAGCTATCAAGTCAACAAACTTGAAAAAGCTTACCGAATGAGGGTGTACAGTTTAATCAAAGAAGCCGTGCGCACGGTAAATAAGCCCTATTACAACAAGCTTTTTTTGCAGTTCGAAAAGAGGATAAAACCATTTTCGTTTTCTACATATTTGCACAATTTTACATTGGGTGACACCACGATTACCCTTGATCGAATCACCATCACCATCAGCAGTCCTGATATGGAGTTTGCCGTTCACGCTTTTAACGGTCTTCGAAAATTAAAGGAATATTCGGTGAATGGTGAATTGTGGCGTCAATTGAACTTTCAATTATTAAAAGAACCTGTCATTACAAGTCGTAAGGTCGTCTTTCGGACATGCTCCCCTATTTTAATTGAAGATAAAAATGGAAGACCATTGGCGCCGACAGATCCTCTTTATGAAAAAGAACTAAATTATTATGCTAATTTGCAAATTTATCAATTTGCGGGAAGAGATCTTTATGAACCGATCCATATTTCGCCTATACATATGAAAAAAATGGTGATTAAAGAAAGAAATCGACATTTAGAAAAAAATTCCTTTCTTTATTTCACTACATACCGGGGATTGTTCATGTTGGAAGGAAGTCCTCAAGACTTGCAGCTGCTGTACCAATTGGGGATCGGCAAAAGAACGACCTATTTTGGTTTAGTGGAATACGAGTATGAGAAGGTGTAAGAATGGAGATCCAAGTAGATGGAGAGCAGTGGCCGATGGCTGCCGGTTGTATAGGTTTGGCTAAGCTTTATTCGGAAGAAGAATTGCCAAGAACAGCAACAGGCATTCTGTTAAAGGATGACATTCTTGACTCGCTTGCTGAAAAATTTATTCGAGGTTTGATTGATCAGTTCAGTGTTGTAAAACGTGAAGTCAAAAAAAATGATGTGGTATGCCGACCAAGCAAACAAACAACCGGAACGGGCAGAGGAGTTCGCGGCAGAAGTTCGAAAAAACATGAACAATCAATATAAAAAAATAGAAAAATATTTCTCTGATACGGAGGAATGCAAGAGATTAAAGGAATTATTGGAAAGATTAAAAGATATCAAAGAGCCCGAGGAAGCTCCCTTTATTCGAGAATACATAGAACAGTACAGAGAAATCGCTTCTACTCCGTTTATTAATGAAAAGCTAACGTTAAATTATGTAAAGGCTGTCATTTTAAATCCTTTCTATGGACAAACCTCCATTCTTCAACCGGTTTTTAATTCTAAAAGTACAGAAGATCATATTCGACAAATGGAAGCCGATTTTATTCAACCGGCAAAATTGGAGTTGATGTTCGCTGAGAAACTCGATTCGGCGGCGAACATTCAAGAGATTGTTGCTTTTCTTGAAGAACATAAAGACTATAAACCTTTTAAAAATTTGTTGAAGACAATCAAGAAGTGGGCAAATAAAGATCAGGTCATCAGCTATCTTCGCCATGAAATTTTGCCTTGTTCTTTTATAGAAGGATTGATCGCGACTCAATCTTATGAGGAAATGATTTTTTCGCCTCTAGCATTTTCGAAAAAGAAAGCAGTAAATTTCAACTGGAATTTTGATCAGAATCTGCCGGTTCCAATCAGTGCTGTAGCAAGGTTAATCCTGTTTATGGCTCCTTTTGGCATGGCGTTCTATTCAAGAAGGCTGGGAAATGGACAAGCTAGTGAAACTCTTCACTACGCGGGAATGATTCTTTCGCAAAAACATTTTGCTGAAGTGATTAAAGAAAATCATGCTTATCAAAAGCTTCGAGGAGAAGGTTTAAGTTTTGCGGAAGCCATTGTTGGTCTTTTACGAGAATCGACGGATAAAGCGAAAAAAATCAAAAACTCTTATTTGTTTCTTGAAGTGTATTCCAATTATCAAATGAAAAAAACGCTGCTGGATTGTTATCACATACCGGCCTATCTTGCCCAATATGTTGCGGAACATGGAAAATCACTGGATTTTCTTTATTACCGTGAACATAAAGATTCCTTTTTTAGAGCGGTGTTAAAAGGGATTGATCCGAAAGAAACGATTTTTGCCTATTTACGAATGGCCATTAAGAATCCTCATCATGCAAGGGGAGCTTTTTTTGCAGTACGTGAACGAAAACGAATTCTCGAGGCAAAAAAAGGAGCAGAAAATATGACGAATCATGATAAAACGATCTCTGATGTTTATGATCTCGGTCGTCATTTGCGAAAAGTATTAATGAAAGAACGTATGGATGGACAAGAGAGAAGGCGTTATCGAGCCGGCGGGAAGAAAAAGATAGACGGGATTGCCTATCGTTTGCTTAATGAAGCGAAAGCGGGGAATATAAGAGGATTTATGGAGATGATTTTCCGTGTTTATTTGGCTTCCGGGCTTGATGTATCTTCCGTTTTTATAGATTCGTTTAAAGAAGAAGGGCTGGATTTTGAAACGATTTCAAGTGCCTTTATCGCCGGCCTGATAGGACAAGAACAAACTAAGAACGAAGGAGCTGTGACAAGTGGGTAAAGCGTTATCTTTTACCGTTGTGTTTCAAGCCAATTCTTTAAATTATGGAGAAGGGGTTGCCAACATTGCGGAATTAAAGAAGATTCACAGAGGAAATGGAGACGTACTGACTTTTGCTTCACGACAAAGCATTCGTTACGATATTGTCCGTCTTGGAAACGAGTGGTTTGAATGGAATCTTCAAACGGTTGATAAGACAAAAGGAACATTGCAATTTCGGGAAGATGTGACGATTGCCGATTCCGTTGAAATGGACTTTTTCGGTTATTTAAAAACGGGAAAAACCTCTCAAAAACGGTCGGCCGTTGTCCGGCTTTCCCATGCCGTCTCCCTTGAACCATACCGCAGCGATATGGAATTTCTCAATAATATGGGGCTTGCGGAGCGGATTCATGAAAATCCTAATCTTGCCAACATTGAACATCATGAAAGTTTTTACACTTATACGGTGACGATCGACTTAGACAGAGTAGGGATCGATGGAGAGATAAAACTGAGTACAGAAACTCGTTCCAATCGAGTAGAGCAGTTGCTGGAAATTATAAAATTACTAAACCGCAATATCCGTGGCCGTCAAGAAAGCTTAGCTCCTCTTTTTATCATAGGCGGCTTGTATCCGGTTGCTAACCCATTTTTTTTGGGGAGGATCAAGCTAGAGAACAAAGCTCATCATTGGATACTGAATGTTAAAGGATTAAAGGATGTATTAGAAACAACTTTTACCGGTCAATCCATCCGAGAGCAAACCTATATTGGATATGTTTCGGGCGTATTTGGAAATGAAACAGAGTTTAATGGTTTAGTGAACAGCAGCCAAACAGGTTCCATCGAAGACTTTTTTGCTGCCATGAAAAATGAGGTTCGATCCTACTATGGAGTGAACAATGAATGAAGGCTCTTCGTTTAGAACTATATCAGCAAACAGCTTGTTATAAGAAGCCATTTGCATTCAAAGTATCAGAAACGTATCCTCTTCCTCCCTATTCAACGGTAAAAGGAATGCTTCATGCGGTGATGGGGGCAAATTCTCTCATCCCGATGAAAATCAGCGTTCAAGGAAAATATGATTCGTTAGTGACGGATTACCAAACTCATTATTTTTTTAAGAATGATCGTACGAAGGAATTTGCTTTAATTTTTGACGGGCTGGGATTCGAATTCAATTTGGCAGATGTGACCACGATGCCGATTTATGTACATATGCTTTATGACATTGAATTACTGATTCATGTTCAAGCAGAAGATGAGGTCTTATTGGATCTTGAACGAAACATAAAAACAAACACCACTCATTTAAGCTTGGGAAGATGGGAAGATTTGGTTCGAATCGACCGTTGTGAGATTGTCGAATTGAGAGATTGCGAGGATGAGCCTGTTTTAAAATACAATGCTTATGTTCCGATGAAAATAATAACAGATGAAACTTATTATCCGTATAAGCTGAATTGGACGTATCGTATGATTCAAGGTGTAAGAGTTTGGAATAAAATTGATGTTGGATATATGCTGGCCGGAGAAGCTATTGAACAGTATGACTTATTATCGCTGGATTCATACGGGGATTTGGTTCTTTTTCCTTAAAAATCTTGTGTTTGAAGGAATCTATAGATATATTGGAATGGGATGAGCTTTTATGCAAATCTTTTCCGGGGAAACGATTCAAAAACATGACATGAGATACGGATATGTTTAGGAAATTTCAAGAAATTATGCCGTTCTTTTGTTTCGTTGTTGATAAAGCGAGATTGTCAATTGCTTGTATGGGCAGAAAAGTGATATGATGCCGGAATAGAGGATACGATTTTTCAAAATAAAATTCGAAACGTGAAAAAAACTTTCTTGATTGGGAACAGGTGCTTAAAACGTTTATCATTTGCCATCCGCTCCCGGCCATTCCTTTTTTAAAAAATTAGACCGGGATCAGGATTGATTTGATCTGAACGCAGAGGGATATAAAGTCTTATTCTACGCTTGATGTATTTTGATTGACCACAGGTTTTATCTGAACGTAGAGGGATATAAAGATGCTTTTATTGCTGTTTCTTGCAATGGATCATAAAGTTTTATCTGAACGCAGAGGGATATAAAGATAGAATAAATTTTATTTAACCAATTCATAAAAGGTTGTTTTATCTGAACGTAGAGGGATAAGGAGAACTCCGCATTCACGTATTGCGGCAGGGATGAAGCGAGTTTTATCGAATATATAGTAGGAAAGAGAGAGTTTCAAAAGCTGTATTTCTTTTGAAGTTTTAGGTTGTTGATTACGTTGGTTTATTGCATATGTCGTCGCACTTTTTGGCGATTAAGGGTTTCACCATTTTAAAGAAAAAGCTATGAAACGATGATTGTTATGGGATAGAGGCTATGATTTTTGCTTAATAATAAGGAAGATATTCCCTTTTCTTGACAAAGTGGAAAAATTTTCCTAAAATTTGTTCCAAAAGGAAATCCCTTTCAAAGATTTCACAGCGAATATTTAGTGGATGCAATGAAATGGAATTTTTTCTTAATCAATAACTAGAGAAAGATTAAAGGAACAACAAGCGGAAGTGTCTTATCGTTCTTTTATTCTGAATTTTCCGATTTGTTTACCAGCGATAAAAACATCCGCTTGGAAGAGAAAGGATTGGATAAGATGAGAAAACGGCTTCTTCTTATTTTTATAGTTGCGTTTGGGCTGGTTGCCACGGCATGTTCGGGAAATGGCAAGGAAAAAACGGAGAAGAGCGAAGCAAGCAGCACTCCCATTCCTCTCGATGTGTCCATTCGTTTGCCGAAGGCGATTCAGCCTAATCAAGAAGTGAAAGTGGAAGCGGTGGTGACGCAAGGGCGAGAGAAGGTGGATGACGCGGATGAAGTAAAGTTTGAAATTTGGAAAAAAGGACAAGCCAATCACAAAATGTTAACGGGTAAGCATGAGAAAGACGGGATTTATTCGGTCCAGACAAGATTTGCCGAAAAAGGAGCGTATTATGTTGTGTCCCATGTGACCGCAAGAGGGATGCACAATATGCCGCAGAAAGAATTTTGGGTAGGACAACTACAATAAAAAAGGCCGGCCTAAAAAGCCGGCTTCAGACTGTCGACAAATCCGAAAAAACCGGATTTGCCGACAGTCTTTTTTTGTATAATTAAGATACCGTAATGAATTGAGGTGGATGAAGTGCTAACAAAAAATACACAGATGAATCGTGATCAAATAGAAATGATAGCTTTAGACCAACTTGTACCTGCAGATCATTTGGTTCGTAAAATCGACGCTGCTATTGATTTTTCATTTATCTATTCGCTTGTTCAAGACATGTATTCATCGGAAAGAGGTCGACCAAGTATTGATCCAGTTGTATTGATTAAAATGGCTTTCATCCAATATACCTTCGGTATTCGTTCCATGCGAAAAACTATAGAGGAAATCGAAACGAATCTGGCTTACCGTTGGTTTCTTGGATTTGGTTTTTATGATAAGGTACCTCACTTTTCAACGTTTGGGAAAAACTACGAGCGACGCTTTAAGGATACAGACTTATTTGAACAGATATTCTATCGCATTTTGAAAGAAGCTGCAGATAAGAAGCTGATAAGCAGTGAGCATGTCTTTATTGATTCTACTCATGTCAAAGCGAGTGCGAATAAGCATAAATTTGAGAAGAAAGTGGTTCGAAAAGAAACGAAAGCCTATCAAGCACGTCTACAAGATGAGATAAATGCTGATCGAGAAGCACATGGAAAAAAGCCATTTCCTCCAGATAAATTTGGGAAAGAAGAATATAAAGAAATAAAAGAAAGTACCACTGATCCGGAAAGTGGTTACTACGTAAAAGACGAGCGAACAAAACAGTTTGCTTACTCATTCCATGCTGCTGCGGATCGAAATGGCTTTGTTTTGGGGGCTATTGTAACGCCAGGGAATATTCATGACAGTTCCGTATTGGAGCCACTTCTTGAAAAAGTCATAGAAAAACATGGAAAACCGGTTGTAGTTGCTGCTGACGCTGGATATAAAACTCCCGCCGTTGCCCAATACATATTTGAAAATGATATGACCCCTGCTTTACCTTATACTCGCCCTCGTACAAAGGATGGTTATTTCAAAAAACATGAGTATGTTTACGATGAATACTACGATTGTTATCTTTGTCCGCAAGGACAAGTGTTAAAATATGCAACTACGACGAAGGAAGGCTATCGTCAATATTTTTCTGATCCAGTCCAGTGTAAAGATTGTCCATTCCTTTCGAAGTGCACCCAAAGTAAGGAGCATAAAAAACTGATTCAGCGACATGTATGGGAATTTTATTTAGAGGAAGCTGATCATCTTCGGCATACACAAGAGAATAAGAGCATTTATGCAAGACGGAAAGAAACCATTGAACGTGTTTTTGCTGATGCAAAGGAAAAGCATGGTATGCGTTGGACAACCTTAAGAGGTCTAAAAAAATTGTCCATGCAGGCGATGCTAACTTTTGCTGCAATGAATTTGAAAAAGATGGCTTGCTGGACATGGAAAAGTCCAGCAATAACATAAAATAGACCCCTGGAGGGGTCTATTCCAAACATTTGAAAGCATAAAAGTGACAAAAGGCATCCGAAAGCGCACATTCGGATGCCTTTTGTCTACACTCTGAGGCCGGCCTAAAAAGCCGGCTTTTTCCATGAGACAGTCGCCTGCGATCCCCGTTCCATGGAGTTTTGGTCAACCCAAAAAGCTGATTCGTCCGGCAGGATCACGATTCTACTTCCTTCTATAGATTGGTTCTTTACTATTAAAATCGATTTCCTCTACTATTCTTTATTTCCGTTTTCGTTTCGGGATTGAATTGTTGTTTTAGTTTTTCCAACGCACCTTTCTTCCATTTTTTCACCGCGCTTTCGGATACACTTGCTTTATGAGCGATTTCTTTTGTTGTCAATCCATCGTAAAAAGAAGCGATGACCCAAAACTTTTGTTTAGACGTGAGTGTTTTACAATACGATAGCAGGATTTCTTTTTCAAATGGTTCATCATTTGCGGGAAATTCCGAAAATCCGGCATTTGTTTCCACTAATAAAGTAGATGCCGCTTCTTCCCACTTTCTGGAATTGGATAATTCGGTCAGCATTCTTCCTTTAATGAATGAATAAGCGTAGCTGGCAAAAGCTCCTTTTTCAGGCTGGAAATTTCTTTGCGCCTCCCAAAGGGCAATCAATCCGACTTGATAAAACTCCTGTTTATTTTTATAAATGTGCAGTTTGTTTATAATGGCGTGAATCATGGGTGAATATTTTTCAGCCAACTGCTCAAACGATTCCATTTTCCTTTCCTTTCCTTTCTGAAAAGCGCGCTTTTCAAATATTCCCGGGTGCTTTCACCTTATCGGGAACTTGGCTCTTTTACGAAAGGACAAAAATGAAAAAATAGGAAAATAATTAAGTGAAAATCCATTTTTTCATACGTTATTCTTTTGAAATGAGCAAAAATAAATAGTTTTTGGGCTCATTTAATCGTTTTTGTTTTTCATTCAATAGTCCTTTTCTTTTTGTGCTGAACATGCCATTATAGAGAAAAAGGAAAAGAAAAATCGGAATTTTCCGGAATAAGATGCCTTAAAGGGGGAGAACATCTCCATGTATATATGTGATACATAGAACTGAAGGCACTAATTTATAATCATTACATTTTGAAAATAATGTATAATAAAATAATAGAAAAAAAACGTTGAAAAAATGCGGGTTTCGGTTTATTATTTTAGTAACTTGACAACAAATAAAAATAAAGGAGTTTGCATAATTATGAATAAAGTAGGAGCTAAGTTTTCGTTGCTTCTTGCGGTTTGCTTCGTGTTTTTGCTGGCGGCATGCGGATCAAACCAAGGGAAAAGCGATTCTGATGGAAAGATCAAAACGCTAAAGGTAGGAACAAATGCCGCTTTTGCCCCATTTGAATATATGGAGAAAGGGAAAGTGACCGGATTTGATATCGATTTGATCCATGCGGTGGCGAAAGAAGCCGGATATCAAGTCGATGTGCAGCATGAAGGCTGGGATTCCATGTTGGCCAATTTGGAAAACAAACAATCCGATCTGGCTATTTCCGGCATTACGATCAATGATGACCGCAAAAAGACGTATGATTTCTCCCGCCCGTATTTTGAAGCAGCCAATGTCATTGTGGTGAAAAAAGGAAGCAATGTTAAAAATGCTTTGGACTTAAAAGGAAAAAAAGTGGGCGTTCAAAACGGAACGACTGGACAAGATGCTGCTGAAAAAATATTAGGGAAAAACAGTCAGAATGTGAAAAAATACGAGGATGTAACGGTAGCCTTTATGGCTTTGAAAAATAAAGAAGTGGATGCAGTGGTCATCGATAATGTCGTTGCCAATGAATATGTAAAAAACCATCCAAAAGAGAATTTAAAGGTCATTACGGACCGCAAAAACTTTGAATCCGAATTTTACGGCATCGCATTTCCTAAAGGCAGCGAGTTGACGCCGAAATTTGATCAAGCGCTTGACAAAGTGATGGAAAACGGCACCTATGAAAAACTTTATAAAAAATGGTTTGGAAAAGAGCCGGATATGGAAGTTCTAAAAAAAGCGAAATCATAACTTTCAGCATGCGAATGTGGCAAAAGAACAAGGCTGCCGCCTCATTTTGGGCGCAGCCGATTTTTGCTTTATGAAAACACGGGAAGAAAAGGAGAAGAATGATGGATTTTCAGTTTGATATCATCCGAGAATATTTGCCGTATTTTGCAAAAGGTACATTATTAACGATCGGAATGTCCTTGATTGCCGTGCTGATCGGCCTGATTCTCGGGCTGTTGATTGGACTTGGAAAAATGGCGTCCAACAAATGGGTGCGGCTTCCTTTTATTTGGCACATTAACTTTTACAGAGGAACTCCATTGTTTTTGCAAATTTTGCTGATTCATTTCGGGGTCATGCCGCTCTTTATGTCTCCTGTCAATCCGATTGTCTCAGGGATTGTGGCTTTATCTTTAAATTCGTCCGCATACGTTGCGGAGATTTTTCGGGCCGGTATTCAATCGATCGATAAAGGGCAAATGGAAGCGGCTCGTTCATTAGGAATGACGCATGTTCAAGCGATGTGGCACATCATTTTGCCGCAAGCGTTTAGACGAATGATTCCGCCGCTTGGAAACGAATTTATCACGTTATTGAAGGATTCTTCTTTAGCTGCCATTATTGCCGCACCGGAATTAATGTATTGGGGACGGGCTGCTCAAGGGCAATATTACCGTGTTTGGGAGCCGTATATTACAGTGGCAGTCATCTACTTAATTCTCACTCTTTCGTTAACATACTTGCTAAATTATATAGAGAGAAGGTTGGAAAAAGAATGATCTCGGTAAAAGGACTCAAAAAATCCTATGGCGATATAGAAGTATTGAAAGATATTTCGATTGACATCCATCCGAAAGAAGTGGTAGTGGTGATCGGTCCTTCCGGTTCGGGAAAATCCACCTTTTTGAGATGCTTGAACATGTTGGAAACCATTTCTGGAGGACATGTGATTATTGATGGCATGGACTTGGCAGATAAGAAAACGGATATTAACAAAGTTCGCACCGAAGTAGGCATGGTGTTTCAACAATTTAATTTGTTTCCGCATAAAACCGTTCTGGAGAATATTACCTTATCTCCTATCATCGTAAGAAAATGGAGCAAAGAGAAAGCAGAAAAAAAAGCGATGGAGCTGCTTGAGAAAGTAGGTCTTTCCGATAAAGCGCACGTATATCCTCATTCGTTGTCCGGAGGGCAAAAACAGCGTGTTGCGATTGCCAGAGCTCTTGCGATGGAACCGAAAGTCATGCTGTTTGATGAACCGACATCAGCTTTGGATCCGGAAATGGTCGGGGAAGTGTTGGAAGTGATGAAACAGCTTGCTCAAGAGGGAATGACCATGGTGGTCGTTACCCACGAAATGGGATTCGCTCGTGAAGTAGGGGACAGGGTTGTGTTTATGGATGGAGGCTATATTGTGGAAGAAAATACTCCGCAAGAATTGTTCGATCATCCTCAACATGAAAGGACAAAATCGTTTTTAAGCAAAGTATTGTAGAAGCAGCAGACAGCTGTTTCTTTTTTTCATGCCGGCGTGAAAGGTCGATTCTTGAAGTTTGTTCTTGACGGTGTTGGGTGAAAATTCTGTATTTACTTTTTGCAATCTGTCCTCTATGATGAAAATGTACAGGAAGAAAAATTATTTGGATAAGGGAGAATGAAATGTCAAATCCAAAATCGGAATGGCTTTCTTGGATAAAGTCGATCTTGTTTGCGCTAATCATTTCGTTTATCATTCATACGTTTCTTTTTTCTCCTTATATAGTAAAAGGAGAATCGATGTCTCCTACTTTGGAAGAAGGAAATAAGTTGATTGTAAACAAGATGAAAAATATAAAGAGATTTGACATTGTGGTGTTCCATGCGCCGGATTCTGATGAGGTGTATGTTAAGCGCGTGATCGGACTGCCGGGCGATACAGTAGAAATGAAAGATGATGTTCTGTATATAAACGGAGTAGCGTATAAAGAGCCATACTTAAATAAGCTGAAAAAGCAATATTCCTATTTGAACCGTTTTACCGGAGATTTCACATTAAAAGAAATCACAGGAAAAGAAAAGGTTCCTGATGGTAAAGTATTTGTTCTAGGCGACAATCGTTTAAGAAGCAATGACAGCAGAAGATTTGGATTTATCGACGAAAAGGATATTATTGGTTCGGCCGTTTTTCGTGCTTGGCCCATCCAAAAAATCGGCGTGATGAATTAAGCTGAAAATCAAATCTTCTTGGAGTTATTGGTACTTTGAGTCCGGAGGTAAGTCCAATCGTCGCAATGAATCCTGGAACGTGATATTGCTTACAGCAGCTGCTAAAGGGTTTTCGCCGTTTGTCTCTGTACTGCCGGCTTTCGTGTGCTAAAGGCTATTGAACGGTGATAACCCATTCCATCGCTTTTTCAGACAAAGTTTGATCAACAGACATGAAACGGAATAGTCTATTCCTAATGGATTTTATTGAAATAGCCATTTTACGCCTTGCTCCGTTCATTTTCTTGAAAAATGCCTCCGAAGATCTCTTTTCCATTTCATTCTTCTTGAATGTTTATGAAAGGAAATGTTCTAATTCCCTCTTCTTCCAACTTACTATTGCTAATTTATGAAGAAAGTGCATGCAAACACGAAGAGGGCCGCAGATCAATCGAAAATGTGAGGTCCCGAACCTTTTTTTGACTGGTACAGGGAGAAAATGACGAGGATTCTTGTAATAGTGAGAAAGATACATCAAATCCGGACCGGGTCAATGTTTTGGAAAAGAAAATTCTCAGGATCGTTGACAATGCAGAAGAAGCCGTTTATTCTAGAAGAGAATAGGCGAATCCGCCATTCAAGCTGAAAGAAGACTAGTTGTGTTTGACGGTTTATCACTGCCATTTTCTTGATGCCAATTGAACGAGCCGAAAATGTATAAATACGGTTGTTTTTTTGGTAAGACCGCACCTTTTCTTTTGAAGAAGAGGTTTTTCTATACAAATAAAACACACTATTTTAATAAGAATTATAAGAATTAAAAATTTAGGAGGTGCCTTGGGATGCAAAAACACGTAAGAATTCAATGGAAAGGCCATCATTTGGCTGCGACGATTCACTATCCTGCAGAGTGGACCGATCAGGAAAAAAATGCACGCTATCCTTTAGTCGTGATCTGTCATGGTTTTATTGGAAGCAGGGTAGGAGTAAATCGGTTGTTTTACAAAGCGGCACAAGAATTGGCGGAAGACCGGTATGTGGTGATCCGGTTCGATTATGCGGGATGCGGCGAAAGCGACGGAGACTATGGACAGACAGGCTTGGATGATTTCATCGATCAAACGAATCATGTGATTGATTTTGGGTTGCAATTAAACGGAGTGGACGCCGATCAATTGGTCCTTCTCGGGCATAGTCTAGGCGGGGCAGTTGCATCATGGATTGCCGCCAATGATTCAAGAGTGAAAAAATTAATCCTCTGGGCTCCTGTAGGTCAACCGTATAAAGATATTGTCGCCATTGTCGGCGAAAAAGAAGTGGAAAAACTGAAACAAAAAGCGTTTATTGATTATATGGGCTATCAGTTGACCTCCCGCTTCTTTCGTTCATTGTCATTGTACCATCCCCTCAAGGAAGCTTCCCGATTTCAAGGAGATGTAATCATTCTTCATGGAACGAATGATGAAGACATTTCTGCCGAATATTGTTTGCGCTACGATTCCGTATTTCAAACAAGAGAAAAGGGAACGTGCGAAAAACGGCTTATTGCCGGGGCAAATCATACTTTTTCCTCCTGTGTCGACCAAAGAGATCTGTTTTCGGAAACAAGACGTTGGCTTGCTGCTGTATTGAAAAGGGAGACGAGAAAAAAAGTCGTCTGACAGCTAATGAATCCAAAAATGGGTTTGACTTTAACATTCACCTTTCCGAAGAGAAAAGAAGTGGTTGGCCTCTCGGGATGGCTCCTGTTGTGAAAGATTTATGTTCATATGATTGCATTATTAAAAAGATGACGATTGACGGATTTGGATGGGCTGGTTCTAATAGGGAGAGCTGGCCTGTTTTATTTTTTTAAAAAGGAAAAAATCGTAATTTTTCTCATTATAACGGGCTGGAAGGTATGTTAAAATAATCGTATGGTTCCTTTGAGCAATAGATTGCTGTTTGAATTCTTTTTGAAAAGTAAGGAAAATGGACAATCGAAAGCCCATATTATGTTATAAAAAGATGAAAGGAAAACGGGACGCTGTTTAGGAATCCATCGGCGTGGCGTTGTTTATTGAACAGTGGACAAGCGGCTTGCCCCATTTTCCCTTTACGATTTAATAGCAACTTAAGAGACCTAAAAAGGGGGAAAAGAATGAGTCGATGGAAGACTACGTGAAACGATTTGCCAATTCGAAAACATGGCGAAGAATTGTGATTCTGGCCATTATTGTCTTTTTTCTCTATATAGTAAGAAGCATGATGAATGTTATTTTGCTTACATTTATTTTTACCTTTTTGATGGATCGATTGGAAAAAATGGTATCCGGATTCATTCGAATCAATCGAAAAATCACCGTCATCCTTTTATATACCATTGTGGTTGGTTTGCTTTTGTATGGAATTGTCAGGTATTTGCCGGTGATTGTTGCGGAAATTACCCAGTTGGTGAAACAAATCACTGAGTTTTACACGCGGCCGCAGCATAATGTCATCTTGAATTATTTGGTGGACTTCTTAAAAGAAAAGCAAATATCCAGTTATTTGCAGCAAGGCGTTACCTTCTTGCTGAAGTATTTTACGGATATCAGCAAAATCGTACTTCAAGTTTTGCTTGCCATTATTTTAAGTCTGTTTTTTTTGCTGGAAAAAGAGCGGCTTATTCGATTTACCCGTAAATTTAAGCACAGCAAATTGTCCATGTTTTATGACGAAATTGAGTTTTTCGGCCGGAAGTTTGTAAGAACGTTTGGCAAGGTGATTGAGGCCCAAGTCGTTATTGCGATCGTCAATACGATTTTGTCGATTGCCGGACTTTGGATTATGGGGTTTCCCCAATTGTTTGGCTTAGCGATCATGATTCTTTTTCTCGGCTTTATACCGGTTGCCGGAATGATTATTTCGCTTATTCCGCTTTCCATTATCGCATACAGCATCGGCGGGTATATAAAAGTATTGTATGTATTGATTATGATCGCTGTGGTTCATGCGGTCGAAGCCTATTTGCTGAACCCGAAACTCATGTCTTCTAAAACGAATTTGCCTGTTTTTTACACATTTATGGTCCTCATTTTTTCAGAACAATTTTTCGGTGTTTGGGGTTTGATCTTAGGGATTCCGATTTTTGTGTTTTTACTGGATGTTTTAGAGGTCACCGATTCATCCGACGACAAAGAAAAAGAATAAAAGGGAAAGTCTGCATCTCAAAAAAAGATGCAGGCTTTTTTGCAGACGACTATTATATGTGCCTTCCAAGTTCGGTATAATCTCTCCTCCTTCTTCATAGATTGGTATGGAAAAGCAGAATGGACCAGCTATAGAACCTGTAGGGAAGGAGATGGGAGATGTGAAGCACAAAAAGAAATGGCTGCTGATGGGGCTAGTGTTTGTACTGGCAGCGGCTTTATTCGCCGGATGCGGCAAATCGAAAGAAACGGGCACAACAGAAAAAAGCACATTGGATAAGATTAAAAAGCGGGGGGAATTAGTGGTCGGCGTTAAATATGATACGTATTTATTCGGCTATAAGGATCCGAAAACCGGTAAAGTAGAAGGCTTTGATGTTGATATTGCCAAAGCGCTTGCCAAGAAAATTTTCGGCGATGAGAAGAAAGTCAAGCTTGTAGAAGTAACGTCCAAAACGCGAATTCCGATGCTGCAAAACGGCCAAATTGATGCCATTATTGCGACGATGACGATTACGGATGAACGCAAGAAACAAGTCAATTTTTCCGATGTGTATTTTGATGCGGGACAATCTCTGCTTGTGAAAAAGGGCAGTCCGATTAAAAGTGTAAAAGATTTGAAAAAAGGAACGAAAGTATTGGCCGTAAAAGGAGCAACGTCCGGAGATAATGTGAAAGCTAAAGCTCCAGATACGCAAGTGTTGGAATTTGAAAATTACGCCGAAGCGTTTACCGCATTAAAATCGGGAAAAGGGGATGCCTTGACAACGGATAATTCGATCCTTTATGGCATGGCGGCACAAGATCCTAACTATGAAGTGGTTGGCGGAACATTTACGAATGAGCCATACGGCATTGCCGTTCGAAAAGGCGATGAGAAATTCACGAAATACATCAATTCTTTCCTAAAAGAACTGAAGGAAAGCGGAGAGTATGATCGAATCAAGAAAAAATGGATTAAACAACAATAATGCAATTTTGAGGCTGGACTAAAAATGGTCCAGTTTTTTTGGATTTTCTTATGATTTAGAGAGTCCTTCGATTCGTCCAATTTTGCACAAAAAACGATACTATATTTGGACTGTTTTTTTCTATTTTTCTGTAATATAGTGAAAACAGATAGAAAAAAATCTTGTTTTACACATATTAGAAAGCGATTACAAAAATCTGGAGGGAGGAATCATGACGCTTGACCACCGCTCCATGGCCGTGCTAACGAAATTGGTTCGATCTCCTTCTTTTGTCACCGTTCAAGAATTAACGGAAAGTTTAAATGTTTCAAAGCGAACAGTTTACTATGATATGAAAAAGATCAACTATTGGTTGGAAAAACAAAAACTTCCTTCCGTTCAGTACGTTCGCTCTCAAGGTTTCTACTTGGAAGAAAAATCAAAACGAGAAATTCCGAAGAAAATACCCTTTGTCTATCGGCATTATGAATATTCGCCGAAAGAACGAAAAGCCAAAATGATGGTTTCGCTTCTGATGAAGGAGCGCCCCGTCTTTCTAGCAGATTTATTGAAGATGGTGGATGTCAGTCGGAATACGGTGATAGAAGATATCAAAGGGTTGAAAGAAGAATGCAAAAAGTTTCATGTACAAATCGTTTCCACTAAAAAGAAAGGGTATATCCTCTTTGGGAAAGAACTGGATTTGCGAAATGCCCTTGTTTACTTCTTGTCCCAGCTAAGTGGCAATAAAGAATGGATGAATGGATTCTTTCCCGTTTTACATGAAATTACAACTGAACATTTAAATTTGATTTACAAAATGATTTCCGAAAGCGAAAGTATGTTAAATCTTCACTTTACGGATGAAGATGTTCAAACGTTAAGTTTGCGTGTTTATCTTTTTTCGAAAAGAATCAAGCAAGGGTATTTTGTGGAAATGGATCCGATTGAAAAAGACATTCTCCGTTCTACAAAAGAATATTTGGCCGCTCAACATATCGGCAAGCAGTTGGAGCGTTGTTTCAAGCTGGAGATACCGGAAGACGAGATCTATTTTTTGACTACTCACTTACTCAGTTCTAAAATTATCCATTCTCAAAATTTAGATGCGAGGAATTCTGACGTTGCTGCTCTGCGAGAAGTATGTAAAAAAATGGTGGACGATTTTCAAAAATACTCTTGTGTGTTCTTTCGAAATCGAAAAGCGGTGGAGAATCATTTGCTGCTACATTTGAAACCCGCTTTTTATCGGCTGAAATACGGGATCAAAGTGAACAATCCTCTCTTTGACTCCATTAAAACCAATTATGCGGACATATTTGCTTTAACCAAAAAAGTGATTGATCATTTTCAAAAACTGGTGGGAAAGCCTATTCCTGACGACGAAACAGCTTTGCTGGCCGTCCACTTCGGGGGATGGCTCAATCGTGAAGAGGCAGAAGGGCATCAACGTAAAAAAGCGGTGATCGTATGTGCGAATGGAGTAGGAACGTCTTTGATTATGCATAGACAGCTTAAAGAGCTGTTGCCAAACGTCGAGATTGTCGATAGCTTGACGAAAAGACAATATGATTCTGCAAGCCTTGATGTCGATTTTGTAGTATCTACTGTACCGCTTCAAGATCGCGGCATTCCTGTATTTTTGACAAATCCGATTATGAATGAAGCAGAAAAAAACAAGTTGCTGAAATGGACGAACCACTTTACAAATAACAGAGAAAATCTTTCCGTTCAAGCATTCATGAATATGATTGAAAAGTATGCAGATATCCACGACTATGAAGGTCTTGCACGAAAGGTAAAGGAATTTTTGTCCGTTCCTTCCCCGACGATGAAGGAGGTATACAAACCGATGCTCAATGAATTGATTGATGAAGACCACATTGTGTTAAAAGAGGAGGAGAAGAGCTGGGAAGATGCCATAAAAACGGCGGCGGAGCCACTGCTGAAAACGGGTGCGGTCACGGAAGGATATGTCGATGCCATGATTGAAAGCGTCCATGAGTTGGGACCGTATATCGTCATTGCACCAAAAGTAGCGATTCCTCATGCAAGGCCTGAAAAAGGAGTTAATCGACTGGGGATGACATTGCTGCGCTTAAAAAAAGGAGTACCCTTTGCAGAGGATGGTTCACGCAATGTTCATTTGGTTATTGTCTTGGCAGCCGTGGACAATGAAACGCACTTAAAAGCGTTGTCTCAATTATCTAATTTGCTGTCAGACTCTCAAAATATCGAGCAATTAATCAAGGCGGACACAAAAAAAGAGATTCTCGATTTAATCAATCAATATTCAAAAGAATAAGGAGAGATGGAATATGAAAAAGATTTTAGTCGTTTGCGGAAACGGATTAGGAAGCAGTTTAATTGTGGAAATGAATGTAAAAAAAATCTTGAAAGAAATGGGCGTAGAAGCGGAGGTCAGTCATACGGATCTGGCAACAAGCAAATCGGAACAAGCGGATATTTATCTTGGCTCTAAAGAGATTGTAGAAAACTTGGAGGATGGAAAAAGAACGGTTGTCGCATTGAAAAACATTCTCGATCAAAATGAAATCAGAAGAGAGCTTGAAAAATACTTTTAGGAGGAAAAAGCCATGCTGGACTTTTTAATGAAGGACATCTTAGGGACTCCCGCCATTTTAGTCGGCATATTTGCGCTTGTCGGTTTGCTGCTGCAAAAGAAAAATGCGGCAGAAACGGTGTCTGGAACGTTAAAGACGATTATGGGATTTGTGATTTTAAGCGGCGGAGCGAATATTCTCGTAGGCGCCCTTGATATTTTTAGTAAAATGTTTCAACATGCCTTTCGCATTCAAGGCGTTATTCCCAACAATGAAGCGATAGTGGCCATCGCCCAAAAAACATTTGGTAGTGAAACGGCATTAATAATGGTATTTGGTATGATCGTGAATATTATTTTGGCTAGGATTACCCCTTTTAAATACATTTTTTTAACCGGACATCATACTTTATTCATGGCTTGTTTAATTTCTGCCGTTCTGGCAACGGGCGGAATAACCGGAGTACCCCTTGTTATTATTGGATCGATCATTCTCGGATTATTAATGGTAATTTCTCCTGCGATTCTGCAGCCGTTCGTACGCCAAATTACGGGTTCGGATGATATTGCCGTAGGACACTTTGGTTCCTTTGGCTACTTTGTGGCCGGATTTTTGGGCAAAGTATTCGGAAACAAGGAACGTACAACGGAAGAAATAAAAGTCCCGAAATCACTGGGATTTTTGCGGGATACTTCAGTAGCCGTATCGTTGACAATGTGCATCTTGTTCTTCATCGTTGCCGGTTTCGCCGGTCCTGCATTTATCGAAAAGGAGCTAAGCGGCGGAACGAATTTCTTAGTCTTTTCTTTTATGCAATCGATTACCTTTGCCGCCGGAGTGTATATCATTTTATCGGGCGTTCGTTTGATCATCGCAGAAATTGTTCCTGCGTTTAAAGGGATAGCCGATAAGTTTGTAAAAGATGCGAAACCTGCGCTGGATTGCCCAACTGTTTTTCCTTTTGCGCCAAATGCCGTTATTATCGGATTTTTAACTAGTTTTGTGGCCGGGCTGGTTTCGATGTTTTTGCTTCCTTTGTTCCACTTAAAAGTTATTGTGCCCGGTCTTGTTCCTCACTTTTTCACAGGAGCAGCGGCGGGTGTGTTCGGAAATGCGACCGGTGGCCGAAGAGGCGCTGTGATCGGCTCATTCGCAAACGGACTGCTGATCTCGTTTTTGCCGGCTATTCTCCTTCCGGTCCTCGGATCGCTTGGTTTCGAAGGAACAACGTTCGGTGACGCTGACTTTGGCATTG